>NZ_JAUSUZ010000001.1:7732500-8095612 GCF_030813715.1 Catenuloplanes indicus
GTTCTCCCCGAAATGCATTTAGGTGCAGCGTTGCGTGTTTCTTGCCGGAGGTAGAGCACTGGATGGCCTAGGGGCCCTACAAGGTTACTGAAGTCAGCCAAACTCCGAATGCCGGTAAGTGAGAGCGTGGCAGTGAGACTGCGGGGGATAAGCTTCGTAGTCGAGAGGGAAACAGCCCAGATCGCCAGCTAAGGCCCCTAAGCGTGTGCTAAGTGGAAAAGGATGTGGGATCGCATTGACAACCAGGAGGTTGGCTTAGAAGCAGCCACCCTTTAAAGAGTGCGTAATAGCTCACTGGTCAAGTGGTTCCGCGCCGACAATGTAGCGGGGCTCAAGTACACCGCCGAAGCTGTGGCATTCACACTTTGTGTGGATGGGTAGGGGAGCGTCGTTCAGCGGGTGAAGCTGCCGGGTGACCGAGTGGTGGACGCTGGACGAGTGAGAATGCAGGCATGAGTAGCGAATGAAGGGTGAGAATCCCTTCCGCCGGATGACCAAGGGTTCCAGGGCCAGGCTAATCCGCCCTGGGTGAGTCGGGACCTAAGGCGAGGCCGAGAGGCGTAGTCGATGGACAACGGGTTGATATTCCCGTACCCGCGAAGAAGCGTCCCTGCCGAACCTCACTGTGCTAACCACGCGAACTGATTGACGTCTTCGGACTGATAAAGGGGAGTCTGGGATCCTGGTGGGTAGTAGGCAAGCGATGGGGTGACGCAGGAAGGTAGCTGAGCCCGGTGAGTGGTTGTGCCGGGGTAAGCGTGTAGGCCGTGTCATAGGCAAATCCGTGACGCATATAGGCTGAGACGTGATGCCGAGCCGATTCAGGTGAAGTCAGTGATCCTATGCTGCCGAGAAAAGCCTCTAGCGAGCTTTGAGCGGCCCGTACCCTAAACCGACACAGGTGGTCAGGTAGAGAATACCGAGGCGACGGGTGAACTGTGGTTAAGGAACTCGGCAAATTGCCCCCGTAACTTAGGGAGAAGGGGGGCCGGACGCGTGAAGCCACTTGCTGGTGGAGCGTGGTATGGCCGCAGAGAGCAGGGGGAAGCGACTGTTTACTAAAAACACAGGTCCATGCGAAGTCGTAAGACGATGTATATGGACTGACGCCTGCCCGGTGCTGGAACGTTAAGGGGACCGGTTAGCCAGTGATGGCGAGGCTGAGAACTTAAGCGCCAGTAAACGGCGGTGGTAACTATAACCATCCTAAGGTAGCGAAATTCCTTGTCGGGTAAGTTCCGACCTGCACGAATGGCGTAACGACTTCCCCACTGTCTCAACCACAGGCCCGGCGAAATTGCAGTACGAGTAAAGATGCTCGTTACGCGCGGCAGGACGGAAAGACCCCGGGACCTTTACTATAGCTTGACATTGGTATTTGGGTTGGCTTGTGTAGGATAGGTGGGAGCCGGTGAAGCTCGGACGCCAGTTCGGGTGGAGGCAATCTTGAAATACCACTCTGGTTGATCTGGGTATCTAACTTCGGGCCCTTATCGGGTTCAGGGACAGTGTCTGGTGGGTAGTTTAACTGGGGCGGTTGCCTCCTAAAGGGTAACGGAGGCGCCCAAAGGTTCCCTCAGCCTGGTTGGCAATCAGGTGTTGAGTGTAAGTGCACAAGGGAGCTTGACTGTGAGACTGACGGGTCGAGCAGGGACGAAAGTCGGGACTAGTGATCCGGCACTTGCGTGTGGAAGCGGTGTCGCTCAACGGATAAAAGGTACCCCGGGGATAACAGGCTGATCTTCCCCAAGAGTCCATATCGACGGGATGGTTTGGCACCTCGATGTCGGCTCGTCGCATCCTGGGGCTGTAGCAGGTCCCAAGGGTTGGGCTGTTCGCCCATTAAAGCGGTACGCGAGCTGGGTTTAGAACGTCGTGAGACAGTTCGGTCCCTATCCGCCGCGCGCGTAGGATACTTGAGAAGGGCTGTCCCTAGTACGAGAGGACCGGGACGGACGAACCTCTGGTGTGCCAGTTGTCCTGCCATGGGCATGGCTGGTTGGCTACGTTCGGAAGGGATAACCGCTGAAAGCATCTAAGCGGGAAGCTCGCTTCAAGATGAGGTATCCCACCCACTTCGGTGGGGTAAGGCTCCCAGTAGATGACTGGGTTGATAGGCCGGAGATGTAAGCACGGTAACGTGTTGAGTTGACCGGTACTAATAGGCCGAGGACTTGACTACACAAACTTTTCGAGACTGCTCGCGTCCACTGTGTGATATCTGAACAAACAACCGTGAACACCCCGGTTTGTAAAGTTCATAGTGTTACGGCGGTAATAGCGGAGGGGAAACGCCCGGTCACATTCCGAACCCGGAAGCTAAGCCCTCCAGCGCCGATGGTACTGCACTCGGGAGGGTGTGGGAGAGTAGGACACCGCCGGACTTCTTTACAATTGAGGGCCACCCTTCCCGGGGCGGCCCTTAGTTGTATTTACGGGCTCGCCCGGGCCGGGCGTCATGGATCGACAGTTTCGTCGGCGCTGCGAGCCGCAGCGCCCCCAGGAAGGATGTACTCGTGAACCCAGGACCGGACGGCGACAACCCGCGTTCCCGGCGGGATGACGGCCGCGACGGGCGGGGCCGCGACGACGCGCGCGGCAACCGCGACTCTCGAGGCGGCGACCGCGACTTCCGGGGCGGCGACTCCCGCGGCGCCGGCTTCCGCAGCGGTGGAGACCGCGACGCCCGTGGCGGTGGTTTCCGCTCCGGCGGCGACCGTGACTCCCGTGGTGGCTTCCGGTCCGGTGGTGACTCCCGTGGCGGTGGCTTCCGGGCCGGTGGCGGCGACCGTGACGGTGGCGGGTTCCGTGGTGGAGACCGGGACTCGCGTGGCGGCGGATTCCGCTCGGGCGGCGACCGTGACGGTGGCTTCCGCGGTGGCGGTGGTGACCGCGCCGGTGGGTTCCGCTCCGGCGGTGACCGTGACTCCCGTGGCGGCGGTTTCCGGTCCGGCGGCGACCGCGATTCCCGTGGTGGTGGCTTCCGCAGCGGTGGGGGCGACCGAGAGGGCGGCTTCCGCGGTGGCGACTCGCGCGGTGGCGGCTTCCGGGACCGGGACGGTCAGGGCAGCGGCTTCCGCAGCGGCGGTGGCGACCGCGCCGGTGGGTTCCGCTCCGGTGGTGACCGTGACTCGCGCGGTGGCGGTTTCCGTTCCGGCGGTGACCGTGAGGGTGGCTTCCGCGGCGGTGACCGGGACTCGCGCGGCGGTGGTTTCCGCAGTGGCGGGGACCGGGACGGTCAGGGCAGCGGCTTCCGCAGCGGCGGTGGCGACCGCGCGGGCGGGTTCCGCTCCGGTGGTGACCGTGACTCGCGCGGTGGCGGTTTCCGTTCCGGCGGCGACCGTGAGGGTGGCTTCCGCGGCGGTGACCGGGACTCGCGCGGCGGTGGTTTCCGCAGTGGCGGGGACCGGGACGGTCAGGGCAGCGGCTTCCGCAGCGGCGGTGGCGACCGCGCCGGTGGGTTCCGCTCCGGTGGTGACCGTGACTCGCGCGGCGGTGGCTTCCGTTCCGGCGGTGACCGTGACTCCCGTGGCGGTGGTTTCCGCAGTGGCGGGGACCGGGACGGTCAGGGCGGCGGCTTCCGCAGCGGCGGTGGCGACCGCGCGGGCGGGTTCCGCTCCGGTGGTGACCGTGACTCGCGCGGCGGCGGTTTCCGTTCCGGCGGCGACCGCGATTCCCGTGGCGGTGGCTTCCGGTCCGGCGGCGGTGACCGTGAGGGCGGCGGGTTCCGTGGCGGTGACCGGGACTCTCGTGGCGGTGGCTTCCGGGACCGTGCGGGCCAGGGCAGTGGCGGCGGCGAGCGCGCCGGCGGGGACCGCGAGGGCGGCTTCCGCGGCGGTGACTCCCGCGGTGCCGGCCGCGAGGGTGGCTACCGTGGCGGTGATCGTGACACACGCGGTGGTGGCTTCCGCAGCGGCGGCGGCGACCGCGCGGGCGGGTTCCGCAGTGGCGGCGACCGTGAGGGTGGTTTCCGTGGCGGTGACCGGGACTCGCGCGGCGGCGGCTTCCGCAGCGGCGGCGAGCGATCCGGTGGGTTCCGTGGCGGCGACCGCGAGGGCGGTCCTCGTGGCGGTGACTCGCGCGGTGGCGGCTTCCGGGACCGCGAGGGTCAGGGTGGCTTCCGCAGCGGCGGCGACCGTGACTCCCGTGGCGGTGGCTTCCGGTCCGGCGGCGACCGTGACTCGCGCGGCGGTGGTTTCCGCGGTGGTGACCGGGACTCGCGCGGCGGTGGCTTCCGCGAGCGTGAGGGCGGTGCCCGCGGTGGTGACTCGCGGGGCGGGTTCCGGGAGCGCGAAGGCGGGTTCCGCAACGACCGTGGCGGGTTCCGCGAGCGTGAGGGCCAGGGTGTCCGCGATGGTGACCGGGTCGAGCGCGGCGACGAGCGCGTCGAGGCGGCCCAGGTCGCGCCCACGATCCCGGACGAGGTCGAGGCGACCGAGTTGGACCGGGACGTACGCGCGGAGCTGCTCTCGCTGAACAAGCCGGTGCAGGAGAGCGTGGCCCGGCACCTGGTGATGACCGGCCGGCTGATCGACGAGGAGCCGGAGCTCGCGCTCGCGCACGCGCTGGCGGCCCGGCGTCTCGCGTCCCGGATCGCGGTGGTGCGGGAGGCCGTGGGGCTCGCCGCGTACCACGCGGGGGAGTGGCAGACCGCGATCGCGGAGATCCGGACGTACCACCGGATGACCGGCAAGCAGTCGCACGTGGCCGTGCTGGCCGACTGCGAGCGGGCGCTGGGCCGTCCGGAGCGAGCGATCGACCTGTTCCGCAACACGGACAGCGCGGCGCTGCCCAAGGACACGGCCGTGGAGCTGCTGATCGTGGCCGCCGGTGCGCGCGGTGACATGGGCCAGAACGACGCGGCCGTGTCGATGCTGCAGGTTCGTGAGCTGACCGCGGAGGGCAAGGTCGAGCCGTGGACGGCCCGGCTGCGCTACGCCTACGCGGACGCGCTGCTGGCGACCGACCGTCGCGAGGAGGCGCGTGAGTGGTTCGCCCGCGCGGCGACCGCGGACGAGGACGGCGCGACCGACGCGGCCGAGCGTCTGCTCGAACTGGACGGCGTCGAGATCGAGGGCGAGGACGAGCCCGACGGCGACTCCGCCATGTCTGCGGCCGCCGGCCGTGACGCGGACGCGCCCGGCGACTCGGACGACGACGAGTCGGACGATGACGACGAGTCGGACGACGATGACGATGACGACGAGTCGGACGACGACGATGACGACGACGAGGAGTCGGACGAGGACGACGAGCTGACGGGCGCCGCCGCGGAAGCCGGGGCCTCCGACACCGCCGCGGACGAGGACGACGAGGACGCGAAGCTGAAGGCCAAGGAGGCGGAGGAGTCCGCCGCACCGCGCGACCTCGGCCCGAAGTTCGACGACGGCAGCACTCGCTGAGCCGTACCCGTCGCTGATCAGAGAAAGGCCCCGACCACCCGGCCGGGGCCTTTTCGCATGCCGCCGGCGGCTACGAGACGACGGCCAGCGGGGCGGACAGCTCCGGTGCGACGTTGCGCGTGCACGAGGCCGGATTCTGCGAGTGGGCGATGACGGCGTCCAGCCGGTTCCGCGTGGAGATCAGCTCTTGGATCTGCCGGTCGATGCGGTCCCGTTCGGCCTTCATCAGCGCGGTCGACTCCTCGCTCGGCTCGTTCGCGTCGACGCACGGCATCAGCGCCGCGATGTGCCGGCTGGACAGACCGGCCGCGTAGAGCTGCTGGATCAGCCGCACGCGCTCGACCGCGGCCTCCGGGTAGTGCCGCTGCCCGCTGGCGCTGCGCGTCGCGTGCAGCAGGCCCTGCTCCTCGTAGTAGCGCAGCGCGCGCACGCTCACGCCGCCGCGCGTGGCCAGATCGCCGATGCGTATCACGGAAGGGCTCCCGCAGGGTGTCGAAGGTACCTTTGACGTCAACGTCAGGTCCCAGCGTAGCTCCCGGCCCGGCGCGCAACCCGCGGGCGTGCTACGCCCGGACGGTCTGCGCCACGGGTGGGTAGACCAGGTGGCCGCAGGTGGCCGGCGACGCGCCGGCGCACTCCTCGATCACCTGGTCGAGACGGTCCCTGGTGGTGATCAGCTCGCGGATCTGCCGGTCGATCCGGTCTCGTTCCGTCCGCAGCAGCGTCATCGCCTCGTCGGTGGCTTCCTGTGCGTCGACGCACGGGAGCAGCACGGAGAGCGAACGGCTGGACAGCCCGGCCGCGAACAGGTCCTGGATCAGGCCGACCCGGTCGACCGCGGCCTCGGGATAGAACCGCTGGCCACCACCGGTACGGGCGGCGGGAAGCAGGCCCTGCTCCTCGTAGTAGCGCAGCGCGCGGGTGCTGACGCCGGTCTTCGCGGCGAGGTCGCCGATGCGGATCACTGAGCGCTCCCGGGAGGTGTCGGTCGTCACGAGACTTGCCTTTGACGTCAACGTGAAGTTTTAGCGTAACCCCGGCAGGATTCACTACGTACAGGGAGCAATGGTCATGGATCTGAAGAATTCGGTCGTGCTTGTCACCGGGGCGAACCGCGGGCTGGGCCGGCACTTCGCACGCGAGCTGCTGGCGCGGGGCGCCGCCAAGGTCTACGCGACCGCGCGCCGGCCGGAGGCCGTGGACCTGCCCGGTGCCGAGGTCATCGGCCTGGACGTGACGGATCCGGCGCAGGTAAGCAGAGCAGCGGAGATCGCCACGGACGTGACGCTGCTGGTCAACAACGCGGGCAACTCGTCGTTCGCGAACCTGGTGGACGGCGACGAGGCGGAGATCCGCGGTCAGCTGGACGCGTTCTTCTGGGGTCCGCTGTGGATGGTGCGCGCGTTCGCGCCGATCCTGCGGGCGAACGGCGGCGGTGGTGTTCTCAACATCAACTCGGCGATGTCCTGGGTGGCCGGTGACCGGGCGAACGCCTACCACGTGGCGAAGGCCGCGCAGTGGGCGATGACCAACGCGGTCCGGGCCGAGCTGGCCGGGCAGGGCACGCACGTGGCGGGCGCGTACTTCGGCATGACGGACACCGGGCACCAGGACTTCTGGACCGGGCCGCTGAACGACGCGGCGGACATCGCGCGGCGCACGCTGGCCGCGTTCGAGGACGGTCAGGTGGAGATCATCCCGGACGAGCTGGGCGCGGCCGCGAAGGCGATGCTGGCCGGCCCGCCGCAGGCCTACCCCACGGCAGGGTGACGCGCGCCTGGAATGATCGGGGGCGGAACAGCGACGGCCGAGGAGGCAGCGTGAGCGATCGTCTGATCGACGGGTACGACCTGGTGATCTTCGACCTGGACGGGGTGGTCTACCTGATCGACCAGCCGATCCCGGGCGCGGTCGAGGCCATCGCGCGGCTCCACGAGGCCGGCGTCCCGGTCGCCTACGCCACGAACAACGCGTCCCGCCGGGCCGCCGACGTGGCCGCGCTGCTGACCGGCATGGGTATCCCGGCCACGCCGGAGGAGGTGCTGACCTCGGCCGGCGCGTCCGCGGCCGTGCTCGCGGACCGGCTCCCGGCCGGCGCTACGGTGCTGGTGGTCGGCGCGGACGCGCTGCGCGCCGAGATCGAGGCGGTCGGCCTGACCGTGGTGAGCAAGGCGGAGGACCGGCCGGCCGCGGTCGCGCAGGGCTACGGTCCCGCGGTCGGCTGGGCGGACCTCGCCGAGGCCAGCGTGGCGATCCGGGCCGGCGCGATGTGGCTGGCCACGAACACGGACAAGACGCTGCCCAGCCCGCGCGGCCCGCTGCCGGGCAACGGCTCGCTGGTGGCCGCGCTGCGGCACGCGCTCGGCCGGGACCCGGACGTGATCGTCGGCAAGCCCGCGCCCGCGTTGTTCACCACCGCGGCCGAGCGGGTCGGTGCGACGAAGGCGCTGGTGGTCGGCGACCGGCTGGACACCGATCTGGAGGGCGCGGTCCGGGCCGGCATGGACGGGCTGCTCGTGCTCACCGGCGTACACACGGTCGAGGACCTGCGCAACGCGCCGGCCGAGCAGAAGGCCACGTTCGTCGCGCCCGACCTCTCCGGCCTCTTCGCACCGGCGGTCAAGGCCGACGACTACAAGGCATAGAACCATCGCCGGGTACGCCGTGAGGCGCGGGTGACCGGAGAGGGCGGGGCCGGCCGGACACGCTCTGTCGTCCGGCCGGCCCCGCCCTCGCAGGAAGTGGCGCCGAGCCCGGGGAGCGGAGCGACGGCCAGGACTACAGCAGTTTGCGGAGCTTGAGCAGGTCGAACGGGTTGGCGCCGATCTTGACCTGGCCGGAGCCGATCGCCTTCATCACGTCGAGCTGCCCGTTGATCAGGGCGATCAGGTCGTCGCTGTTCGCGGTGAGGGAGATCTTCGCCTTCGGGTCGTCGCCGTCGGCGATGTCGACCAGGCGGCCGTCCACCAGCGTGCCGTGGAACGCGGTGGCCAGGTCCGGGACGCGGGCGGCGAGCGTGCGGTTGAGGTCGATGCGCTGCTGGGCGTCCGCGTTCGCGGCGAGCCGCGCCGCGAGAGTGTTCAATGCCGCCCGAACCTCGTCTACGCTGGCCACGCCTGATCCTCTCCACGCCGGTCACCGAACCTCCCGCACGGTACCGCACGGGTCCGGCGACGTCGCCCGGTAGCGTGGCACGCGCGGGGGACCGTATCGGAACAGTGAGGGGACGACCGGATGCCGAAGGAAGCGTGGCGGGCCTACCTGGACCTCGCCCTGGGACTGACCGAGAACTCGCGCAAGCAGGCCACCAGAACCGCGATGAGGCTGGTGGGCAAGGGCGGCGCGACCGCGGTCCAGCTGCAGGCACTCGTCGAGGACGCGCTGGCGGCCGGCACCGCGAACCGGGCCGTGGTCGAGCGCCTGGTCCGCACCGAGGTCGACCGGGCACTGACCGCGGTCGGGCTGGTCACGTCCGACGAGGTCGCGTCGCTGCGGCGGCGGGTGGCCGAGCTGGAGGGCCGGCTCGCGGCCCGGCCGGTGGACGTACCCGGTGACCTGACCGTCGAACCCGCGGTGGAGGCGGCTGCGGCCGTGTCCGCGGCGAACCCGGCCCCGGTCACGGTGAAGAAGGTCGTCGCGAAGAAGGCGGTGGCGAAGAAGGCGGTGGCGAAGGCGCCGGGCGGCGGCACGGCCGTGCCGGACGCGACGGCCGCGCCCGCGGCCCCGGCCGAGGACGAGCCGGTCGTGGAGACGCCCGCCACGACGCCGGCCGCGAAGATCACGCCGCCGCGCAAGGTCGCCAAGAAGGTACCCACGATCAAGGCCACGCCGCCGGCGAAGAAGGCCGTGCCGACGCCCGCCGACCTGCCGCCCGCGGCGAAGAAGGCACCGGCCAGGCGCGCGAAGAAGGCGGTACCGCCGCTCTTCGACGACGGGACCACCCGCGCATGAGCACGCCGTTCCCGGTCCCGCGCCCACCGGCCGTGCCGCGGCCGCCGCTGCCGGCGAACGCGCCGCCGGTGCGGATGACCGAGCCCGGCGACGGGACCACCGGGCACCCGGCCGTGGACGCGATGCTGGCCTCGCTGGCGAACGCGGCGTCGCTGTCCCCGGCCGACCAGATCGCCGAGTACGAGGCCGCGCACCAGATCCTGCGCGAGACGCTCGCCACCATCGACCAGGCCTGACCGGCCCTCCCCCCCCGAAAGACACGTGAAGAAGACCGCATGGCACGCCGCATCCGTCTAGACGCCGAACTCGTCCGCCGCGGCCTGGCCCGCTCCCGGGAGCAGGCCGCCTCGCTGATCGAGGCCGGTCGCGTCGAGGTCCGGGGCGTGGTCGCCCGCAAGGCCGCCGCGCAGCTCGACCCCGCCGAGCCGATCGTGGTCACCGGCGCGGACCCGGTCGACGAGTACGTGTCCCGCGGCGGGCACAAGCTGGCCGGTGCGCTCGCCGCGTTCGGGCCCCGGGGCCTGGCGGTGGCCGGGCGGCGGTGCCTGGACGCGGGCGCGTCCACCGGCGGTTTCACCGACGTGCTGCTGCGTGCGGACGCGGCCGAGGTGGTCGCGGTGGACGTCGGCTACGGGCAGCTGGCGTGGAAGCTCCGTACCGACGAGCGGGTGCGGGTCTTCGAACGCACGAACGTGCGCACGCTCACGCCGGAGACCATCGGTGGCCCGGTCGACCTGGTCGTGTCCGACCTGTCCTTCATCTCGCTGCGCCTGGTGCTGCCCGCGCTGGCCGGCTGCACGCTACCGGACGCGGACCTGGCGCTGATGGTCAAGCCGCAGTTCGAGGTCGGCAAGGAGCGGGTCGGCGAGGGCGGCGTGGTCCGCGACCCGGCGCTGCGTGCGGAGGCGGTGCTCGACGTGTGTGCCGCCGCGCTGGAGCTGGGCCTCGGGCTGGCCGGGGTGGCCGCGAGCCCGCTGCCCGGGCCGAGCGGGAACGTCGAGTTCTTCGTGTGGCTGCGGCGCGGCGAACCGGCCGCGGATCCGGGCCACGTGCGCGCGGTCGTCGAGGCCGGACCCACGGGTACGGTGGCGGAGCACGCGCCGCAGACCGGCGCGGAATCGCTTGTTGACAGGGGAGTGACGAGTGACGAGCACCGCTAACCGGTCGGCGCTGCTGGTGACCCACACGGGGCGCCGGCACAGCACGGAGCACGCGGCGTCGATAGCGAACGACCTCGTGCGCGCGGGCTTCGAGGTGCGGGTGGTGGCCTCCGAGATCGGCGATCTGGACCTGCCGCCCGGCGTGACGCCGGTGTTCGGCCCGTCCGCGGCCGAGGGCGTGGAGATCGTGTTCGCGCTCGGCGGTGACGGCACGTTCCTGCGTGCGGCCGAGCTGGCCCGGCCGAACAAGGCGCCGCTGCTCGGCATCAACCTCGGCAAGGTCGGCTTCCTGGCCGAGGCCGAGATCAGCGACATCGACCAGGCCGTGGCGGACGTGGTGCGCGGTGCGTACACCGTGGACGAGCGGCTCACCCTGGACGTCAAGGCCGAGCTGGACGGCGAGCTGATCGCGGAGAGCTGGGCGCTCAACGAGGTCACGGTGGAGAAGGGCCAGCGCGCGCAGATGCTGGAGCTGCGCGTGGACGTGGACGGGCGGCCGCTGTCCCGGTACGGCTGCGACGGCGTGGTCTGCGCGACCCCGACCGGCTCGACCGCGTACGCGTTCTCGGCCGGCGGCCCGGTGGTCTGGCCCGAGGTGGAGGCGCTGCTGCTGGTGCCGGTCGCGGCGCACGCGCTGTTCAGCAAGCCGCTGGTGACCGCGCCCACGTCCACGTTCGTGATCACGGTGGATCCGTACACGTCGGTCGCCACGCTCTGCGCGGACGGCCACCGCGTGTTCGACCTGCCGCCCGGCGCGAAGGTCACCGTCCGGCGCGGTGCGCAACCGGTGCGTGTCGTCCAGCTGGCGCCGCGACCGTTCACCGATCGGCTGGTGGCGAAATTCGACCTCCCGGTTCTCGGCTGGCGGGGTACGAAGCGGCGGTAATCACGGTGTTCCCGGCAATTGGCGCACCGCTCGGCTGGAAATGTGTCAGAGGACGCGGCTACTGTCTTTGCCTGTGCTGGAAGAGCTGCGTATCACCGGCCTGGGCGTCATCGAGGACACCACACTGCCGCTGACCGGCGGGATGAACGTGATAACCGGTGAGACCGGCGCCGGGAAGACCATGGTCGTGACCGGCCTCGGCCTGCTGTTCGGCGGGCGGGCCGACGCCGGTCGCGTGCGAAGCGACCCGGGCCGCGCGGTCGTCGAGGGGCGGTTGCGCCTGACCGGCAAGATCGCCGACGCCGTGCTGGCCCGGATCACCGACGCGGGCGCGGAGGCGGACGACGACGGCGCGGTCATGCTGTCGCGCACCGTCACCATCGAGGGCCGCTCCCGGGCCCACGTCGGCGGCCGGTCCGCGCCGGTCGCCGTGCTGACCGACGTCGGTGAGCGCGTGCTGGCCGTGCACGGTCAGTCCGACCAGCTGCGCCTGCTGCGGCCGGCGGAGCAGCGCGCCGCGCTCGACCGGTTCGCCGGTCCGGAGCACGAGAAGCTGCTGGAGACGTTCCGGGAGACGTTCACCAAGTGGCGTCGCACCGCGGACGACCTGGCCGACCGGCGCCGCAACGCGCGCGACCGCAACCAGGAGGCCGACCTCCTCAAGCTCGGGCTGGACGAGATCACCCGGGTCGACCCGCAGCCGGGGGAGGATGACGAGCTGAAGGCGGAGGCGCAGCGCCTCGAGCACGCGGAGGGTCTGCGGACCGCGGCCGCGCTGGCCTACCAGTCGGTGGCCGGCGGCGCCGAGGCCGGCGACGAGACGCCGGACGCGACCAGCCTGCTCGGCGTCGCCCGGCGCACGCTGGAGGGGCAGGCGGGCGTCGACGCGAAGCTCGGCGACCTCGCGGGCCGGATCGAGGAGGCCGCCACGCTGGTCGCGGACGTGACCGCGGAGCTGTCGTCCTATCTGGACGCGCTGGACGCGGACCCGAACCGGCTGGCCGCGATCTACGAGCGGCGGGCGCTGCTGCGCGGGCTGACCCGAAAGTACGCGGACGACATCGACGGCGTGATCGCCTGGGCGGAGACCGCGCGGACCCGGCTCGGCGAGCTGGACACGTCCGACGAGCTGCTCGAGGAGCTGGAGAGGGAGCGCCAGCGGCTCGAGGCGGAGGTGGCGGAGCAGGCAGCCCGGCTGACCGCGGCCCGCACCGAGGCGGCCGGCCGGTTCGCCGAGCAGGTCAGCGTCGAGCTGGCCGGGCTGGCGATGCCGCACGCGCGGGTCGAGGTCGCGGTGCTGCCCCGGACCGCGGGCAAGAGCGAGCCGTCGGTGACCGTGGACGGCACCGAGGTCGGCGTGACCGCGGACGGCGCGGACGAGGTCGAGCTGCGCCTGCTGGCCCACCCGGGCGCACCGGCGCTGCCGCTGCAACGCGGCGCGTCCGGCGGTGAGCTGTCCCGGGTGATGCTGGCGATCGAGGTGGTCTTCGCCGGTGCCGGTGGCCCGCCGACGCTGGTCTTCGACGAGGTCGACTCCGGTGTGGGCGGCACCGCCGCGGTGGAGATCGGGCGGCGGCTGGCCCGGCTGGCGCGCAGCCACCAGGTGCTGGTGGTGACGCACCTGCCGCAGGTGGCCGCGTTCGCGGACCGGCACCTGGTGGTGGCGAAGGACACCGGCGGCGCGGTGACCACCAGCGGCGTGCGGGTCGTCGAGGACACGGACCGGGCCCGGGAACTCTCCCGCATGCTCGCCGGCCTGCCCGACTCCGACCTGGGCATCGCACACGCGGAGGAGCTGCTGGCGGTCGCCGACCGCGAGAAGCGGCGCTGAGATCCGGCTTCTGCTGCCGGGCTCCCGTCCGGGAGCCCGGCAGCTCGCCACCGAGCCTGGCTGCGGCCTGCTCTCCCGGCCCCGCGGGGCCGGCGGTTCGCCGCCGGGGATCCGGCGGGTCCGCTGCCCGGCTGCCGCGCGACCGGCTGATCGCTGCTCGGCCACTCCGCCAGCGGCGGTCAGCTGCCCGGCGCCACGAGCCCGGCGGTCGCCACGAGGCCATGCCGCAGCGGCGGTCTGCTGCCTGTCGCCAGGAGGCTGGCGGTCGCCAGGAGGCCATGCCGCCAGCGGCGGTCTGCCACCCGCGGACACGAGGGTGGCGGTTGCCATCCGGCCACGCCGCCAGCGGCGGTCTGTGGTCCTGCCGGGCCGGGGGCCGGCGGTTGCTGCCTGGCCACGCCGCCGGCGGCGCCCTGCGACCCGGCCGGGCCGGGGACGGCGGGTTGTGTCCGGCCACGCCGGGACCGGCAAGGAGGAGCGCCAGCGACGACTGGTGCCCAATGCCACTTAGCTTATTTTGATCTTGATGGTGGGTGGAGGCGGATGGTGGCGGGGCCGGTGTGTCGGGTGCTGGCGGGTTCGTCGCGTCGTTTGGGCCGGTACATGTTGCGGCGGCAGCGTTTGACGGCGCGGGGGCAGGTGCGGTGGCGTCGGGTGGGGTTGAGTTCCCGGGTGATGTGGGTCCAGATGGTGGGTAGCTGGGTGGTCCAGTCCTCAGGGGGAAATGGCCGCTGAGCCGGTGGCTGAGCGGCGGACGAGGCGCAGGGTGTCGGTGAAGCTGATCCGGTCGGGGTCGATCGCGGCGGCGTCGGCGGCGGCGGTGATCAGGACGGTGAGTGCGTGCTGGACGAGCAGCCAGGCCCAGATTTCCTGGTGGACGAGGTCGGGCAGTTTCGAGCGCAGGATCCGGCCGGGCCCGCGGAGGTGGGTTTTGAGCTGGTCGTTGGCGGTTTCGTGTTCCCATCGCAGGTGGTATGCCTCGGCGAGTTCGTCCGGGCCGGCCTGGGCGGGGTCGGTGATGGTGGTGGCCAGGGTGATCAGCTCACCGGTGCCGTTACCGGCCCGGTCCGGGACGTCGTACTCGACGATCCGGACCAGGTGGGCGGCGGGCAGGCCACGGTCGTTGATCGCGTCGTCGCAGGTGTCCAGGGTCCCGCCGGCCGCGGCGGCCAGGATCCGGTCCCGGCGGCCACCGCGGATCGTCTTGTCCATCAACACGGTCAGATAGGTGCCGTCGCCGAGGATCTCGATCACCGGGAGCCTGATCCCGGCCTGGATCCGCCACAGCAGGTCCGCGCCGGTCGCCTGCGCCCGGTCCCACGCCGTAAACGAGTAGAAGGCACGGTCGGCGGTCAGCAGTTCCCCGCGTCGCAGCCGCGAATACAACGGCATGGCCAGGGTCTGTTCGGCGACCGCATACGCGCCGACCTCCGCCGCCAGGAACGCGTGTGTCCCGCACTCGGTCAACGCCACGACCCGGGCTTTCGGGAACGCCGACGGGCCACCACCGGTCCGGGAGTACCCGAACTCGGCCGCGTTCTCCATCGTGTCCGGCACGTCCACGTCGAACCCGTCGATGGCAAGGACCCGCCGGTCCCGCAACCACGCACCTGACGTGACCGGTGACGCGACCGGCCGGGCGACCCGCTCGAACACCTCCGCCAGCACATCCCGGCCCAGCCGCTTCCTGGCCTGAGAAATCCCACCCGGCGTCGGCGCCAACCAGCCCGCATCCCAGCACCCGAACCGGTCCAGTCCACCGGTCACCTTCTTCGCGACCTCGGCATAGTCATCATCCGCGAACAGCCACAACCCCATCGTCAGATACGCCGTCACATGCGGCGGCAACTTCCCATCCGACCGTTTCGCACCCACACCGCACTGCGCCACCGCCCCATCAACCGCATCCCGCGGCACCGCCGTCACCAGCACACCGACCGACACCTGATCCGGCCGCACCCCCACACCCGACACCACACCATCGAAGCAGACAAAGCCACCAGACCACCCACCAGGCAACCAAGATCAAAATAAGCTAAGTGGCATTGGACTGGTGCCCGCGGGAGCATGCGGACCTCGGCCACGCCGGAAGTGGGAAGAGAAAAAGACGCAGCGTGACGTGACTGCGGACACAGGCGAAAATGATTTGGCTGGAAATCAGCTGGTCAAAGCCGATTTGTCGGCATGTCGTGCGAACACGAGGTCGAGTCAACGTGTCACCATGATGGCGATGCGCCTACCCACTCTTCGCCGCACCCGGGCCGCCGAACCCGGGATCGTCGCCGGCACCGCTCGGCTCGATCGGCGTACGAAGCGGCTGACCGGCCGGCTGCGACCCGGCGACATCGCCGTGATCGACCACGTCGACCTGGACCGGGTCGCGGCCGACTCGCTGGTCGCGGTCGGCGTGGCCGCGGTGCTGAACGCGAAGCCGTCGATCTCCGGGCGTTA
Organism: Catenuloplanes indicus; assembly: GCF_030813715.1. Lineage (NCBI taxonomy): Bacteria > Bacillati > Actinomycetota > Actinomycetes > Micromonosporales > Micromonosporaceae > Catenuloplanes > Catenuloplanes indicus. The sequence continues at coordinate 7,748,182 of NZ_JAUSUZ010000001.1, forward strand.
CCCGAATCTGGGGCCCGAGGTGCTGGTGAAGGCCGGTATCCCGCTGCTGGACGATCTCGGCGAGGGCGTCTTCCAGCAGATCCGCGAGGGCGACACGGTACGGGTCGACGGGAACACCGTGTACGCCGGGTCCGAGGCGCTGGTGCACGGCACCCGGCAGGACGCGGAGACCGTGGCGAAGGCGATGGCGGACGCGCGCGAGGGGCTGTCGGTGCAGCTCGAGGCGTTCGCGGCGAACACAATGGACTATCTGAAGCAGGAACGCGACCTGCTGCTCGACGGCGTCGGCGTGCCCGAGATCGAGACCAGGATCGACAAGCGCCACGTGCTGATCGTGGTGCGCGGGTACGACTACAAGGCCGACCTGGACGTGCTGCGGCCGTACATCCGGGAGTACCGGCCGGTGCTGATCGGCGTGGACGGCGGCGCGGACGCGCTGATCGAGGCCGGCTACACCCCCGACATGATCATCGGGGACATGGACTCGGTGAGCGACGACGTGCTGCGCTGCGGCGCGGAGATCGTGGTGCACGCCTATCCGGACGGCCGGGCACCGGGCCTGCCGCGCGTGCACCAGCTCGGCGTGCCGGCGATCACCTTCCCGGCCGCGGCCACCAGCGAGGACATCGCGCTGCTGCTGGCCGACGAGAAGGGCGCGGAGCTGATCGTGGCGGTCGGCACCCACTACACGCTGGTCGAGTTCCTGGACAAGGGGCGCGGCGGTATGGCGTCGACGTTCCTCACCCGGCTGCGGGTCGGCGGCAAGCTGGTCGACGCGAAGGGCGTGAGCCGGCTCTACAAGCAGACCATCCCGGGATCGTCGCTGCTGCTGCTCGCCGGGTCGGCGATCGCGGCGATGACGGCCGCGGTGACGGTCTCCACCGTGGGCAAGGCGTACCTCGGTGTGGTCTCCGAGTGGTGGGACAATCTCGTGTTCCAGCTCGGTCAGCTGTTCTAGGGAAAGCGCTACCTGTGATCAATTTCCGGTACCATGTCGTGTCGCTCACCGCGGTCTTCCTCGCGCTGGCGATCGGGCTGGTGGTCGGCACCGCCGCGCTGAACGGGCCGGCCGTCGACGCGCTGGACGGCCAGGTGCAGAAGCTCAGCAAGGACAACAGCCAGCTGCGGGACAGCGTCGGCCAGCTGCAGAACGAGGTCAACTCCCAGGAGGACTTCGCGGTCGGCGCGGCACCGATGCTGCTCGGCGGCAAGCTGACCGGCCGGCGAGTGGCGCTGGTGGTGCTGCCGACCGGTGGTGACTACGCGGAGCAGCTGCGCACCATGCTGGCCACGGCCGGTGCGACCGTGACCGGGCGGGTGGACATCAGCGAGAGCTTCACCGAGCCGGACAACAGCGTGAACCTGCTGGACCTGGCGCACCGCGCGGTGCAGACGTCACTGCCGGCGGCCGGGCTGCCCAGCAACGCGGACGGCGTGGAGACCTCGGCCGCGCTGCTGGCGACCGCGCTCTACGACCGGACGCCACCGGCCACCGACTCGGACCGCAACGCGGTGCTGGCCGCGTACGCGGCCGCGAACTACATCACGGTCGAGGACGACAAGGTCACCGGCCCGGCCGAGGCCGTGGTGATCGTGGGTGGGCTGCCGCCGACCGACGAGCGTGCGGACGAGAAGAACACCTCGACGGTGACGCTGGTGGCGCAGTTCGACGCGGCCGGGAAGCTGGTCGTGGGCGGCAACGGCGTCGGTGACGGCAACGTGGTCGCGGCGATCCGCGGCGACGCGGCCCTGTCCAAGACGATCTCCACGGTGGACAACGTGAACACCGCGCAGGGCTCGGTGGTGACCTGCCTGGCGCTGACCGACCTGCTCGGCACGAACAAGGTCGGGCACTACGGGCTCGGCGCGGGCGCCACGTCGATACTGCCCACTCCCGCTCAGTGATCGCCCGGTTCCTAGAATCGCGTCATGCCCGTTCCTAGGATTCTGGTGTTCGCCGCCGGTGCACTCGCCGCGCGTGCCACGCTGACCGCGGTCCGCCGCAGTCCGGTCAACCCCTCGCTGGAGCGGGCCAACTTCCGCGGCCGCACGGTCACGCTGGCCGGTGGGCCCGCGCTCGCCGCCGGTGCCTCGGTCGCGGCCGCGTCCGGCGCGCTCAGCGGCCCGGCCGCCGCGGCCGCGCTGACCGCCGGGCTCACCGCCGGTGCGGTCGGCCTCTACGACGACGTGGTCGGTAACCGGCCGGAGCAGAAGGCCGCGAAGGGTTTCGCCGGTCACCTGCGCGCGCTGCGGCAGGGCCGGGTCACCAGCGGGCTCGTGAAGATCGCCGGGGTGGGCGGGGCCGGGCTGGCCGCGTCCGCGCTGCTCACGCTGGACCGGCCGCGCCGGTCACGGTGGCGCACGGTGGCGGACGTGGCGCTCGGCGCGGGCGTCATCGCGGGTACGGCGAACCTGGTCAACCTGCTCGACCTGCGCCCCGGCCGGGCGATCAAGGCAAGCGCGCTGATCGCCGCGCCGCTGCTGCCGATGGCCGCCGCGGGCGGGCTCGCCGCCGGTGCGACCGGCGCCGCGGCCGGGCTGCTGCCCGACGACCTGGACGAGCAGATCATGCTCGGCGACTCCGGCGCGAACGCGCTCGGCGCGCTGCTCGGCGTCGCGATCGCGGCCAAGGCCGGCCCGGTCGGCCGTGCGGTGATCTTCGCGGGCCTGGCCGGGCTGACCGCGGCCAGCGAGCGGGTCAGCTTCACCGCGGTCATCCAGCGCACCCCCGGCCTGCGCGAACTCGACGAGCTCGGGCGGCGGCAGAGCTGACGTGGCGCCCGGCGTGAGGTCGCGGACCGTCGTCGGAGCCGCCGCGCTGATCGCGGTGCTCACCGTGGTGAGCCGCGTGGCGGGCTTCGCGCGGACCACCGTGTTCGCCTGGACGGTCGGCCCGACCGACCTGGGCGACACCTATCTGGCGGCGAACACGCTGCCGAACATCATCTTCGAGCTGGTGGCCGGCGGCGCGCTGGCCAGCCTGGTGGTGCCGCTGCTGGCCAGGGCCGTGGCGGCGGGTGATCGGGAGCGGGTCGGGCGAATCACCTCGGCGCTGCTCGGCTGGGTGCTGGTACTGCTGGTGCCGGTCGCGGTCGTGGTGGCGCTCGCGGCCGGCCCGCTCGTCAAGGTGATCATGCCGTCGGCGACGCCCGCGGAACTCGAGACCGGCGCGCGCCTGCTGCGGGTGTTCGCGCCGCAGCTGCCGCTCTACGGCGTCGGCGTGGTGCTCACCGGCGTGCTCCAGTCGCACCGCCGGTTCGCCTGGCCGGTGATCGCACCATTGCTGTCCAGCCTCACGGTGATCGGGGTCTACGCGGCGTTCGGCCTCACCGAGGGCACCCGGACCGGCATCGCGGACGTGTCCGGCACCGGTGAGCTGATCCTGTCCGCCGGCACCACCGGCGGCGTGCTCGTGCTCTCCGGATGCCTGCTGATCCCGCTGTCGCGGCTGCGGCTGCCGCTGCGGCCCACGCTGAGCCTGCCGGACGACGCCCGCGCGCAGGTCGTCTCGCTCGGCTGGGCCGGTCTGGTCACGGTCGGCGCGCAGCAGCTCGCGATGCTGGTCGTGATCGGTCAGGCAAGCGGCGGGCCGGACGGCACCACCGTGCTGTTCAACCTGGCGCAGACCGTGTTCCTGCTGCCGTGGGCGGTGCTCGCGGTGCCGCTCGCGACCGCGGCCTACCCCGGGCTGACCACCGCGGACGACGACGGATACCGCACCGTTCTGGCGCGGACCGCCCGCCAGACCACGCTGGTGAGCTGCCTGGGCGCGGCCGGGCTCACCGCGGTCGCGATTCCCGCGGCGGCCGTGCTCGCCGGCGAGCCGGCGATGGCGCAGGGCGTGGTCGCGTTCGCGCCCGGACTGATCGGTTACGGACTCTTCGCGCTGCTGTCCCGAGCGCTCTACGCCCGTGGGCGGGCACCGGCCGTCGCGGTCGCGACCGGGGCCGGGTGGGCCGTGGTCGCCGCGCTCGCCGTCGTGCTGTCGCGCGCCACCGCGCCGGAGCACCGGGTGCTCGTGCTCGGCCTGGCGCACACCGCCGGCATGCTGGTGCTCGGTGCGCTGCTGCTGGCCGCGGTGCGGCGCACAACCGGCCCGGACGCGCTAGCCGGCCTGGCCCGTACGCTCCCGGCCGGGCTGTTCGGTGCGGTTGCCGCCGGTACGGCCGGGTACGCGCTGGCCGCGCTCACCGACCCGACCCCGGCGCCCGGCTTCGCGGTGTTGCAAGGCATGCTGTGCGGGTTCGTCGGGGTCGCGGTGTTCCTCGGTGTCGCCTTCGTGCTCGACCGGGACCAGGTCAGAAACCTCGCCCGGCGTGGCGGCGCGCGGCCCGGTGCGCCTGGGTCGGGTACCTTGCCGGACGGTGAGAACGACGCGCGGACTTCCGCCGCGCGGGACGGAGGGGACCGCACGTGACCGCAGGCGACTGGGCCGGTGGGGTGGCGCTCGTGCTCGCGTCCAGCACCGGTGGCGTGGGGCAGCACGTGGCCTCGCTGTGCCGGGGGCTGACCGCGGCCGGCATCACGGTCACGGTCTGCGGGCCGGACGCGACCGAGCGGCTGTTCCACTTCTCCGAGCTGGGCGCGCGGTTCGTCCCGGTGGAGATCCCGGCCAACCCGGCGCCGTCGGACGCGCGCGCGGTCAGCGCGCTGCGCGCCGCACTCGCCGCGGACGGGATCGACGTGGTGCACGCGCACGGTCTGCGCGCCGGATTCGTCGCGACGCTCGCCCGCCCGCGCCAGCCGCTCGTGGTCACCTGGCACAACGCGATGCTCGCCGGTGGCCTGCGCGGCCGGGTCGCCCAGCTGCTGGAGCGCGCGGTCGCGGCCGCCGCCCGGGTCACGCTCGGCGCGTCCGAGGACCTGGTCGACCGGGCGCGCGCGGTCGGTGCGCGGGACGCCCGGCTCGGCCCGGTCGCCGCGCCCGCGCTCGGCCCGGCCCGGCGCAGCCGCGCGGCCGTGCGCGCCGAGTTCGGCGTCGGGCCGGACACGCCGCTGATCCTGTCCGTCGGCCGGCTGCACCCGCAGAAGCGCTACGACGTGCTGGTCGCCGCGGCCGGCCGGTGGCGGGAGCGCCGCCCCACGCCGGTGGTGCTGATCGCCGGCACCGGCCCCAGCTACCTGCCGCTGGCCGCCAGCATCTCCGCCGCGCACGCGCCGGTCACGCTGCTCGGCCACCGCACCGACGTGGCCGACCTGCTGGCCGGCGCGGACCTCGCGGTCGTCACCAGCGACTGGGAGGCGCGGCAGCTGTTCGCGCAGGAGGCGCTGCAGGCCGGCCTGCCATTGGTCGCGACCGCGGTCGGCGGGCTGCCCGGCCTGGTCGGCGACGCGGCCGTGCTGGTGCCGGCCGGTGACGTGGAGGCGGTCGACGCGGCCGTGCGCCGCCTGCTGGACGATCCGGACCTGCGCGGCGACCTGAGCACCCGGGCTCGCGCGCACGCGGCCGCGTGGCCGACCGAGACGGACACGGTCGACGCGGTCCGGGCGGTCTACGCCGAGCTGGCGCCCCGCGGGGAACACGGCTGATGCTGCGCCGCCTCACACCGTGGCTGATCGTGCTGGCCGTGGTGATCGGCAGCATGGTCGCGCTCAGCGTCCGCCCGGTCTCCGCCACCGTGGACACCGACGCCGACTACGTGGTCATCGTGGGCGTGCCCGGCCTGCGCTGGGACGACCTCGACCCGGCGACGACGCCGTCGCTGTGGGCGCTGGCCGAGCGGGGCGCGATCGGCGCGCTGTCCGTCCGGTCCGCGAGCGAGCCGACCTGCCCGGTCGACGGCTGGCTCACGCTCGGCGCCGGCAACTACGCCAGCTGGGGTGACGAGTCGGACGGCGCGGACGTCTGCGCGCCGCTCGACGTGGAGATCGGTGAACCGGACGGCATCGGCGCGAACGTCTCCCGCCAGCCGGTCGCGGTCGACTACAACGCACGCCAGCCGTGGGGTGCGGTGCCCGGCGCGCTCGCCGAGTCGGTGCGCTGCACCACCGCGGTCGGGCCGGGTGCGGCGGTCGCCGCGGCCCGCCCGTTCGGCCGGGTCGACCGCTACCGGGCGACGCTGCCGGCCGACGCCGCGCCCGTGCTCTCCCAGTGCGTGCTCAGCATCGTGGACGCGGGCACGGTCGCCGGGACCGGCGCGGCGCGCGCGACCGCGGTCGAGGCCGCCGACGACCTGCTCGGCCGGGTGCTCGCGGCACGCCCGGACCGGTCGCTGGTGCTGGTCGCCGGGCTCGCAGACACCGGCACGGACCAGCGGCTGCACGTGGCGATCGCGGACGGGCCGGGCTGGGACCGGTCCTGGCTCACGTCCGGCAGCACCGCGCGGGACGGCTACGTCGCGCTGGTAGACCTGGCGCCGACCGTGCTGACCGCGCTCGGCCGGGAGCTGCCGGCCGGCCGGTTCGACGGGCACGCGGCCACCGCGGTGGACGGCCGGCCCGGCGCGCTCGTGGACGCGATCGCGCGCCCGGCGGACGCGGACCGGGAGGCGCGCGCCCAGGGCCGTACCTCGGAATGGTTCTTCTCGATCCTGACCGCCGTGCAGATCGCGCTGTACGCGCTGCTGGTGCCGCTGCTGCGGCGCACCTACGCGCACAGCGGGCCGCCCGGGCCGCCGCTGCCGCCGCGCTGGCTGATGGACGGCGCCGAGCTGGCCCTGATCGCGGCCGCGTTGCTCACCCCGGCCGCGCTGGTCGCGGACCTGGTGCCGTGGTGGCGCGCGGGCCGGCCGTCGCTGACGTTCGCGACCGTGACGGTGCTGCTGACGCTGGCCGGAACGCTCGCGGTGCGGCTGGCCCGCCCGTACCGGTCGACGCTGTGGCCGCTCGGCACGGTGGCCGCGACCTCCGCGGTGGTGGTGATCGCGGACGTGCTGTCCGGCTCGACGTTGCAGCTCAACGGCGTGGCCGGCTACTCGACGCTGGCCGGTGCCCGGTACGCCGGGATCGGCACGGTCGGGCTCGGCGTGCTCAGCGCCGGCATCCTGCTCGCGGCGGCCGCGCTCGGCCAGACGATGCGGCACCTCCGTCCGCTGATCATGGTGGTGCTGGGCGGCGCGGCCGTGATGGTGGTCGGCAGCCCGTTCCTGGGCGCGCACGCGGTCGGCGCGGTCGCGCTGACCGCCGGTGTCTGCGTGGCGACCGCGCTCTGCACCGGCGGCTGGATCGGCTTCGGCCGGATCGCGGCCACCTCCGCGGCCGGCCTGGTGGTGACGTTCGGCTTCGCGCTGCTGGACGTGCGGCGCCCGGAGGCCGAGCGCGGCAGCCTCGGCCGGATCCTGGCGTCGCTGGTGGACGGCACCAGCGGCATCGCGGTGCAGCGCGCCACCGGCTCGAACGTGGCGGCGCTGGTCAGCCCGCTGACGCTGCTGGTGCTGACGGTGGCCACGCTGGTCTGGTTCGTGCTGCTGCGGCCGTGGGGCGGTCTGCTGCGGCTGTACGGGCTGAAACCGGCGGTCCGGGCCGCGCTGGCCGGCACCGCGGTCACCACGCTGGCGGCCGGCGTGCTGGGCGGGTCGGCGCTGCACGTCGCGGGCGCGGCCGCCGCGGTGGCCGGCCCGCTGGCCGCGCTCACCGCGCTGCGCGTGCTCGACCACGCCGCGATCCGCACGCGCCCGCCGACGGTGCCGGCCAACCCCGCCGAGCGTACGGACGGGGCCGCCACCACCGACCGGAACGAGGGCGTCACGGCAGGTGATGACGTGGCCCTGCGTAACAAATCCGACGAGAGCTGACCAGCACCCGGGCGAGTGAACGCCGCGGGTGGCGAGCAGTGTTGATCTTTGTGGGTCTGACCTGCGGAAGTGGCTCGAGCTGCGGATCGACGCGAAGCGATCATGGTGGCCGGGCCGGGGGGCCGCACGCGGATGGTGTTACCGTGGAATCCCGTGGATCGCGTGATCACGACAGCCGCGTTAACTTCCGCTGACACTTCGGGCAGCCGGGACGAGATCGGGCTCGAGGGCGTCGCGCCGGTTCGTATTGGCAGCCAGACGACCACGGGAGCAGGCCTTGAGCCCTTCGACTCAGACCAGGCACATCTTTGTCACGGGGGGCGTCGCCTCCTCGCTCGGTAAGGGCCTCACCGCCGCCAGCCTGGGCAACCTTCTGACCGCGCGTGGCCTGCGGGTCGTGATGCAGAAGCTGGACCCCTACCTCAACGTCGACCCGGGCACGATGAACCCGTTCCAGCACGGCGAGGTCTTCGTGACCGAGGACGGCGCGGAGACGGACCTCGACGTCGGGCACTACGAGCGATTCCTGGACCGGCCGCTGTCCGCGAAGGCGAACGTCACCACCGGCCAGGTCTACTCCGCGGTGATCGCCAAGGAGCGGCGCGGCGAGTACCTCGGCGACACCGTGCAGGTCATCCCGCACGTGACGAACGAGATCAAGGAGCGCATCTTCGCGATGGCCGACCCGGACGAGGACGGCCGCGTGCCGGACGTCGTCATCACCGAGGTCGGCGGCACGGTCGGTGACATGGAGTCGCTGCCGTTCCTGGAGGCGATCCGCCAGGTCCGGCACGAGATCGGCCGGGACCGGTGTTTCTACCTGCACGTCTCGCTGGTGCCGTACCTGGCGCCGAGCGGCGAGCTGAAGACCAAGCCGACCCAGCACTCGGTGGCGGCGCTGCGCAACATCGGCATCCAGCCGGACGCGCTGGTCTGCCGCTCCGACCGGGAGATCCCGGAGAAGCTCAAGGTCAAGCTGTCGCTCTACTGCGACGTCGACCGCGAGGCCGTGGTGGCCTGCCCGGACGCGCCGAGCATCTACGACATCCCGAAGGTGCTGCACGCCGAGGGGCTGGACGCCTACGTCGTACGGCGGCTGGGCCTGTCCTTCCGGGACGTGCACTGGAAGGCCTGGGACGACCTGCTGGGCCGCGTGCACCAGCCGTCCGGCGAGGTCACGATCGCGCTGGTCGGTAAGTACGTGGACCTGCCGGACGCGTACCTGTCGGTGACCGAGGCGATCCGGGCGGCCGCGTTCGGGCACCGGGTCAAGGCGAACCTGCGCTGGGTGCCGAGCGACTCCTGCGAGACCCCGGCCGGTGCCGCGGCCGCGCTGGCCGGCGTGGACGGCATCGTGATCCCGGGCGGCTTCGGCGTGCGCGGCATCGAGGGCAAGATCGGCACGGCCACGTTCGCCCGGGAGAACAAGGTCCCGGTGCTCGGCCTCTGCCTCGGCCTGCAGTGCATGACCATCGAGGTGGCGCGCAACCTGGCCGGCCTGGACGGCGCGAACTCGCTGGAGTTCGAGGACACGGTCAAGCACCCGGTCATCTCCACCATGGCGGACCAGCAGGACATCGTCTCCGGCAAGGGCGACCTGGGCGGCACCATGCGGCTGGGCGCGTACCCGGCCGCGCTGACGCCCGGCTCGATCGTCGAGGAGGCGTACGGTGCGCCGGAGATCTCCGAGCGGCACCGCCACCGGTACGAGGTCAACAACGACTACCGGCCCCGCCTCGAGGCCGCCGGCCTGCGCTTCTCCGGCACCTCGCCGGACGGGCGGCTGGTCGAGTTCATCGAGCTGGACCGCGAGGTGCACCCGTTCTTCGTGGCCACCCAGGCGCACCCGGAGCTGAAGAGCCGGCCGACCCGGCCGCACCCGCTGTTCGCCGCGTTCGTGGCCGCGTCCGTGCGGTTCGCCAAGGCGGGCGAGCTGCCGCTGGAGATCCCGGCGGTCGGGGACGAGGCGCAGGCGCCGGAGCAGGGTCGTAAGCGCCGGGTCGGGGCGTCGAAGTGACCGGCTTCGCGCACTCCGTGGTCAGCCGCACCGAGCGGTTCAGCGGGCGGGTGTTCTCGGTCGTCACCGACCGGGTCACCATGCCCGGCGGCGGCGCGGCGGACCGCGACTACCTGCGGCACGTCGGCGCGGTCGGCGTGGTCGCGCTGGACGACCGGGGCCGGGTGGTGCTGATCAACCAGTACCGGCACGCGGTCGGCGGCCGGCTCTGGGAACTGCCCGCCGGGCTGCGCGACGTGCAGGGCGAGGACCTCTCCGCCGGCGCGCTGCGCGAGCTGGCCGAGGAGGCCGACCTGCGGGCCGGGCGGATCGACGTGCTGCTCGACCTGCACACGTCGCCGGGCATGACGAACGAGCAGATCCGCATCTTCCTGGCCCGGGACCTGACGCCGGTCCCGGCGGCCGAGCGGCACGACCGCACGGACGAGGAGGCGGAGATCGAGGTGCGGTGGGTGCCGCTGGACGACGCGGTCGCGATGGTCTTCGCCGGGGAGATCACCAACGCGGCGGCGGTCAGCGGTCTGCTCGCCGCCGCGCGCGCCCGGGATCTGGAGTGGGCGCCGCTCCGCCCCGCGGATACGCCGACACCTGCCTGAAACAAGGTATGCCGACGGCCGACGTTTCCTTCGAAACGTCGGCCGTAGCGCGTTTCGCCTTCATGATCTAAAGTGCGCGTCGGAGAGCGGGGGTCACCGTTCGCTCGTAGACTGCGGTTAAACGCGCGTGAAAGGGTCATCGACGTGAAGGTCGGCATTCCCCGCGAGGTCAAGAACAACGAGTTCCGGGTCGCGATCACGCCGGCCGGCGTGCACGAGTTCACCCGTCACGGCCATGAGGTCTTCATCGAGGCCGGCGCGGGTGCCGGCTCGTCCATCACCGACGAGGAGTACACGTCCGCGGGCGCGACCATCCTGCCGGGCGCGGACGACGTGTGGGGCACGGCCGAGCTGGTGCTCAAGGTCAAGGAGCCGATCGCGGAGGAGTACCACCGCATGCGCGAGGGGCAGGTGCTGTTCACGTACCTGCACCTGGCCGCGTCCAAGGAGTGCACGGACGCGCTGATCGAGCGGAAGGTCACCGGCATCGCGTACGAGACGGTGGAGACGCCTGACCGGCAGCTGCCGCTGCTCGCGCCGATGTCCGAGGTGGCCGGCCGGCTCGCCCCGCAGGTCGGTGCGTACCACCTGATGCGGTCCGGCGGCGGGCGCGGCGTGCTGCTCGGCGGCGTCTCCGGCGTCTACGCGGCCAAGACCGTGGTGATCGGCGCCGGCGTCTCGGGCATGAACGCGGCCGCGATCGCGCTCGGCCTGCAGTCCGAGGTGCTGCTGCTGGACATGAACATCAACCGGCTGCGCGGCGCGGACGCGATCTACCGCGGGCACCTGCAGACCGTGGCGTCCAACACGTACGAGGTGGAGCGCGCGGTGCTGGACGCCGACCTGGTGATCGGCGCGGTGCTGGTGCCGGGCGCGAAGGCCCCGACGCTGATCTCCAACGAGCTCGTCTCCCGGATGAAGCCGGGCAGCGTGCTGGTCGACATCTCCATCGACCAGGGCGGCTGTTTCGAGGACTCGCGGCCGACCACGCACGCGGACCCGGTCTACCGGGTGCACGACTCGATCTTCTACTGCGTGGCGAACATGCCCGGCGCGGTGCCGCACACCAGCACGTACGCGCTGACCAACGTGACGCTGCCGTACGCGCTGGCGCTGGCCGACCAGGGCTGGCGGGACGCGCTGCGCGCGGACGCGTCGCTGGCGAAGGGCCTGAACACGCACGCGGGCGAGGTCACCTACGGCCCGGTCGCGGAGGCGCACGGGATGACCGTGCGGCCGCTGACCGAGGTGCTCGCCTGACGGGTTGTCGTACCCCTGGTCTAGGGTCAGCGGCGTGTTGGCGACCGACCGGGCCGTGCGCGGCTACCTCGACCACCTGACGGTCGAGCGCGCGCTCTCGGCGAACACGCTGATGTCGTACCGGCGGGATCTCGATCGTTATCTGGAGTTCCTGGCCGGTGCCGAGATCAGCTCGCTCGGCGCGGTCACCGCGAGCGACCTGGACCGGCACCTGAGCGGGTTGCGGACCGGCGACGACGAGCACCCGCCGCTGTCCGCGTCGTCCGCCGCACGCGCCATGTCCGCGGTGCGCGGCCTGCATCGTTTCGCCGTGCGCGAGGGGATCGCGGCGGACGACCCGTCCCGCGACGTCAAGCCGCCGGTCCCGCCGCGCCGGCTGCCCAAGGCGCTGGAGGTCGACGAGATCGAGCGGCTGCTCGCGGTGCCGGCCACGGACACGCCGCGCGGGCTGCGCGACCGGGCGCTGCTGGAGTTCCTCTACGGCACCGGCGCGCGCATCTCCGAGGCGGTCGGCGCGGCCGTCGACGACGTCGACCTGGACGACGCGACCGTGCTGCTGCGCGGCAAGGGCGGCCGGTCCCGGCTGGTCCCGATCGGGGGGTACGCGCGGGACGCGCTCGGTGCGTACCTGGTGCAGGGCCGGCCGACGCTGGTCCAGGCCGGCCGCGGTACCCCGGCGGTGTTCTGCAACGCGCGCGGCGGGCCGCTGTCCCGGCAGAGCGCCTGGACCATCCTGCACCGCGCGGCCGGGGCGGCGGGCCTGCCGGTCGACGGCCCGCGCGCGGTCTCGCCGCACACGCTGCGCCACTCGTTCGCCACCCACCTGCTCGACGGCGGCGCCGACGTCCGCGTGGTCCAGGAACTGCTCGGCCACGCCTCGGTGACCACCACGCAGATATACACCCTGGTCACCGTGGACCGGCTGCGCGAGATCTACGCCACCGCGCACCCCCGCGCGCTCGCCTGAACCGGTCTGTATACACCGTCCCCGCGCGCGACACGCCGGGAAGGGTGGGCGGTGTGTGGGCGGGCGGTGTCGTAGAGTCGGGAATCGGCGTGGATCTCATGGAGGGCGCCGGTCGGCTGAGACGCTCCACCGGGTGTAGCGTCGGGCAGTCGTGGGAGGGGGCGCAGAGGACATGGCGGGCAACGGTGACCGTGCCGAGGCGTGGACCTCGGTCCTCCGAGAGCAGCAGAGTTCCCTGGACATCGGCGCCGAGCTCGGGCCGAGCGATCCCGCGGCGTACACGATGCGCAAGCCGATCCCGGAGCCGATGCCGACCGACCGGCACGGGCCCGCGCGGATCATCGCGATGGCGAACCAGAAGGGCGGCGTGGGCAAGACCACGACCACCATCAACCTGGGTGCCGCGCTCGCCGAGTACGGCCGGAAGGTGCTGGTCGTCGACTTCGACCCGCAGGGCGCGCTCTCCGTCGGTCTCGGCGTGAACCCGCACAATCTGGACCTCTCCGTCTACAACCTGCTGATGCAGGACGACGTGACGGCCGAGGACGTGCTGATCAAGACGGACATCGCCGGCCTGCACCTGCTCCCGGCGAACATCGACCTGTCCGCGGCCGAGATCCAGCTGGTGAACGAGGTAGCGCGGGAGATGGCGCTGGCCCGGGTGCTGCGCTCGGTCCGCAAGGAGTACGACTACATCCTGATCGACTGCCAGCCCTCGCTCGGCCTGCTCGCGATAAACGCCCTCACCGTCGCGCACGGTGTCCTGATCCCGCTGGAGTGCGAGTTCTTCAGCCTCCGCGGTGTGGCGTTGCTGCTCGACACGATCGACAAGGTGCGCGAGCGGCTGAACTTCGACCTGGAGCTGGAGGGCATCCTCGCCACCATGTACGACTCCCGCACCACGCACTGCCGCCAGGTGTTGCAGCGCGTCGTGGAGGCGTTCGGCGACAAGGTGTACCAGACCGTGATCACGAAGACCGTGAAGTTCCCGGAGTCGACCGTGGCCGGTGCGCCGATCACCTCGCTCGACCCGGCGTCCTCCGGCGCCCGCAACTACCGCCAGCTGGCCCGAGAGGTCATCGCGGCCCAGGCCGAGCGCGGATAGGCGCCGGTGCTCTTCGCTCTCGCCACGCCGGTCGCATTCATCGGCTTCGCGCTCTCGTTCCTGCTGGCCGTCGTGGTGCGCGCGACGGCGATCCGGCTGGCGATCCGGGCGACGGGCCTCGAACAGCGGCGCACCCGGATCGCGTTCCAGCCGCGACACGACTTCGACGTGTTCGGCGTGGTCGCCTGCCTGATCGGCGGCATGGGCTGGGGCAAGGGCCTCGAGGTCGACGACCTGCCGTCCTATCGCGGGCGCGGGCGCAAGGCGATCGTCTACGCGGCCGGGCCGGTCTCCGTGTTCGTGCTGTCCCAGCTCGTGCTGCTCGGGTTCGCGCTCGGCTTCCCGGACTACCGGGCGCTGATGTCCGCGGTCGGGCCGCTGAACGTGAAGCTCGGCCTGCCTATGTCGCTGGGCACCGACCCGGCCGGCATCGGCGCGGAGATCACCGCGGCGATCGGGATCGGTCTGTTCACGTTCGCGCTGTTCGACCTGATTCCGCTGCCGCCGCTGGACGGCTGGGGCCTGCTCTGGTGCAGCCTGAAGCGGCCCGGCACATCCGCCCAGAGCGCCCGGCTGTGGCTGGTCGACAAGAACATCGGTGTGGTGCTGCTCTTCCTGCTGCAGATCTTCCCGTTCGGCGGGCTGGCCTGGGTGTTGCTCAATCCGATCGGCACGCCGCTGCTGGGGATCTGGGCCTGGTGAGCGTCGATCACGTCACCGGGTCGGATTCTGCACAGCCCGGAGATGACACGTCCGGCTACGGTCAGCCGATGACGGACGGGCCGACGCAGGAGACCGTGGAGACCACCAGCGGTTTCCGGGTTCGGTTGCACAATTTTGAGGGTCCGTTCGACCTGCTGCTCCAGCTGATCGGCAAGCACAAGCTGGACGTCACCGAGATCGCGCTGCACACGGTCACGGACGAGTTCATCGCGTACATCCGGGCGATGGGCGACGACTGGGACCTGGACGAGACCAGTGAGTTCCTGATCATCGCGGCCACGCTGCTGGACCTGAAGGCGGCCCGGCTGCTGCCCGCGGCCGAGGTGGAGAACGAGGAGGACCTGGCGCTCCTCGAGGCCCGTGACCTGCTCTTCGCCCGGCTGCTGCAGTACAAGGCGTACAAGGAGGCGTCCGCGGTCATCGCGGATCTGGAGCGCGACGGCGCCCGGCGCTACCCGCGCGCGGTCAGCCTGGAGCCACGGTACGCGGAGGCGCTGCCCGACCTGATCTTCGGCTTCGGGCCGGACCGGATACTCAAGATAGCGATCAAGGCGTTCACGCCGAAGATCCCGCCGACCGTCGCGGTGCACCACATCCACCAGGTGCGGGTCAACGTACGCGAGCACGCGGACATCGTGCAGAAGATGCTGCGCCGCGCCGGGATCGCCACGTTCGACGTGCTCTGCGCGGACTGCGAGAACACGCTGGAGATGGTGGCCCGGTTCCTGGCACTGCTGGAGCTCTACCGGGAGGGCCTGGTCGAGTTCGCGCAGCCGGAGTCGCTGGGCGTGCTGACCGTGAAGTGGACCGGCGGCGACGAGGACGTCGATCTGCAGGTCGACGACTACGAGGGCACGAAGGACGTGGACACGGCCAAGGACGACCCGGTCCGGCCGGGCGCGGCGCAGGAAACGGAGGACGGGGCGTGACCAGCGAGGACGAGCGCGGATCGCTGGCGGACGCGGCGGCCGCGTGGGTCCCGCCCTGGGACCGCCCGAAGCCGCCCGCAGCCGACGATCAAGACCGGCCGGCCCCCGAGGGTACGGACGCGCGCGCCGCGGACCCCGCCGTCCGGCCCGCGGGCGACGCCGGTGTGGGTGCTGACGAGGCCGCCGGTGTGCGCGCCGGGGCGGCTGCCACGGAGCCGCCCGCCGGGGACGGGTCCGTGCCCGGTTCCGGCGATGTGGCCGAGCCGGTCACCGGCGACGGCCCGGAGCGGGTGCCGGGGGCGAGCGCCACCGTCGGTGACGGGGCGTCCCCGCCGGTCTCGGAGACCGAGCCGTCGCGCGCGGCCGCCGTACCCCTGCAGAAGTCGAAGCCGCAGGACACGACGGCGGAGGTGGCCGGCGGGGCGGCATCGGAGGCGCGGGCCGCGCCGAAGCGCCGGCGGGCGAAGCCCAAGCCGGCGGAGCCGGAACCGGATCCGGTGTCGCTGATCGACGACGCGGAACTGCGCGGCGCGCTGGAGGCGATCCTGCTGGTCGTGGACGAGCCGGTCGCCGAGGTGATGCTGTCCCAGGTGCTGGAGCAGCCCACCGAGCGGGTGACGCAGATGCTGTACCTGCTGTCCGGCGAGTACACCGATCGCGGGCACGGCTTCGACCTGCGGCGGGTGGCCGGCGGCTGGCGGCTGTACACCCGTCCGGAGTACGCGGCGTACGTCGAACGGTTCGTGCTGGACGGGCAGACCGCGCGGCTGACGCAGGCCGCGCTGGAGACGCTCGCGGTCGTCGCCTACAAGCAGCCGTGCAGCAGGTCACAGGTCTCCGCCATCCGCGGTGTGAACTGTGACGGCGTGATGCGTACGCTTGTCACCCGGGGGCTTGTCGAGGAGTGCGGCGCGGACGTGTCCGGCGCCTACCTCTACAAGACCACCACCCTGTTTCTCGAGAAACTCGGCATCGACTCGGTCGCGCAGCTCCCCCCGCTCGCGCCGTTCCTGCCGGACAATGTGGAAGAGATCGTCACCGATGCCTGAGAACGACGGCGCCGAACGGCTGCAGAAGGTCATGGCCGTGGCCGGTGTCGGGTCCCGCCGCGCCTGCGAGACACTCATCGCGCGCGGCAAGGTCACCGTGGACGGGCGTCTTGCCCGCCTGGGTGACCGCGCGAACCCGGCCACCTCCGTGATCATGGTCAACGGCGAGCGACTCGCCGCCGACCAGACCCTGGTCTACCTCGCGATGAACAAGCCCCGCGGCGTGGTCTCGACCATGGCCGACGAGAAGGGGCGCTCCGCGATCTCCGACTTCCTCGGCCGGGTCGAGCAGCGCGTCTACCACGTCGGGCGGCTGGACCAGGACTCCGAGGGCCTGCTGCTGCTCACCAACGACGGCACGCTCGCGCACAAGCTCACCCACCCGTCGTACGGCGTGGCCAAGACCTACCTGTGCGAGGTCGCCGGCCCGCTGCCGCGCGCGGTCGGCCGGCGGCTGCTGGCCGGCGTCGAGCTGGAGGACGGCCCGGCGAAGGCGGACGCGTTCAAGCTGGTCGACACGCTGGGCAAGACCGCGCAGATCGAGATCACGCTGCACGAGGGGCGCAAGCACATCGTGCGCCGGCTGATGGACGAGGTCGGGCACCCGGTGTCCCGGCTGGTCCGCACGTCGATCGGCCCGATCAAGCTGGGTGACCTGCGCTCCGGCCGTACCCGCCGGCTGAACAACGGCGAGATCGCGGCGCTGTTCGCGGCTGTCGAGGACTGACCCAGTTCGGTGGTGTGCCGGGTCACCGGGCATCATTGAACAGTTGTCCTGGGCATGGCGAGTGGAGGAACGGTGGAAGAAAACGGGCGATGTGTGGTGGCCGTCGACGGGCCGTCCGGGTCCGGGAAGTCCACCGTTTCGCGGCGGCTGGCGACCGCGCTCGACGCGCGTTACCTGGACACCGGGGCCATGTACCGGGCGGTGACCTGGGGTGTCATCCGGGCGGGTGTGCCGCTCTCCGATCCGGCGGCCGTCGCCGCGGTCGTCGCCGGTCTTTCGCTGGAGATCGGCACCGACCCTTCCGCACCTTTTGTCCGGGTGGACGGCGTCTCCGTCGACGGCCCGATCCGCGGCGCCGAGGTGACCGCGCACGTGTCCGCGGTCGCGTCCGTCGCAGCGGTGCGGCAGCAGCTGGTCGCCCAGCAGCGGGCGATCATCGCGGACGCCGGGCGGATCGTGGTCGAAGGACGCGACATCGGGACGGTCGTGGCGCCGGACGCGTCGCTGAAGGTGTACCTGACCGCGTCCGCGGAGGCGCGTGCGCAGCGGCGCAGCCTGGAGAACGCGGCGGACGTCGCGGCCACCCAGGCCGACCTGGCCCGGCGCGACAAGATCGACTCCAGTCGTGCGGTGGATCCGCTGACCCAGGCGGAGGACGCGGTCGTGCTGGACACCACCGCGATGGGCATCGACGAGGCCGTGGCGCGTCTTCGCGAGCTACTTGATACGCGGGTGACCGCATGACGTCAGTTGAGGTTTCGGAAATGTCGGAAATAGTGGATTCGCCGGCCTCGGTGTCCGTGGTCAATCCGGTCGTGGCCGTGGTCGGCCGGCCCAACGTCGGCAAGTCGACGCTGGTCAACCGGATCATCGGTCGTCGCCAGGCGGTCGTGCAGGACACGCCGGGCGTGACCCGCGACCGCGTGCCGTACGACGCGGAGTGGCTCGGCCGCCAGTTCACCGTGGTCGACACCGGCGGCTGGGAGCCGGACGCGAAGGACCGCGCCGCCGCGATCGCCGCCCAGGCCGAGGCCGCGATCGCCACCGCCGACGTGGTGCTGTTCGTGGTGGACGCGGTCGTCGGCAGCACGAACGTGGACGAGGCCGCGGTCAAGATGCTGCGCCGCAGCCACAAGCCGGTCATCCTGGTCGCGAACAAGGTCGACAACCAGAACCTCGAGGTCGAGGCGACCAGCCTGTGGTCGCTCGGGCTCGGCCAGCCGTACCCGGTCTCCGCGCTGCACGGCCGCGGCTCCGGCGAACTGCTGGACGCGCTGCTCGACGCGATGCCGTCCGCGCCGCGCGTGGTCGAGGAGACCGAGCGCGGCCCGCGCCGCGTCGCACTGGTGGGCCGGCCGAACGTCGGTAAGTCCAGCCTGCTCAACCGGCTCGCCAAGGAGGAGCGCGCGGTCGTCGACTCGGTCGCCGGCACCACCGTCGACCCGGTGGACAGCCTGGTCGAGCTGGGCGGCGAGGTCTGGCAGTTCGTCGACACCGCCGGGCTGCGCAAGCGCGTCGGCCAGGCCAGCGGCACGGAATACTACGCGTCGCTGCGGACCAACGCGGCGCTGGAGGCCGCCGAGGTCGCGGTGGTGCTGCTCGACGCGTCCGAGGTGATCAGCGAGCAGGACCAGCGCATCCTGAGCATGGTCGTCGAGTCCGGGCGTGCCGTCGTCATCGCGTTCAACAAGTGGGATCTGGTCGACGCGGACCGCCGCCACTACCTGGACAAGGAGATCGAGCGCGAACTGCGCCGCATCCCGTGGGCCGTCCGGGTGAACATCTCCGCGAAGTCCGGGCGCGCGGTCGACAAGCTGGCACCGGCGATCCGCACGGCGCTGGAGAGCTGGGAACTGCGCGTCCCGACCGGTCACCTCAACCAGTGGCTGACCGCGCTCACCCAGGCCACGCCGCACCCGGTGCGTGGCGGTCGCGCACCGCGCATCCTGTTCGCCACCCAGCCGGGCGTGTCGCCGCCGCGGTTCGTGCTGTTCACGACCGGGCCGCTGGACGCGGGCTACCAGCGGTTCGTGGAGCGGAAGCTGCGCGAGGAGTTCGGCTTCGAGGGGTCGCCGATCGAGATCGCGGTCAAGCCGCGGAAGCAGGTCGGGCCGGGCGGGCGCGGCAAGGCGCACGGCTGACCCACCTGCTCTGCACGAAAGGCCACGCCGGCGGTACGGCGTGGCCTTTCGTTTCTTCGGCGTGGTGCCGTTTCGGAGTCAGCGGAGGCCGAGGGTGAGCGTGCCGCGCGGGTGGCCGCGTTCGCTCCCGGCGTGCGCGGCCGCGGCGAGCGGGTGGCCGCGCCGAGGCGTGACCAGGACGCCGTGATCGGTGACCCGGCGTGCGATCTCCGCCGGGGGCGCGCGCGTCCGCTCGCCCCCGGTCGGCGATCGTGACGTTCCGGTCGGTGGTGCGGCGCAAGGACTTGCCGGTAGCGGCGTCACGCGACGCGGCGGCCGATGTCGTGGAGCGGCTCGCCGTGGATGACGTGATGCGACGGTTGTCGCGGCCGGTGGGCGGTGGGGAGATCGACGCGGTGCCGAGGCCGGGGGACCACGGTCGTCGCGGCGCTGCCCCTGGCCGGTGGCGTGGCCGCCGGGCCGGCCGCCGTGACGCGGGCCGGTGCGGTGTAGCGGGCACGGCTCAACGCGCGGGAGCTGGAGGTGCTGGACGGGATCGCGCGCGGCCTGCGTAACCGGGCGAACGCGGCGGAGCTGCGGCTGAGTGAGCACACGGTCAAGTTCCACGTGCTCAACCTGCTGGGAAGCTGGGCGCCGGTTCGCGTGGTGAGGCCGCCGCGCCCATGCCTGTCAACCGAGGTTGACGAACGTACAGCTGTCAACTACGGTTGACAGCATGAGTGAGGGAACGGATCTCGCCACCGCGGCGGCCGGGCCCGACGTGAAGGTCGGGTTGCGGGCCACGGTGGCACTGCGGAAGCTGGCCGAGCGCCTGGAGGCGCTCCAGGTCGCGAACGCGCGACGCCAGGGCTGGTCCTGGCAGGAGATCGCCGATGCGCTGGAGGTCTCCCGGCAGGCCGTGCACAAGAAGCACGCCGGACGAGCGAGGGGGAACGGGGATGTTTGAGCGATTCACCGCCGAGGCGCGGGCCGTGGTCGTCCAGGCCCAGGCCGAGGCGCGCGAGCTGGGGCACACGAGGATCGGCACCGAGCACGTGCTGCTCGCGCTGCTCGGCGCGGACGCGGGGGAGGCCGGATACGTGCTGCGTGGCGCCGGGCTCGACCGGGACGACGTCCGGGCGCGCATCCAGGCGCTGCTCGACAAGCCCGCGCTCGGGCCGGAGGACGCGGCCGCACTGCGCGCGATCGGGATCGACCTGGACGCGGTACTGGCCCGGATGGACGAGACGTTCGGCATGCAGCCGGTGGAGCCGCAGCCGGAGCCGGGCCGCCGGTGGTGGCAGCTGCCGAAGGGCGGGCACATCCCGTTCAGCTCGCACGCGAAGAAAACGCTCGAGCTGGCGCTGCGCGAGGCGCTCGCGCTGCGCTCCCGCGAGCTGCGGCCGGAACACATCCTGCTCGGCCTGCTGCGCGAGAAGCAAGGGCTCGGCGCACGCGTGCTGGCCGACGCCGGGCTCGACCTCGAGGTGCTGCGCCAGGACGTGCTGGCCACCCTCCCCAAGGCGGCCTGACCGTCCGGGGCCGGCTTGACCGTCCGGGGCCGGCTTGCCCGGCCGCTGCCGGCCCCGGCCCGCAGGGCCGCCACCGGCTGCGCACCGCGACACCCGTGCTCGTCGCGGTGTGCAGCAGCCGTCAGAGCAGCGGCGGGCTCACGCCTCGATCAGCTCGTCCGCGGTCAGTTCCCGCGCGACCAGCCATGCGCCCAGTTCCGGGATGCCGCCCAGCGTGCGCCCGTGTGCCGACACGCTCACGCCGAGCAGCTCGAAGACCCGGATCCGACGCTCCTCGATCTGGATCCGCCACCGCCGCCCGTCCCGGTCCGGTGGCGTGATCAACACGCGCACCGCGGCAGCCTAACCCTCTGAAGACCCAAAAATCAGGAAGAATCGGGGGTACGGGCGCCCCGCGCATCGATCCGGCGAAAAAATCGGCCGCGCCGGTCAGGCTTCGCATCCGCCCTGGTCGCGACCGCCTTCGGCGGGTGCACGACGCCGCCGGTCGCGTCGCTGATGTGGTGGATCGTGGCGTTTGTGGCGTGCCGATCCGGGCGTATCGGTCTAGGGTGGACGTCGCGGGGAAAGAACTGAGGAGGCGACCGGGGAGGCTCTTGTGGCGGTAAGGCCGTGGCATCTGTTCGGCGTGATCGTCGCGTTCGGCGTCGGTCCCGCGGTCTGGATCGGCGGCAGCCTGGTCCCGCAACCGGCCTCCGGCACCACGCCGTCGCCGTCCGCGTCCAGCACGTCCGCGTCGCCGACACCCACGGCCAGTGCCGCACCGGCCACCGCCGACGCCGCCGTCCAGCCGACCGGGGTGCCCGGCACCTGGGTGCCCACCGCGAACCCGGCACCCACCAGCGCCGTGCCGGCCACGCCCGCCGCGACACCGGCCACGCCCGCCCCGCCGGCCGGCACGCCGAGCCCCACCCGCCCGCCGGCCACCGGCTCGCCGCGCCCGTCCTGGTCGATCATCCTGCCGCCGATCTTCCCGCCGCCGAGCACCCCACCGGACGACGACGCGCCCTGACCGGCCGCGCGCCGGTCAGAACGTCAGCATGTGCAGGCGGAGCCGGCCGGCGCCCGCACCGGTCGACACCATCACCCAGCCCTCCCCGACGCCGGTCAGCCAGCCGCCCCGCCGGGCCAGTTGCCGCCCGGTCCGCGCGTCGTAGACCAGCACGTACGGCCGGTCGCCGGTCGCGCCCAGCACCGCCACCAGGTCGCCGTGCGCCACCGCCTCCCAGCTCGCGGACGTGGTCGCCAGCCCGGTGTCCGGCGCGCTCCACAGCCGCCGGCCGTCGGCCAGCGCGAGGAGCGCGATCGGCCCGGTCTCCGCGTTTGCCCGGACCAGCAGCGACTCGTCGTCGCCCGCGATCGGCACGCCCTGTTCCGGAGTGGTCCAGCGGGTCTCGCCGGTGGTTACGTCGACCAGCGTGGCCTGCCCGGAGCGGGTCACCGCGGCCACCTCGTTCCCCACGCCGAACAGCTCGGAGCTGCCGGAGTAGATCCTCGGGAAGGAACGGGTGCACTCGCCGCCGGCCGTCCGCCCGCTGTGGATCGCGCCGTCCCAGGCGGCCGCGCCGGTGCGCGCGTGCACCGCGGTCACCGTCACCGTGCAGTCGCGGTCGCCACGCGGCGGGTCATGATCCGTGACGACCAGTGTGTCCCCGGCCGCGAACGTGTACCAGGCCCGCTGCTCCGCCCGGCCCGGCAGCACCGTCCCGGTCGTGGTGTCCAGCAGCGCGGCCCGGACCCCCGGCTCGGACACGCTGACCGGCAGGTACGCGGACGCGGGCGGTGCCAGCGGCCGGCGCGCGCCGATCACGTTCTCGTGCACGCTCACGTGCGTGGCGTCCATGGTCCAGAGCGTCGCGCCGTCCGCGACCCGGCGCTTGGTGAGCACGCAGTCCGCCGGCGTGTCCCGGCGGTCCGGGCAGGAGTCCAGGTAGAGCGCGTCCGCGCGGGCCACCATGCGCACCGGACCGGCCGCGGACCACAGCGTGCGCCCGCTCGCCGGGTCGATCACGTCTACCGGCCCGTCCGTCCCGGCCTGCACCACCGCGACGCCACCGGCCACGGTCAGCGCGGTGTCCTCGGCCGGGTACGGCAGCTGCCACACCCGCCCGCCGTCGCCGCGGCGCAGGCCGAGCAGCGAGGTGCCGTCCAGCACCACCGCGGTGTCGCCGAACACCCACGCGTCCCGTGAGCCGTTCGCGGTGTCCACCGTCCACGCGATCGTGCCGCCCTCGCCGTCCAGCCCGCCCGGGCCGGTGACCGGGTCACCCACCAGGCGCATCACCAGCGGCACCACGGCGATCGTGGCGCACGCACCGACGATCAGGATCAGCAGGGCCGCCAACCGGGCGCGGTTCACCGGTACACCCCGTCTCAGGTCCGAAGGTAAGGAACGACCCGTCACGCTAGCGCCCGGCGTCAATCGTCGTCATCGCCGGGACCGTGCTGCGCCGGTACGCCGCCGGAGCAGCGGATCCGCAGCTCGGACTCGTCGCCGGCGCCTTCGAACTCGACCCTGACCTCGCGGGCCGGCCCACGCTCGACCCTCGCGATTGACCAGCCCTGCGCCGCCGACCAGGTGACCAGCTCCGCGCGGCCGTCCGCGGCGCACGCGGCCACGGCCGTGCCACCGGCCACCGCGAACGACCGGCGGTCATCCAGCGGCGCGGTCGGCTCCGGAGGCACGGCCGACGGGGACGGCGACGGGGACGGCGACGGGGACGGCGGCGCGGGCGGCGGCAGCGAGTCCAGCGCGGCCAGCACCTCCCGCTCGGAGAGCACGCCGCCGGGCGTACCCGTGATGCTCTCGCCGATCAGGCGGATCGCGGCCAGGCCGATGAGCGTGGCGGCGACCGCGGCGGCCAGCCACCCGGCGACGGCGATCACGGTACGGCGACTCATGCCCCGACTATGCCGCACGCCTCGCTAACGGCCGGACAGGCCAGGGATAAGGGACGGTCAAGGTGGCCGGGGCCGGTCCGGCCGGCGGCTACCCTGCCAGTCGTGGCCCGACTGCTCCTGATCGAGGACGACCTGACGATCCGCCTGCCGCTGGTCCGCGCGCTCACCGAGAGGGGGCACGCGGTCGCGGCGGCCGGCACCGCGATGGACGGCGTCCGCCTCGCCGTCGACGAACGCCCCGACCTGGTCGTGCTCGACCTCGGCCTGCCCGACCTGGACGGCCGGGAGATGCTCCGGATGCTGCGTGCGGTCAGCACGGTCCCGGTGATCGTCGCCACCGCGCGCGACGACGAGACCGAGATCGTCCGGGTGCTGGACGCGGGCGCGGATGACTACCTGGTCAAGCCGTTCAGTGCGGCACAGCTGGACGCCCGGGTGCGCGCGGTGCTCCGGCGCGGCGCACCGGCCGGCGACGGCGACGCCGCGATCACGGTCGGCCAGCTGCGCATCGACCCACGTGCCCGCGAGGTCACGCTGGCCGGTGCGCCGGTCGAGCTGACGCCGCGCGAGTTCGACCTGCTGTACCACCTGGCCGGGCGGGCCGGCGAGGTGGTCACCAAGCGCGAACTGCTCAGCGAGGTGTGGCGGATCCCGTACGGCGGCGCGGACAAGACCGTCGACGTGCACATCTCCTGGCTGCGCCGCAAGCTCGGCGAGAACGCGGCCGCGCCGCGATACCTGCACACGGTCCGCGGCGTCGGCGTGCGGCTGAGCGCGCCGTGAGGGGCCGGCTCGCGCTGCTGGTCGCCGCGACCACCGGCCTCACCATGATCGCTTTTCTGGTGCCGCTGGCACTGCTGCTCCGCGACGTCGCGGCCGACCGGGCCACCGTCACTGCGACCGCGGACGCGCAGGCCATCGTGTCCGTGGTCGGCGCCGCCGACGCAGCGACCGTGCGCCTGACCGTGGAGCGTCTCGCGCTCGCCTCCGGCCGCCCGGTGACCGTGTTCCTCGCGGACGGCACCGTACTCGGCGACCCGGTCGCGCCCACGCCCGCCACCCGGCTCGGCGCGACCGGCCGCAGCCTCACGGCGGAGACCGCGGACGGCGGCCGGGAGATCGTCATTGCGGTCCAGGGCCGCGCCGAGGGTACGGCCGTGATCCGCACCCTGGTCCCGGCCGCCGAGCTGACCCGCGGCGTACCCCGGTCCTGGCTGCTCCTCGCCGTGCTCGCGATCGTGCTCGTGTTGCTCGGGCTGGCCGTCGCGGACCGGCTGGCCCGCGCGCTGGTCCGGCCGATCGTCGCGCTCTCCCAGGTCTCGCACCGGCTGGCCGGCGCGGAACTGACCGCGCGCGCCGAACCGGACGGTCCACCCGAGGTACGCGAGGTCGCCGGAGCGCTGAACCACCTGGCCGCCCGCATCCAGGAGCTGCTGCACGCCGAACGCGAACACGTCGCCGACCTGTCCCACCGGCTGCGCACGCCGCTGACCGCGCTTCGGCTCGAGGCCGAGTCGATGCGCGACCGCGACGAGGCCGCCCGGATCCAGGCGGCCGCGGACGGCGTGGAGAGCGCGGTCACCGCCGTGATCCGCGCGGCGCGCGCCGCGACCGCGGCCGGTCCGGTCGCGCCGGGGGAGTGCGACGCCGCGGCCGTGGTGGCGGAACGCGTCGAGTTCTGGCGCGTGCTGGCCGAGGACACCGGCCGCGACGTGACCACCGAGATCGCGCCGGGCCCGCTGCCGGTCGCGCTGACCGCGGACGACCTGGCGGCCGCGGCCGACGCGCTGCTCGGCAACGTCTTCGCTCACACACCCGACGAAACCCCGTTCACGGTACGGCTGCGCCGCACGCCCGGCGGCGGTGCGGCACTCACCGTGGCGGACCGGGGTCCGGGCATCCCGGCCGGGCTGGTGCGCCGCGGGAAGAGCGGCGGCGGCTCGACCGGCCTCGGCCTGGACATCGCCCGCCGCGCGGCCCAGGCGGCCGGCGGAAGCCTGGAACTCGGCACGGCCGAACCCGGCGGCGCCGCGATCACGCTGCATCTCGGCGTGCCAGGAGCCTAAACGGCCCGGCCCGGCCCGGCGCCGCAGGTGCGCCGTGCCTCGGCCCGCCGAGCGGGCTGAACGGCGCTCTCCTGGCGATACCGGTCCGCTGGCGTTCACGGGTGGCCGGTTCGGCCTCGACGCTGGCGACTTGCGACGGCGTCAGCCCGGGGAAAGCGCAGAACGTCGCTACGGGTTTCGCGGCTAGCCGCCTTTATGATGAGATTTCGGGCGCGGAGTGCGCGATCATGAACCCTGCCGGTGCGGCCACCGGCCCGCTGGCCGCACCGGTGATTGCCGAAATGGGTTCGACCGGCGGCTGTGCTGGCAAGCGAACCACCGGCCCGCTGGCGCGGACCGGTGGTCGGCTCGGGCGGAGTCCACCGTGCCCCGGGCCGTTGGATCGGCTGGGGGATGCCCGAGGCGCCGGGATCAGTCGTCGTCGCGGTCGTCGCCACCGCGGCGGCCGCTGCGGTCGTCGTCATCGCCGCCGTGCCGGCCCTTGCCGTCATCGCTGCTGCCGTCGCTGCGGTCGCCGCCGTGACCGCCGCGGTCGTCGAGTTCGTCGTCGATCACGCGGCCGGTGGCCTTCTCGATATTGATCTCGCGACGCCCGTGGTCCGTGGTGAACTCGACCTTCCAGGTCGGGACGTCGTTCACGTCGTCGCTCTCCACCTCGCGTACGGTGCCGGAACCCAGGTGGGCCCGCGCGATCGCCACCGCCTGCTCCCGGCTCACCGGGCCGCCGGCGACCGGGGGCGTCGCCGGTGCGGTGGACACGGACGACGACGGCGACCCGGACGGATCGCCGGACGACGGGGCCGGCCCGGGCGTGCCCGGCTCGCCGGACGACGGGTCCACGGGCGGCGTGGCGGAGTCGTCGGAGGACGGTGCCGGGGACGGCGTGGCCGCCGTGCCCAGGCCGCTCGTGGCGCTGCCGGAGCCGTCGCTCAGGCCGGCGGCCACCGCGGTGCCGCCGAAGCCCAGCACCAGCGCGGCTCCGGCCGCCGCGGCCAGCATGGTCGTGCGCTTCATGGTCGTACCTCCGTTGGTCGATCGATCGTCGGTTGTCGACGACCACCGAAGGTTCGTCCGCGACCGGATAGCGGCGCGCTGTGCGACGGCTAAGGCGAGGTTAAGACATCAGCGCCGCCACCAGCACCGATGCGACCGACAGCGTGGTCGCGGCGGTGCGCAGCGCGTGCCACCGGGCCCACGGCACCTCGAACCACCGGCGTACCGAGCTGGCCTCCGCGTCGGTCGCGGAGTGCAGGTCGACCGCGTCCAGCCGGTTGTTCAGCGGGATGTTCGCGCCGACGGTGACGCCGAAGCCGCCCACGACGTACAGCGCGCAGGCCGCGAGCAGCAGCCCGCCCTCGGCGGACCAGCCGTCCTGCAGGCGGAGGATCAGCGCCAGCGGCAGCAGCACCAGTGGGCCGAGGAACGCGGCCAGGAACACCGGGTTCACGATCGCCACGTTGATCGACTGCATGGCGCGCAGGTATCCGATGTCGCCGAGGCGGCCGAGGCCCCGGTTCGTGACGAACGAGAACGAGAAGAACAGGCCGGCGATGAGCGCGGTCAGCGTGCCGGCCAGCACCAGCGTCGCGTCGGCGAGAAGATCCATGACGGCGACGGTACGCGGCGCGGCCAGGTCCGGCGTACCCGCGAAGGTGTGTGATTACCGGCCGAACGTGCCATCCGGATCGATCGACAACCTTGTCTCCGTCCGGACGCCGGTAGCAGAATCGGCGGATGGGCGACCGCCGTGAGCCGAGCATCCACCAGCTGCGCCTGCTCCTCGGCCTCGCCGCCCACCTCCACTTCGGACGCGCGGCCGAGGCGCTGCGGATCAGTCAGTCCGCGCTCAGCATGCAGATCCGCGCGCTGGAGGACCGGCTCGGCGTGCGGCTGGTCGAGCGCACCAGCCGGACCGCGGAGCTGACCACGGCCGGGCGCGCGCTGCTGCCCGTGATCGAGGAGACCGTCGCGGCCGTCGACCGGTTGCTCGAGGCGGCCGCCGCGCGCAGCGCCGACCTGGACCGCGAGCTGGTCGTCGGCGCGGTCGACACCGAGGCCGCGATGCCGCACACCGCCGCGATCCTGCGCCGGGTGCAGACCGGCGACCCGTCGATCCGGGTGAGCGTGCGCAGCATCGGGTTCGTCGACCAGATCCGCGCGCTGACCAGCGGCAAGGTGGACGTGGCGTTCCTCCGGCCGCCGCTGCCGCCGGGCATCGAGTCGCTCCAACTGGCCACCGAGCCGCGCGTCGCCTGCCTGCCGGTGAACGATCCGCTGGCCCGCGCCGGCCGCCCGGTGCCGCTGGCCCGGCTGGCCCGGCACCCCGTCCTGGACGTGCCGGCCGGCGTACCGCGGGACTGGTGGTCGTTCTGGGCCGCCGACCCGCGGCCGGACGGGACGCCGGTCACCTACGGCCCGGTCGTCGGCGACCTGGAGACGCTGCTCCGGGCGGTCGCGGACGGGCGCGGTATCGCGTTCCTGCCGGCGGCCGCGCGCACCACGTTCGCCCGGCCCGGCGTGGCCTACGTGGACGTCACCGGCCTGCCACCGTCCACCTCCGCGCTGGCCTGGCTCGCGGAGAACTCGTCCGCCCCGGCGATCGCGGCGATCCGGGCGGCCGCCGGGAGCCTGCTGAAGGCGTGACACCGTGCCCGCCACCGCGTCGGCGGTGGCGGGCACGCCCCCGTCAGAACCAGCCGGCCGTGTCGTCCAGCCGGTCCGCGAACTCCAGCCCGGCGATCACCTGCAGCGCCTGGGCCTGCGTGACCGGAGTGCCGGCGTCGGCGCGTTCGCCGCCGTCGCTGGTCGCGGTGACGAGCACGTCGTTGTGCTTCAGGTCGACGCTCCAGAGATCGCCCGCCGAGACCGCGTTGACCTGGTACGGGCCGGCCGTCTGCAGCCGCGGACCGTCGCCGGCGGTCCTGGTGCCGGTGGCGTCGAGCCCCAGCCGGCGCTGCCCGTCGCCGACGACCAGCCGCCCGTACGCGAACAGGCCGACCTCGCTGTCCGCACGGAGCGTCACGCCGGTCTCCCGCAGCTGCAGCCCGGCGGGCAGGCCGGCCGCCCCGAACGGCAGCACGATCCGCCGGCTCTGGTCGAAACGCACGCGCGTGAGCAGGGAGAGATCGGCCGGCCGGGAGCCGGCCGACACCGACGCGCGTGCCCACAGCCCGTCCGCGGGCTGCCAGGTGATCACGTTGAGGGCCGCCTCGGGGACGACGCTCATCTTCGCCGGCCGGTCACCCACGGTGGTGGGTGACGGATCAGGCAGCGGTACGTCCGGCAGCCCGGCGACGTCCAGCGGCGGCAGATCCTCCTCGGCACGGGCGACGTCGATCGTGATGTTCCCGTCCGGACGGAGGGCGGTGGCACTCTCGGCGCCCGGCCGGGACCGCCAGCCGGCCTCGTAGGCGTCGCCGGCCAGCGCGTCGATGGAGAAGTGCACGGTCAGGGGATCGGTACCGACCAGGTCCGGTCGCGCCGCCGCACCGGGCTGCCCGGCGTCCGGCATCCGGGCCAGGTCGCCGGTGAGCGGACCGGGCGCCTGCGACGGGCCGGTGGACGAGGCGGGCGGCACCGGCGGCTGCCGGTCGGGCAGCACCGTGGCCGCCGCCGCGCCGACCGCGACCACGGCCACCGCCGCGAGCGTCGCGGTGGCGATCCGCCGCCGGGTCCGCAGCCGCCGTCCCCGTACCAGCGCGGCGGCCAGCAGCAGCCCGGCCTCGACCGGCGGTCCGGCGTCCGCGCGGGCCCGGAGGCTGTCGGTCAGTAGCGTGTCACGATCGGCGGACATCGGCGGTCTCCCCTCGGCCGGTCAGGGCCTGCAACCTGTCCAGGGCGCGTTTTGCCTGGGTACGGACGGTGCCCTGGCTGCACTGCAACAGCTCCGCGATGGTCGCGTCGTCGTAGTCCTCGTAGTACCGCAGCACGATCACGGTCCGCTGCCGCGGTGACAGCCGGGTGACCAGCCGCCACATCGCGTCCCGCTCGTCGGTCTCGGCCGCGGGGTCCCGCACGGTCGCGGTCTCCCGCACCGTGTCCACGCTGACCTCGCGGTTCATCAGCCGGCGTCGCCACGAGTGGTGCGCGTTGACCAGCATCCGCCGCACGTAGAGGTCCGGCCGGTCCACCGCGCCCACCCGCCGCCACCGCACGTAGGCGCTGGCCAGCACGTCCTGCACCAGATCCTCGGCCCGGTGCTCGTCGCCCGTCAGCAGCCGCGCGAACCGCACCAGGGCCGGGCCCCGCGCCAGCACGTACTCATCGAACGTCACGACACATGAAACGCGCTCACCCGGCCGCCGCGTAGACAGCGTGCCGGGAAATCCGGTCGAGAATCTCGGTGAGCACGTCCGGGCCGGTCGCGAAGTTGATCCGGATGAATCCGGCGGTGTCCGGGGAGAACTCCGCGCCGGCGCCGACCTTGACGCCCGCGTCGCGGAGCAGCCGGCCGGCCGGGTCCGGGCCGAGCGGTGAGCCGGTGCAGTCGAGCCAGGCGAGGTAGGTCGCGTCCGGTGTGCGGTAGCCGGTCTCCCACGGCAGCGTCGCCGCCCACTCGGTGATCCGGGCGCGGTTCTCGGTGAGCAGGGCCATCAGGCCGTCCAGCCAGGGGCCGGCCTCCCGCCATGCCGTGGTGGTGGCGACCCGGCCGTGCAGGCCGGGCTGGCCGAGGTAGTCGAGCGGCAGCGCGGCCAGCCGCTCCCACAGCACGCCGTCGCCGATGTGGGCGACCGCGCAGCGTACCCCCGCGATGTTGAAGGCCTTGGTGGCGGACGTCGCGGTGACCGTGCGGGCCGCGGCGTCCGCGGACAGCGACGCGAACGGGATGTGCCGGTGCGGCGCGTGGACCAGGTCGGCGTGGATCTCGTCCGCGAGGACCAGCAGGTCGAGTTCGGCGGCGGCGGTCGCGAGCGCGTCCAGTTCCGCGCGGGTGAAGACGTGGCCGGTCGGATTGTGCGGGTTGACCACGACCAGCATGGCGCACCCGCGCAGCGTCTCCCGCAGATCGAAACCGTCCGGCGGTACGACCGGGAGCGGCACGACGTGGCGTCCGGCCCGGGTGATCGAGGCCAGGAACGGCGGATAGTTCGGCAGGTGGATCGCGATCCGGTCGCCGGGTCGGGTCGCGTGCTCGATCACGACCTGGAGCGTCTGGATCAGGTCGGATAGGACCCGGGTGCGGCCGGGCGCCGGGGTCCAGCCGTGCCGGGCGGCCATCCGTTCCTCGAACGCGGCGATCACCGGGTCACCGTCCGGCCAGTGCGGATAGCCGAGGTCGGTGAGCTCGGCGAGGCGGCGGCGGATGACCGGGGCGGGCGCGAAGTCCATGTCCGCGACCCAGGCGCCGAGCGTGCCGGGCGGCAGCGAGCCCCACTTCACGCCGTGCCCGGACCGCAGCCGGGCGGTGTCCACCGCGAAGTCGCTCACGGCCGGACCCCGCTCACCAGCGCGTCCCGGAGGATCTCCATCTGGCCGTGGTGCTGGGCCAGTTCCTCCAGCACGTGCAGCAGCGCGCCGCCGCGGGTGAGCGTGCGCGGCGGACCGGCGTAGCCGGCCGGGGGAGTCCCGTGCAGTGGTGCGTCACCGTCCAGGCCGGTGACGTCCGCGGCGAGCCGGTCGCGCAGCGCGCGCACCTCGGCCAGCAGTGGCGCGACCGGGCCGGCCGCGGTGAACTCAGCGTCGCGGTCACGGTGCACGGCCCGGCCCGCGACGAGCGCGCCGGACCAGTAGTCGGCCACGCCCACACAGTGCGTGAGCAGCGCGAACGGTGAGTTGGCGCCGGGCAGCGGCGGCGTCGTGCCGGCCAGTTCGTCGCCGAGCCCGGCCACGATGGCGGACATGCCGTCGAGCGCGCGCCCGACGAAGTAGAGGTAGTCGTCGGTTGATATCAAACCGGCCTCCCGGGGGTTTAGCGTCACCGCCTTAGCCGGTGACGGCAAGAACCATTGCGCGGGTACGTGTCACCTGTCAAGGTGGTGACGTGGAGTTCGTGTTCATCGGCGGGAACCTGGCGCTCGACCTGCTCGGCACGCTCAAGTGGCGCCGCACCGAGCCGCTCGAGGGCCTGCGCACAACCGACGACGCCGCCCGCTGGGCGGTCGAGGCCGGGCTGGTCACGTCCCGCCCGAAGCTGACCCCGATCGACGTGGAAGCGCTCCGCGCGCTCCGGGAGAGCATCTATCGCCTGGTCACCGCGCTGCGGGAAGGGACGCCGATCCCGCGCGCCGACCAGGCCGCGGTCAACGAGGCCGCGGCCGGCCCGCGCGTGCTCACCCGGCTCGTCGGCCTGGACGCCCGCCGCACCGGTACGGCCGCGGCGATCGAGGCCGAGGTGGCCGTCGCCGCGATCACGGTGATCGCCGACCTGTACGCCAGCCGCGGACCACGCCTGCGGGAGTGCGAGCGCCAGGACTGCACCCGGCTGTTCCTCGACCGCTCCCGCGGCCGCACCCGCACCTGGTGCGGCATGAGCGAGTGCGGCAACCGCGTCAAGGCCGCCGGCTACCGCGCCCGCAAGGCGGCGGTGCGGACGGCGTGACGTGGTTCGGTGGCAGGCTGTCGTGCCCGCCGGGTGGCCGTCCGGGGACGGGACGCGACGGACCGGGTGTCCGTCGCCGACCGGAGACCGGGTGGCCAGGATGAGGCGCGAGGGAGAGGAGCATCGTGACCGGCACGATCGACGCGCGGCTGGCCGCCGTCTACCGCTACGAGATCCTGGATACCCCACGGGACGGCACGTTCGAGGGCTTCGCGCGTGTTGCGGCGCGTCAGTTCCGGGTGCCGATCGCCACCGTGACCATCGTGGACGCCGACCGGGTCTGGTTCGCGGCCGCGGAGGGCCTGCCCGGTGTCGCGCAGATCGGCACCGAGCCGGGCCTGTGTGCGTCCGCCGTGCTGCAGGCCGGGCCGTACGTGGTGAACGACGCGCTGGTCGACCCACGCACGATGGACCACCCGCTGGTCCGCGGCGAACTCGGCCTCCGTTTCTACGCGGCCGCGCCGATCACCACCCGCGACGGTCACCGGCTCGGCACGGTCAACGTGATCGACTCCGCCCCGCGTGACGTCACCGAGGACGAGGCCATGCTGCTCACCGACCTGGCCTGCCTGGTCGCCCAGCACCTCGATCTGCGGCTGGCCACGCTGCTCGCGGTCCGCGCCGAGCAGACGCTGCGCCACGACGCGGATGCCCGCGCCACCGCGTCCGCCGCACTCGTCAACCGCATGCGCGCGGCCGGTGCCGCCCAGCGCGAGGCCGCCACCCTCCCGGAGTTCTGCCAGCTCGGCGGCGCCGGCGGCTGCGGCGCGGCGGCCGAGCTCAAGGTGGCGGACACCTGGGGCGACCACGCCTGGGGATGCCCGGCCCACGTCGAGGAGGTCCTCACCCACGCCTCCTCCGTCTTCCTGGCCAGCCAGGAACTCAACGGCCTCGCCGGCTACCGCGCCCGCTGAGCCACCGCTCAGTCGCTGCCGGCTGCTGGCAGCGACACGGGATTCGGCGCCCGCGGGCTCTGCGTACCGCGGTGGTCGTGTGTCGTGGGCGGCTGCCGCGCGAGCGCGAGAACGAGAGCGGTCGCTCCGCTCGACCGGCTCCCGGCGGCTGCCACGCTCAGCAATTCCGTGGTCGCGGCGTTGCGCCCGGTGGCACGGATGCTCAGGGCATCCAAGCGGTCGCGAAGACGACGAAGTCGGTGGCGGCCGCGGCGTCCGTCACGACGAACGCGATGCTGAGCAGCGCCAGCGCGAACAATCCGGCGCGGGTGCGCCGCGTCGTCCCGGCCGGATCGGTCATCGCCCGGACCCGGCCGACCGCGTGCCCGCGCCGCGACCCGTGCATACCCTGCACACCCGGGGCCTCGGCCCCGCAGCCGCGCCGACCCCGGGCTGTGCCGGTTGCGCGGCCTCCGGCCGCCGGGGTGACGGTTGCGTAACCTTCGGGCGCTGGATTGCCGGTCGCGCAACCGTCGGTCACCGGGATGCCGGATACGCGACCCTCGGTCACCGCGGTGCCGGTTGTGCGGCCTTCGGCCGCTGGAGTGCCGGTTGCGCGACCTTCGGACGCCGCGGTGCCGGTTGTGCGGCCTTCGGCCGGCTGGGGGCCGGATATGCGACCCCCGGCCGGCGGGATGCTGGACGCGCGGCCCTCGGAAGAGGCGGTGCTCGGCACGTGCGCCCCGGCCGGCGGCGTACCCGGGGTGAACGTCGGATGGTCGAGCGTGGCGAGGGCGGCCTTGGCGACGCTGCGGGCCGTCAGGTGGCGGTCGCCGACCTCGGTGGCGGCCTCCTCGTCGGCCCAGCGTTCCACCAGGTACGAGACCGCGTCGCGGGCCGGCAGCAGGATCGGGTTGAGTGCGGCCGCGGTGGAGGCCATCGCGGTCAGGCGGTGGTGGCGGCGGGCCAGGTGGGCGCGTTCGTGGGCCAGCACGACGCGACGTTCGTCCGCGGTGAGCAACCTGATCATGCCGGTGGTCAGGAGGATGTGGCCGGGACGGCCGGGGACCGCGATCGCGAACGGTGCGGACCAGTCGGCGACCACCACGCCGTCGCCGCCGGCGCGGCCGCCGTGGTCGACGGCGTCGCGGAGGCCGCGGTGGACGGCGTCGCGGCGGCGGACGTCCACGCCGTACCGGATCAGGGCGATCAGCAGCAGTACGACCGCGGTGATCGCGACCACGTCCGGCACCGGTTCGGGGAGCCGGGGGCGGCCGGGCTCGTTGCGGGCGACCAGTGGCGGTGGCAGGCGGTCGAGCAGCGTGGCGACCAGCAGGATCAGCGAGGCGGTCGAGGTCACGGCCGCGAGGAGCGCGGCACCGGCCAGCGCGCGGGCCGCGGCGGCGGGTGCGGATCCGGTCGCGATCGGGCGGGCCAGCAGCGCAAGCGCGGCGGACAGCACGATCGGGACGTAGACCCACACGGTCACGGGCGGCCCGTTTCCAGGAACGCGCGCAGCGTCGCCGCGTCCGCGTCGTCGAGGGTGGCGGCGAACTGCTGGAGCACTCGCTCCCGGTCGGGCCGGCCGGCCAGCGTGGCGCGCATCGTCTCGGCCGCGAACGCGGCCTCGTCCTTGGCCGGCCAGTAGACGTGGCCGCGGCCCTCCGGCCGCCGCACCAGCCGGCCCTTGTCCTGGAGCCGGCCCAGGATGGTGAGCACCGTGTTGTACGCCAGCGTGCCGCCCAGCGCGGCCTGCACCTCCGACGGTGTCAGCGGGCGCCCGGCCGCCCACAGCGCGGCCATCACCTCCGCCTCCAGCGCTCCCGGTGCCCGTCGTCCCTCACCGCTCACCGCACACCTCCCCAGGTTCCCGTCACTGTAACGCCGCACGGCGCCGGTGCAGGAACGCGCGGGCCGGGCCGTTCGCGGTGCGCGCGATCGCCTCGTCGTAGGCCGCGGCCGACTCCGCCGTGCGCCCGAGCCGGCGCAGCAGGTCGGCCCGGACCGCGTGGAACAGCTGGTACTCGTGCAGCGGCAGCGCGTCGACCAGCGCGAGCGCGGTCTCCGGGCCGGACACCTCGGCGACCGCGATCGCGCGGTTCAGTTCCGCGACCGGGCCGGGCGCGACCACGAGCAGCCGGTCGTAGAGCGTCACCACCTGAGCCCAGTCCGTCTCCGCCGCGGTGTGCACCGCGCTGATCGCGGCCTGGATCTGGTACGGCCCCGGCCGCCCGGCCCGCAGGCAGGCCCGGACCAGCTCCCGCCCCTCGGCGGCCAGCGCGGCGTCCCACAGTGACCGGTCCTGGTCGGCCAGCAGCACGAGGTCGCCGGCCGCGTCCACCCGCGCGGGCCGGCGTGCCTCGGCGAGCAGCATCAGCGCGAGCAGCCCGGTCGCCTCCGGCTCGTGCGGCATCAGGTGCACCAGCAGTCGGCCGAGCCGGATCGCCTCGGCCGCGAGGTCGTCCCGGGTCAGCGCGTCCCCGGCGGTGGCGGTGTGCCCCTCGTTGAAGATCAGGTAGATCGCCGCGAGCACCGCCTCCAGGCGCTCCGGCAGTTCGTCGCCGGACGGGATCCGGTACGGGATGCGCGCGTCCCTGATCTTCGCCTTCGCCCGGACCAGGCGCTGCGCCATCGTCGCCTCCGGCACCAGGAACGCGCGGGCGATCTCACCGGTGCTGAGCCCGCCGAGCAGCCGCAGCGTGAGCGCCACCCGGGCCGGCAGGCTCAGCGCCGGGTGGCAGCAGGTGAAGATCAGCCGGAGCCGGTCGTCGCCGTACTCGTCGTCGGCCGGGGATCCGGCGCCGGCCGGTGGGTGCAGCAGCGCCACCTTCCGCCGGCCGGCCGCCTCGCGCCGGAGCCGGTCGACGGCCCGGTTCCGCGCGGCCGTGATGATCCAGCCGGCCGGGCTGGGCGGCGGCCCGTGCTCGGTCCAGCGCCGGGCCGCCGCCGCGAACGCGTCCTGCACCACGTCCTCGGCCAGCTCGAGATCACCGTACGCGCGGGTGAGCACGGAGACGGCCCGGCCGTACTCGGCCCGGTAGATCGCGTCGAGTTCGCTCGCCTTCACCGTGCCGACCCTGCCATCCCCGGCTGAGAACTCGCTGCCGGGACGCGGTCACGACCAGTGGAACGCGCGCACCTCGATCGGCAGGCCCATCACCGTGGTGAGGCGCTTGGTCCAGTGCAGCGCGGTGTCCAGGTCCGGTACGTCGATGATGGTGATCCCGCCGAGGTGCTCCTTGCCCTCGACGTACGGCCCGTCGGTGATCATCGTGCCGCGCACCACGGTCGCGGACTCCGGCGCGGTCAGGCCGCCGCTGAACACCCAGACGCCGGCCTCGCGCATGGCGTCCTCGATCGCGCCGAGCTCGCGCATGATCGGTTCGAGGATCTCCGGCTCCGGCGCGGGGCCGTCCGGCTGTTCGATGCTGAGCAGGTACTTCGGCATGTCGTCCTCCGTCGTTCGCGGGTGTTCTCACCACCTACACGAACGAGCGGCGCCCCGATCGACATGCGGGCGAAAAAAAATACGGGCCGCCCCCGGAAGGAGGCGGCCCGGTACGGAAGATCAGCGCGCCGAGACGACGACCGTCTTCATGATCTTGTCAGCGAACGTCTGGTTCTTGTCGTCCCAGATCGGCCACAGGTAACCGATGTAGCACGGGAAGCTGTCCAGGATGTGCACGATGCCCCGGACGAAGACGAGCAGCGGGCCGATCGGCTGGCCGTCGTTCTCGCTGATCAGCTTGATGCCGAGGGCCTTCTTGCCCCAGCTCTGACCGGTCCTGCCCTGGAGCCAGACCTGGTTGTAGATGCCGAGCAGGCCGCCGAGCGCGAGGAAGATGAAGTACAGCGCGTTCGGCGCGGCCGGGGTCGCGATGCCGGTGGTCGGGTCGACCTGGGTGTTCATCGTGCCGCCGAGGATCACGGCGAGGATCGAGAACGGCGCGACGACCAGGATGTCGACCAGCGTGGCGCCGACCCGGTGGAACCAGCTGGCGTACTCCTGCGGCGCACCGTAGCCGCCGTAGCCGCCGGTCTGCGGGGTGCCGTAGGCGGGCTGGCCGTACGCGGGCGACTGCGGCTGCCCGTACGACGGCTGCTGCGGCTGGCCGTAGGACGGCTGCTGCGGCTGGCCGTAGGACGGCTGCTGCGGCTGGCCGTAGGACGGCTGCTGCGGCTGCTGCCCGTAGGAGGGCTGCTGCGGCTGCTGACCGTAGCCGGGCTGCTGACCGTACGACGGCTGCTGACCGTAGCCCGGCTGCTGGCCCTGGCCGTAGTTGGGCTGCTGCCCGTACGGCTGGCCCTGGTTCGGCGGGTATGTCACGTAAAGCTCCTTGAAGGATCAGCTCAGCACGAGCCGGTTCAATTGGAACACCCAGCTCGCCACGGCGAGGAGAGCGACACTCGACCCCAGCCACCGTCGCGCGGCGCCCCCGATGGGCCGCGGCGCCGCCATGATCCCTGCGGCCCGCAGTGCCAGCAACGGCACCACGGAGATCGCGAGCGCCGCCAGGGCCAGAACGCCCGGGTTGGCGGCGGCCGCGCCGGCCACGTCACCGTGGACCAGCGCGACGGAGGCGGTCGTCAGACCGCAGAACGGGCAGGGCACGCCGGTCACCGCGTACAGCGGGCACGGCGCACCCAACCCGGTCGCGGAGGTGAACGCGGGCCACACGAGCGCCGCGGCCCCGGCGGCGAGGCCGAGCAGGCCCAGCCGTTCCGGTACCGAGACATACCGCGTGGTCACGTTCATCCGTCCTGCTCAGGTGGAAGGGGCGACTGATAGTAGGACAACGGTCACTGCATCGGCCACCCCGTACACCTGGTGAGGTCAGGGGGTCCTTCGCAGCCACTGCTGGTTGGCCCCACCATTACAGCCGTACTGTGCAAGTCTCGCGCCGTCCGAGGCCGAGGCACTGATCACATCGAGGCAGCGGCCGCTGTGCCGGGCCACCAGCCGCACGTAGCCGGAGCCGGCGTCCTGCACCTGCCACTGCTGGTTCGTCCCGAGCCCGCACGCGTACTGGATCACGCGCGCGCCGTCCGCGGTGCTGCCGGACGTGACGTCCAGGCAGCGGGCGCTGTGCCGGGCCTGGATCTGCACGTACCCGCTGCCCAGCGGCTTGAGGAAGAACTGCTGGTTGTGCCCGGTGCCGCAGGCGTACTGCACGGCCTCCGCGCTGTTGGCCGCACTGCCGTTCACCACGTCCGCGCACTTGCCGGAGTGCCGGGCGGCGAGGGCGACGTAACCGGACGTCAGACCGGACACCGCGCCCGCGGCCGCGTCGATCGACAGCTCCGGGTAGTAGGACAGGCTCATCGTGGCCGGGGACGGGAACGAGATGGGCAGCCAGACGTACTGCGAGTCGTTGACCGTGCCGCCGATCGAGTTGCCCCAGCGGTCGCCCAGGTACAGGAACGCGTTGCCGACCGGCAGCACGAACGTGCTCTGCGATCCGAACGTCACGCTGTCGCCCACGTTCTGCCAGGCGCTCCACGTACCCGTGATGGATGTTGCGGTGGAGTATTTCGCCTGGTTGGGGTTCCAGCCGGTGGCGCCGGAGGTGAGCATGAAGTAGACGCCGTCGCGCTTGAACAGCGCCGGGGCCTCGCGGTGGTCACCGGGCCAGGACCGCACCAGCGCGGCCGTGTTCGTGTAGTCCGCGGTCAGCCGGTAGACGTGCAGGTCGTAGTTCTCGTTCGCCGCGGAGATCATGTAGCCGGTGCCGTCGGTGTCCACGAACGCGGTGATGTCCCGCGACATGTGCTGGCCGAGCGGCCGGAAGCTGCCCCGGTACGTGTAGTCGCCGTCGACCGTGCCGGACACCGCGACCGCCGCGCGCGCCTCGCCGTAGTCGACGCCGTTCTCCTTGTGCATCCACATCACGAACTGTCCGGTGCTCGCGTTGTAGATCACCTTGGGCCGCTCGATGTTCGCGACCCGCAGCTCCGCGGCCGACGACTGGGTCAGCACGTCGTTGCGGAACTCCCAGTTCCGCAGATCCGTGGAGCGGTAGACAGAGACGGCCCGGAACGTGTTGTCAGCGTTCCGGTTCTCGCCGAACCAGTAGTAGTAGGAGCCGTGCTTCAGGATGCCGCCGCCGTGCGCGTGCACGGGATTCCCGGCGGTGTCCCGGAACTGCACGGCGTTGGTCACCGTGACCGGCGCGGCCGACGCGGGCGCGGGCGGCGCGAGGAGCGCCGCCACGGCGGCGAGGACCACCAGAGCGGCGACACGGGTACGGGTGGACACACCGACCTCCTTGCGGGCGTTATGGGACGGTCGGATCCCAGGTGATGGACGGCCCGCCGCGTGGCGGCCGGCGGGAGTAGCGGGGGCTCTCGCCGAGGCGCACGCGGATCTCCTCCCCGTCCGGGAGCACCGCCACCACCTCGTCTCCCTGCTGAGCCGCTGCCGGCACGACGCCGGAGACGTCGCGGGACAGCGTGACGAGAGCGACGTACCAGGCCGCGGTGCCGTCGACCACCGGCCCGGTCAGATACGGCGTGGCGGACCGGCTCCCGAACGCGTTCGCGCCGGACATCCGCTGCACGCCCGCGGCTGACCAGCCCAGCAGCCCCACGACCCGGCTGGTCAACCCGTCAGGACCGACGACCTCGGCGGTACGGTCGTGCGCGCGCCCCGCGGGCGTCCCGGCGCCCGCGATCGCGAACCCGCCGGTCCGCGGCGTCCACCCGGCCGGACCGGTGATCCGCTCGATGCGCAGCTCGCCCGCGTCCCCGCACAGCACGCTCGAGGTCTCCACCCGCACGTCCCCGTCGGTGTAGTAGGACGCGGCGAACCGGTCCGCACACCCGATCCGGTGGATGCGCCGCCGCCTGGTCACCGCGCCGCCGCCCGGCGGCACCAGCCCGGTGTGCCCGTCCACGTCCGCCGACCACGCCCGCGCCTCGGTCTCCGGCGCGGTGTGCGTGCTGTACCCGACCTTCGCGTAGTGCGGATCGTCCCGCTCCGGGTCCTCGCCCAGCTCGGCCGGCACCTTGATGTGGTCGCTGCCGTGGTTGTACAGCCGCACCACGCCGTCCGCCCGGGTGCCGTGCAGCAGCCAGCCCGGCGCCGGGAGCGTGCGGATGAAGCTCGCGCGTTCGACCGCGGCCGGCTCCTCGGTCGCGG
Source organism: Catenuloplanes indicus (assembly GCF_030813715.1). NCBI lineage: Bacteria > Bacillati > Actinomycetota > Actinomycetes > Micromonosporales > Micromonosporaceae > Catenuloplanes > Catenuloplanes indicus. The sequence goes on from NZ_JAUSUZ010000001.1 coordinate 7,788,476, forward strand.
TCCACACCGGATGATCCGCGGGCAGCAGCAGACCTACGAAACCCTTGGCCGCCCAGTACGGCGAGGCCGGCCCGGAGTACGGCTGGGTGATCGGCGGGAACTGGCCGTGGTACCCGAGCCGCAGCAGCCCGGCCTCGTCCGGCGTGCCGCGGTCCGCGAAGTAGCGCAGCGCGCCGGACGCGAGCCGCCGCGTCTCGCCCGGCGGCAGCGGCGTGGCGTCCGCGAGCGCGCCGGTCCAGAGCGCGGCAGCGGCCGCGTACCGGTAGGTCAGCGACCGGCCCTGGTGCATCGGCGCGCCGTCCGCGCCGAACATCAGGCGGAAGTCGCCGAGGAACGCGTGCAGCCGCTCCCGGTAGCGCGCCGCCCGGTCACTGCCCGCCGCGCCCGGCATCCGGGCCCAGAGCAGCGGGTAGAGATGCATCGCCCAGCCGGCGTAGTGGTCGAAGTGCTGGCCGGCGCCGTCGGAGTACCAGCCGTCGCCCCGGTACCACTCCTCGATCGCGTCCAGGCCGGCGTCGATCTCCCGCTGTGCGAAGCGGCCGCCGGTGTCCGCCAGGAACTGCTCGACGATCACCTGGAACAGCAGCCAGTTGCACGGCCACGGGCGCTTGCCGACGATCTGCTCCAGCCAGCGGTGCACCGACCGCTGGGTGTCGCGGCCGAGCCGGTCCCACAGCCAGGGGCGGGTCTCGGCCAGCATCAGCGCGACGGACGCGGCCTCGACGATCGACTGCGCGTAGTCCTCGATCGGCGGCCAGGCGTACCGGTCGCCCGGATCCGTGCCGGCGGCCAGTCCTTCGGCGTACCGCTCGATCAGGATCTCGGCTCTGGGCGTTTCCCCACGATCGCCCGCGATCCGAGTGCCGGCCAGCAGGAACGTGCGGGCGAAGCCCTCGAGGCCGTCCGACTCGACGCCGGCCCGGCTGGTCCGGCCGGGCAGCCGGAACTGGGCAAAACCGGGCGCGGCGAACGGTACGACGGACTCCAGCAGGTGGTCCGCCATCGTCTCCCAGTGCGCGCGGGTCCAGCCGGTGTACGGCGAGCGGGTCCGGTCTTCCGGGGGGAGGTCCACGACGGCACCTTAGTTCTCACGCTGGAAACACTTCAATGCTTGACGAATGAAAGTCCATTGATTACCGTGCCCGTCTATGGATCGCCGGTCATCGATCACCGCGATCGTCCGCGCCGTGCTGGCGGCCGGTCCACTGCGCCGCGCCGACCTGGAGGCGCGGACCGGCCTGTCCCAACCCACGATCGCGAAACTGACCCGGTCCCTGATCGACGCCGGCTACCTCACCGAGACGACCGAGGGCGGCGGCCCCGGGCGGATCGGCCGGCCCGCGGCCGCGCTCGACGTGCGCGCCGACCGCGAGTTCTTCGCCGGCGTCAAGGTCACCCCCGGCGAGCTGATCGGCGTCGTCACCGATCTGCGCGCGGTCGTGCGCGTCACCGCCCACGCCCCGCTCGGCGACGCCCGCACACCCCCCGACGTGGTCCGCGCGATCACCCACCTGGTAGCCGGCCTGCGTGAACGTGTCGGTCCGGTGAGCGGGCTGGGGGTCTCGGTCGCCGGTGACGTCGACCGGAGTACCGGGCTCGCGCGTTACGAGCCGTTTCTCGGCTGGCGGGACGTCCCGCTCGCCGCGCTGTGCGCGGCCGCGACCGGCCTGCCCACGGTGGTGGACAACGACATCCGCGCGCTCACCGAGGCGGAGAACTGGTTCGGCGCGGGCGCGGGCGCCCGGTCGTTCCTGCTGGTCGCGGTCGGATCCGGGGTCACCAGCGGGCTCGTCGTCGACGGCCGGGTGCTGACCGGCGCGCACGGCGTGGCCGGCGAACTGGGCCATGTCCCGGTCGACCGCCGCGGTCCCAAGTGCTACTGCGGCGCACGCGGCTGCCTCGAGGCGATCGCGTCCGAGCCCGCGCTGCTGCGCCGCATCGCCGAGACCACCGGCACCCCCGCGATCACGCTGGATCGCGCCATCGAGTTGGCCCGCCTCGGCGACCCGCGGGTCGGCGAGGCATTCGCCGAGGCGGGCCGCGCCATCGGGCAGGCGGTCGGCGGAGTGATCAACCTGTTCGGCCCCGAACTGGTCGTCTTCTCCGCCGACCACCTCGACGGCTTCGCCCTCCTCGACCCCCACATCCGCACCGCCATCGACACCCACGCCTATGGCGCCGCCGCCCGCGCCACCGTCGCCGTCCGCCCTCTCCCGTTCGACCAGTGGGCCCGCGGTGCCGCCACCGTCGCCATCACCCACCACCTGACCTCCACCCCCATCTGACCCCACCCCGCCACCCACGCCGCACTGCCACCCACGCCGCACTGCCGCCCACGCCGCGCTGCTGCCGGTGTCACCCCGCCACCCGCTGCCCGCCCCACCACCCGCACCGCAGCGCTGCCGGCCCTCGCCCACCACTCGTGCCGCGCTGCTGTCGGCGTCGCCCGCGGGCGGCGTCCCGGCCGCGTCGGGTCGCGCACCACGCCTGTTCCCGCCGAGGGCTAGGGGGCTGGGCGGCGAGGGCGCGGGCGTGGCTGGTGGGGCGGCTGCGGCGCGGGCTCGGCGGCGGGCAGCGGTGGGGGAGGGGGTGGGGGTGTGGTGACCGGCGGCGGCACTGGGGCCCGCGGGAGCACTGGGGAAGTGGGCACGCCGGAAGTGGGAAGAGCGGCTCGTTGCCCTTGATCTTTATGGGGGTGGTGGGGTTTTCGGGTCCCGCGGGCGGGCAAGAGGATCTACGCTACCTCGGTGGATCGATGAAGATCCGCGGTAGGCCGGCCGGTGCGGGTCCGTGCGGGAAAGCCGAATGAAACGCGGTGGCCTGCCGATCGGGAGGGTGTTCATCGACCTTCAGGGGTGGGACGGCTGAGCGCACGGGCAGGGGCGGACGGCGGCGACCGGTGGCGTGACCGGTTGTGGTGGATGTTCGCGCTCGTCGGGGTGGTGGCGACCGGGCTGTACGTGGCCGATGTCGCGCCGCTGGTGGACTTCGCGCTGATCGGTGCGGGCGCGATCGCGGCCTGTTTCGCCAGCCCGGCCATGCACGACATCAGGCCGGCCCGGGCCTGGCACACGCTGGGGATCGCCGGCGCGTTCATGCTGACCGGGGCGATCCTGCGGCCGATCGTGGTGCCGTACGGGTCGGCGCTGCCGGCGGAGGCGTTCACCGTGCCGGGGTACGTGCTGATGATCGCCGCGCTGGCCGACTTCGCGTACGGGCGGCGGGCGATCGACCGGCACTCGGTGATCGACGGGCTGATCGTCTGTGTCGGCGCGACCACCGTGTTCACGCTGCTGTTCGCGATCCCGGCGATCTCGATCCCGGGCCGGCCGGTGCTGATCTCGGTGCTGGCCGGGCTCTATCCGACGTTCGACGCGATCCTGGTGCTGCTGGTGGTGATGCTGGCGTTCAGCACGGCGGCGCGGCGGGCCTCGTTCCGGCTGCTGCTCGGCATGATGGTGCTCATCTTCATCGGGGACCTGGCGTACGCGACCATCGGCAACCAGGGCGAGTTCTACACGTCGCCGGTGCTGGACGTGCCGTTCCTGCTGGCGTTCACGCTGGGCGGCGCGTCCGCGCTGCATCCGACCGCGCGGGAGCTGGTCCGGGCGGTGCCGCTGCCGGTGCAGCCGTGGTCGCTCGCCCGGCTCGCGGTGATCATTCCGGCGGTGGCGGCGCCGTTCGTGCTGACCGTCGCGGGCGCGGCGCGCACCGGCGTGGAGCGCTGGATCGTCGGGCTCGGCGGCGCGGTGATCGTGCTGCTGCTGATCCTGCGCGCGGTCAGCGCGGTGCAGGCGAACGCGGCGGCGCAGGCCCGGTTCGAGTACCAGGCCACGCACGACGAGCTGACCGGGCTGCCGAACCGGCGGCGGCTCACCCAGATCCTGGAGGAGCTGCTCGCGGACCCGTCCGGTCGCGGCGCGGTCTGGGTGTTCTTCCTCGACCTGGACGGCTTCAAGATTGTCAACGACTCGTGGGGGCACCCGTCCGGTGACCGGCTGATCCGGCGGATCGGCCAGCGTCTGCGGGACACGCTGCCGCCGGAGGCCACGATCGCGCGAATCGGCGGCGACGAGTTCGTGGTGATCCGGCGCGGCACCGAGGCGGAGGCGCTGGAGCAGGCGCAGCAGATCGTGGACTGCGTGGAGCCGCCGACCCGGGTCGGGCCGGCCGAGGTGGTGATCACCGCGTCGATGGGGATCGTGGCCGCGACGCGGCCGGACGACACCGCGGACTCGCTGCTGCGGGACGCGGACACCGCGATGTACCGGACCAAGGCGGCCGGGCGCGGGAAGTGGACCGTGTTCGACGCGTCCATGCGCGAGGCCGTGCAGGAGCGGCTGGAGATCGAGAGCGCACTGCGGGCCGCGCTGGCCGACGGCCAGCTCCAGGTGTTCTACCAGCCGATCGTCGACCTGGAGAGCGGGCGGCCGCGCGGCGCGGAGGCGCTGGTCCGGTGGGAGCACCCGGAGAAGGGCCCGATCGGGCCGAACGTGTTCATCCCGGTCGCGGAGGAGTCCCGGCTGATCACCGGCATCGGCGCGTTCGTGCTGCGCGACGCGGTGCGGCAGCTGGCGGCGTGGCGGGCCGACGGCGTGGTCGGCGACGACTTCTGGATGTCGATCAACGTGTCGCCGCGCCAGCTGACCGAACCGTGCTTCACCGGCGTGGTGGCGGAGGCGTTGCGCACGCACGGCGTACCGGCGCGGTGCGTGGCCCTGGAGATCACCGAGTCGGTGATGGTGGAGGGCGGCGACATCAGCGAGGGTGCGCTGCGCGACCTGCGCGCGCTCGGCGTCTCGATCTCGGTGGACGACTTCGGCACCGGCTTCTCGTCGCTCGGCTACCTGCGGCGGCACCCGGTCACCAGCGTGAAGATCGACCGTTCGTTCGTCTCCGGGCTCGGTGCCAGCAGCTCGGACGAGGAGATCGTCCGCGCGGTGGTCGCGATGAGCACCGCGCTCGGGCTGGCCGTGGTCGCCGAGGGCGTGGAGAGCACGGCGCAGCGGGACGTGCTCGGCCGGCTCGGCGTGCGGCTCTGCCAGGGATGGCTGTGGGGCAAGGCGGTGGACGCCCGTGCGTTCGCGGAGCGTTGGTCGGTTGATCACACCGTGAAAGCACGCTAAGAGAACGCTCTCAGATTTAGGGATCCTTAGGGTACGGACCCGTTGACCTGCCATTGTGCGGTTGGACAGACTCGCTTACGTCCAATTCAGCGGAGTCGCCGGAAAGTTGGCGGCTTGTGTGGTAAGAGGCGGTTTGCACATGGCGTCCCGGAGAAAGTTCCTCGGTCTCGCGGCGATCGGTGCGGTGGCGGTCGGCGCCCCGCTCGTGGCCACGGCCATCAACTCACGGGCGTTCGCCGCCGACGGTCTGCCGATGACGATCGTCAACTCGTCCGGGACGTTCGGCAACAACGAGATATTCGTCTACGTCGTCGGCACCGAGTTGGCCACCGGCCGCCAGGGCTACGTCAAGCAGAGCGGCGTCTTCACGCCCTGCTCCCCGTCGGACAACGGTGCCGACGGGTTCGCCGACCTGTCGGTGAAGCTGAACGCGACCGGCACCACCACGATCAACCTGCCGAAGATGTCCGGCCGGGTGTACTTCGCGATCAAGGACAAGCTGAAGTTCAAGGTGGTCACGGACGGCGCCGGCAACTCCGCGCTGCAGTACCCGGCCGGCTGGGTGGCGAACGACCCCAGCTTCTCCGTGCTGCACGACTGCGTCGAGTTCACCCACAGCGACGCCGGGATGTTCTGCAACTCGACCATGGTCGACATGTTCAGCATCCCGCTCGGGATCAAGCTGACCGGCTCGAAGGAGCAGGTTACCGGCGTGCTCAAACCGGGCGGCCGGGACGCGATCTTCGCGGCGGCCCGCGCGCTGCCGGACTTCCGGCGTCTGGTCATCGGCGACGACCTGCGGGTGATCGCGCCCGGTCACGGCATCGGCGCCGGCCTGTTCTCCGCGTCGTACTTCGACTCCGCGATCGACGAGGTGTGGGCCAAGTACGCCACCACGGACCTCAAGGCCACCACCAACGCGGGTACGTTCACCGGCCGCGTCACCGGCGGGCTGTTCACGTTCGACAAGGGCGTCAAGGCGTTCGCGAAGCCGACCACCAAGGACGTGCTCTTCTGCGACGGCGCGCTGGCCGCCCCGAACGACGGCATCACCGGCCCGGTCGCGGCCATCCTCGGCGCCGGCTTCAACCGCTCGACGCTGATCAGCCAGCCGAACCAGCCGAGCACCGACCCGTCCACGTTCTACCGGGCGCCGATCAGCAACCACTACTCGCGGATCATCCACGAGCAGACGGTGGACGGTAAGGCGTACGGGTTCGCGTTCGACGACGTGGTCGACTTCGCGTCCTACATCCAGGACACGGCGCCGCGGGCGTGGGAGGTCACGATCGAGCCGTTCGGGTCCGCGAACCCGAACCCCGGTCCGTCCGCCTCGGCGGCCGCCACCGCGACGGCCACGGCGTCCGCGGTCGCCACCGCACCGGGCGGCACCCGGAGCGCGTTCGCCGCGCTGCCGGCCGCGACCGCGGACGCGCAGGCCGGCACGCAGGTCGAGGGCAGCACGGTGGCGTACGTCGCGAACGGCGACTGGCTGCGCTTCGACAACGTGGCGTTCGGCACCGACCCGGTCCGGCAGTTCACGGTGCGGGCCGCGTCCGGCGCGCCGACCGGCGTCTCCGGCCTGATCGAGGTGCGCCTCGGCTCGCGCTCCGCCGCCCCGGTGGGCACGATCGCGGTCGGCAACACCGGCGGCTGGCAGTCCTGGCGCTCGGTCGCCGGCGCGCTCGGCGGCGGCGGTGTCACCGGCACCCACACGGTCTTCCTGACGTTCGCCAGTGGCCAGCCGGCCGACTTCGTGAACGTCGACTGGCTTCAGTTCGCCCGCTGATCACGCGCACCCGCCGGGACTCGGCCGCAGTGGGCGGCGGCCGGTCCCCAGGCCACGACTTGTGGGCAGTGGCCGGTCCTTAGGGGTGGCGGGAGCGCGTGCGGCGGGGTTGATGGCGGCACCCGGTTGCGTCGATCGGTCAGGATCGGCGGGGCCGGGTGCCGCCCCTTTCCCGTGCCGCTCCCGCGGCCGACGGCCACGATCCTGCGGCGGTACGGGCGCCGAGCGCGATATTTTCGTCCCGCCGGTGTCCGGTGGCGGCGGGTGGCTCCGACGTCTCCTGCGAAACCGTCACCGCACCACCGGAGGAGACCGCGATGAAGTACATGATCCTCAGCTACGCCGCCCAGCTCGACTACGACGAGATGGGCGGGCGGGACACCGGGCGGCCGGCCTGGACGCCCGAGGAGATGGCCGCGATGGGCGAGTTCATGGTCGCGTTCAACCAGAAGCTGGCCGAGTCCGGCGAGCTGGTCGAGACGCGCGCGCTCGCCGCACCGGTGCTCACCCGCCGGGTCGCGCCGGACCTGGCCGGCGGGCTGCCGGTGGTCACGGACGGGCCGTACGCGGAGACCCAGGAGGTCCTGGCCGGCTACTGGATCGTCGACGTGGACGGCATCGACCGGGCCACCGAGATCGCCGCCATGCTGAACGACACACCGGCCCCGGCGCACGTCCGGGCCGGGGCGTACGCGGACGTCCGCCCGCTCATGGACGAGCGCGCCGAGCTGCTCGAGTCGTGACCGTCCCGCTCGAGGACCTGTTGCGTGAGCTGGCGCCGCAGGTCCTCGGCGCGGTGGTCCGCCGGTACGGCCACTTCGACACGGCCGAGGACGCGGTGCAGGAGGCGCTGCTCGCGGCGGTCCGGGACTGGCCGCGCCGGGGCCGCCCCGACGACCCGCGTGCCTGGCTGATCACGGTGGCCGCGCGCCGGCTGACCGATCTGCTGCGCGCGGACTCGTCGCGCCTCCGTCGCGAGTGGACGGTCGCGCTGCGCCGCGACGACGCCGACGTCCCGGACGCGGACGACTCGCTCGTGCTGCTGTTCCTCTGCTGTCATCCGGCGCTGTCCGTACCGGCGCAGCTGTCCCTGACGTTGAAGGCGGTCGGCGGGCTGAGCACGGCCGAGGTGGCCCGCGCGCTGTTGGTCCCGGAAGCCACGATCACCCGCCGGATCACGCGCGCGAAGACCGCGATCCGGGACAGCGGCGCCACGTTCCGGCTGCCGTCCCGCGCCGAATGGGACGACCGGCTCGCGGTCGTCCTCCGCGTCCTCTACCTGATCTTCAACGAGGGGTACGCGAGCACCGCCGGCCCGTCGCTGCAACGCGTCGAGCTGGCCGCCGAGGCGATCCGGCTGACCCGGCTGGTGCACCGCCTGCTGCCCGCGGACAGCGAGGTGCTCGGTCTGCTCGCGCTGATGCTGCTCACCCACGCCCGGTGCGCGGCCCGGACCGCCCCGGACGGTGCGCTGATCCCGATGGACGCGCAGGACCGCACGCTCTGGGACGCGGCCGCGATCGACGAGGGCATCGCGCTGATCACGGCCGCGCTGCCGGCCGGGCCGACCGGCCCGTACCAGCTGCAGGCCGCGATCGCGGCGGTGCACGACGAGGCGCCGTCCGCTGCGGACACCGACTGGCCGCAGATCGAGGCGCTGTACGGCCTGCTGCTGCGCGTCGACGCGTCCCCGGTCGTCCGGCTCAACCATGCGGTCGCGGCCGCGATGGCCCGGGGCCCGGCCGCCGGGCTCGCGCTGCTCGACGACGTGCCGCCCGCGTCGCACCGCTGGTACGCGGCCCGCGCCCACCTGCTGGAGAAGGCCGGTGACCCGGCCGGTGCCCGGGACGCCTATCTGGCCGCGGCGGCCCGCACGTCCAGCGTCCCGGAACAGCGTTACCTGCGGGAACGTGCCGGACGCCTGAGCGGCGAGTGAAAGCCGGTCCCGGTGGGTAACCGGGTGTTCACCCTCACCCGCACGACCATCCGAGGTGGCGAGCATGGCCACGGACCGAAACGGGGATCCCATTCAGCCGAGCAGTCCCGCGACCCCCGACGATGACGATGAGCTCGACGCCCTGCGGCGCCGCGTCGCGGAGCGCGCCGGCGAGATCGAGCGCCTCAGCGCCCGGATCAACGACCTGCACGGCGAGATCGTGGCCTACCGCCGGAGCCTGGGTGGCCACTGACCGAACGGGACGGTTCCCGGTCGGCCGAGGCATCCCGGCGGTACGGCCGGCTCGGATCCGTACCGTTGCAGGGTTTTTGTCCGTGCGGCCCGCGCGGTGGCCGGGCCGGATGCCAGCATGCCGGGCATGGACGCGCAACGCTTGCTCGACGAGATCCGCGCCGCCGCCGCACCGGGCCCGAACCCGCTGGTCGACGCGGTCGCGGCGGGCCGGGCCCCGCTGACGGCCGTGGCCGCGCTCGCCGCCGAGGAACAGCTGATCATCCCCAGTGACCGGCGCAGCTTCCTGATCCTGGCCAGCCGCGCCGACGACCCGGAGTTCTTCATCAGCCTGGCCCAGGGCGAGGACCTGGTGCTGCCGCTGGCCGGCCGGCTCGCCGCCGCGACCGGCGTCGACCTCAGCGACTACCAGCCGCGGGCCGGCTGCCAGGGTTACGCCGCCTACGTGGCCTGGCTGGCGCTGCACGCGGACCCGGCCGAGGCCGCGCTCGCCCTGGTGGCGAACTTCGCCGCCTGGGGCGAGTACTGCCGGGCCCTCGCCGCCGGGCTGCGCGCCAACTACGGCTTCGACGACGCGGCCTGCGCCTTCCTCGACTTCTTCGCGACCCCCGCCCCCGAGCTGGAGGCCCAGGCCCTCCGCGCAGCCACCGGGAAACCCCTGCCCACGGCCCATCGCTACGCGCGCCTGCTGCACGAGTTCGAGACCACGTTCTGGCGCACCCTCGCCGGCTACTGACCCGGCAACCCGGCCAGCACGATCCGCAGCGCACCGGCCGCGTCGGTCTCGTCGTGGACCCGGCGGTCCGGCGTGTGCACCACGAACCGGCCCGCGGCGTGCGGTATCGGCGCCCGGCGTGGCGGGCGGAACGTATCCGTCATGCCGTCATGGTGCCGCCGGGACGCATTCCGCGGCACCCGCCGGATCGAGGCGCCGCCGGTCGGCGCCTCGATCCGGGGAGTGCGGGTCAGGCGATGACGCGGAGACGGACGGTCTGGGGGAGCGCGGCGAGCTGGTTGATCAGCTCGGAGGTGAAGTCGATGCCGATGTCGGTGAGCAGGTAGCCGTACTCGCCCTTGGTGGCCAGCAGCTGACCCTCGACGTTCACCGAGTGCTCCGCGAGCACGCTGTTGACCTGCGCGAGCACGCCCGGGGTGTTGCGGTGCAGGTAGACCAGGCGGTGACCGTCGCCGTGCGGCGGCAGCGCGACGGACGGCAGGTTCACGCTGAGCGTGGTGTTGCCCTCGGTCAGGTAGGTCGCCAGCTTGTTGGAGACGAACGCGCCGATGTCGGCCTGCGCCTCCTCGGTCGAGCCGCCGATGTGCGGGGTGAGGATCACGTTCGGCAGGCCGCGCAGTCCGGACTGGAACTCGTCGCCGCGGCCCTTCGGCTCGACCGGGAACACGTCGACGGCCGCGCCCGCGATGTGGCCGCTCTCCAGGTGCCGGCGCAGCGCGTCGTGGTCGATGACGAGGCCGCGGGACAGGTTCAGGAAGATGCTGCCCGGCTTCATCCGGGCGAACTGCTCGTCGCCGAAGAAGCCGCTGTTGCCCGGCCGGCCGTCCACGTGGATGGTCACGATGTCCGCCACGTCCAGCAGCTCGTTGAGCGTGCTGCACCGGCGCGCGTTGCCGAGCGACAGCTTGTCCGCGCTGTCGTAGAAGTAGACGCGCATGCCCAGCGCCTCGGCCAGCACGGACAGCTGGGTGCCGATGTTGCCGTACCCGACGATGCCGAGCCGCCGGCCGCGGACCTCGTGGCTGCCGTCGGCCGCCTTGTCCCAGATGCCGGCGTGCATGCCGTTGTTCTTCTCGGTCAGCCGGCGGGTCAGCGCGATGATCTCGGCGAGCGCCAGCTCGACCACGCTGCGGGTGTTGGAGAACGGTGCGTTGAACACCGCGATGCCGGCCTCGGACGCCGCGACCTGGTCGATCTGGTCGGTGCCGATGCAGAACGCGCCGATCGCGGCCAGATCCTTCGCGGCCTCGATGACGCGCGCGGTCACCTTCGTCTTGGACCGGATGCCGAGCAGCGACACGCCCTCGATCCGCGAGATCAGCTCCTCCTCGTCGAGCGCGGAGGAGACAGACTCGACGACATAGCCCTCGGACTCGAACCGGGCCACCGCGTCGGGGTGGATGTTCTCCAGGAGAAGGACTCGCGCCTTACCGTCGTCGATCATGCGGGTTGATTCCTCAATTTCCCTGCTGCTTGGTGCGGTCGCTCCCACCTTAGCGAGGTACGCATGCGGGTTTCCGTGACCGGCGGCACGGGTCCCACATTGCGTGACGCACGACTCCCGCGGTATCCAGGGATGTCGATCGGTATTGATGGGGTATGCACAGGTGGCTTCCGTTTTCGACCGTTCTGCTTCCGCTGCTGGCGGCACCGGCCCGGGCGTCCGCCCAGGCCGGTGCCGGTCACCCGGATCGGTGACCCGAGCCGGGCCCGGCCGCGCTGCGCCTCGCCCCCTACGACGGGCCGGCCGGCACCGGCCGGTTCCCGCCGCAGGGCATCCGGGTTCTGGACCTCCGGCTCGGCGGATCCACCGGTTCGCTCAGCCGCCCAGCTCCCGCTTGCGGCGCAGCAGCGCGGCGCGGTGTGCGCGCGCCCGCACCAGGTTCACCGCGGCCACGGTGAGCAGGGTCGCGGCGAGCGTCAGCGCGGCCGGCCGGGCCTGGTCGCGGGCGACCGAGACCGCGGTGACGAACGCGGCCAGCACCGTGCACGCGGTCAGCGACAGCCAGGCCGCGATCACCCGGTCCCGGGCGAACAGCGGGTGACGGCGGGTGAGCAGCCAGGCCGCATACGCCACCCAGGCCAGCCCGATCGCGATGACGCCGGCGAACGCGGCCCGGGTTGCCGCGGGCAGCGCCGGTTCGGTCGCCCACAGCGAGGCGACCACGGCGGCGACGGTGAGGCCGCCGAGCCCGGCGGCGACCGCGGCGATGCGGCGGGCCAGGGACAGCCGGGGGGAGAGCGTGCTGAGCAGGTCGTCGGCGTTCATCGCTGAGGTCCCTTCCGGGTGAGGGCGTCGCGCAGCAGCCGGCGGCCGCGGGCGAGGCGTGACTTGACCGTGCCGACCGGGACGTCGCAGATCTCGGCGCAGGACTCCAGGGAGAGGTCCTGAAGGTAGAAGAGGATCAGCAGCTCGCGTTCGCGGACCGGGACGCCGGCCAGCCCGGCCGCGATCGTGGCGCGGTCCGCGACCAGGTCGCCGACGTCGGGTTCGGGCGCGGTGGTCTCGGCGGCCGGCTGCGCGTACTCCGCGCGGAGCCGGTTGGTGACGGCCCGCCGGGCGATGCGGAACAGCCACGGCGCGAACCGCGCGGGCTCGCGGAGGCGGGGCAGGCCGCGGACGACGGCGAGCCACACCTCCTGGGCCACGTCGTCCGCGTCGCGGGGGCCGATCATGCGGCGGGCGAACGTGTGTACCGGATCGTGCCAGGCCCGGACCAGGTCGGCGAACGCGTCCCGCTCGCCGAGCTGGGCGCGGACGACCAGCAGTTCATCGTGCATCGGTGCCTCCTTTCCCGGGTTCAGTCGGGGAAGGAGGCATCCGGGTTCACGCGGCGTCGGGTGCCAGGTACTGCCGGGCCCACTCGGGGACGCGCTTGGCCTTCTTGTAGCGACGGGTCACCCGGATGCGCGGGGCCTCGACGCACTGGCCGCTGATCGACAGCTGCTGGAACTCGCCGTCGTCGAAGACCACGGTGACGTTGTCCGGCGCGATCGTGCGGCCCGGGTGGTCCGTCTCGACGACGGGCACGCCGGAGACGGGGTAGTGGTACTCGTCGGTGGTGCTCACGTGAGGGGTCTCCCGATCGGTCGGAACCAGAGATTCACTCTACGGCCGAGGCCGCACCGGCGCAGTCTCCGTGACGTCTGTGGCGGCTGTGGTGTCGCGCCTGTTTCGACGGCGTGTGCGCACCCGCCGTACGACCCCGGACCCGCGGCGGAGCGCGGTCACGACGAGAGTTCGGCCGCGGCGGCGCGCAGGTAGGCGTCGACCGCGCCCCGGTCGAGGCCGCGCAGCACCACCGGGAACGCGGCGCCGCGTGCCTCGGCGGCCACGGCCGCGCGCAGCGCCGGGTCGCCGGAGCGGCGCGCGGTGTCGACCCGGGCGACCAGTGCCTGCACGTGGCCGATGTCGTAGCCGCGCAGCACCACGAGGAACTGCGGCGTGCCGGTGTAGCCCTGCGGGCCCGGGGCCTCGGTGGCCCGGCGGGCCCGCCGGAGCGTCACGACGAGCACGGTGAGAGCGACCAGCGCGGCCAGCGTGCCCAGCGTGCCGAGTGCCGGCGGGAGCGTCGATGTCACCCGCACACCGTAGCCGCGGGCGTCAATCCGCCAGCAGCTCGCGGACCCGGGGGATGACCTGCGTGCCGTACAGCTCGATCGAGCGGCTCATCGCGTCGTGCGGGAGCGTGCCGTTGGAGTACTTCAGGTCGAACCGCTGGATGCCGAGCGCCTTGATCGTCCGGGCGATCTTCTGCGCCACCGTCTCCGGCGAGCCGACGTGCAGCGCGCCCTCGGCGATGTCCGAGTCGAAGCGGCGGCGGGTCATCGGCGGCCAGCCGCGCTCCCGGCCGATCCGGTCCATGATCACGCGCAGGTGCGGCCAGAGCGTGTCCGCCGCCTCCCGGTCGGTCTCCGCGACGAACCCGGGCGCGTGCACCGCGACCGGCAGCTTCGGCGTGCCCAGCTCGGTCAGCGCCCGGTGGTACAGCTCGACGTACGGCGCGAACCGGGCCGGCTCACCACCGATGATCGCCAGCACCAGCGGCAGTTTGTACGACGCCGCGCGCACCACCGACTCCGGGCTGCCGCCGACGCCGATCCACGTGGTGATCCGGCCCGACTCGGTCTTCGGGTAGACCTCCTGCTTCGCCAGCGCCGCGCGGACCGTGCCGGACCAGGTGACCGGGCCCTCGTCGAGCAGGTGCGACATCAGGTCCAGCTTCTCGACGAACAGCTTCTCGTAGTCGCGCAGCTCGTACCCGAACAGCGGGAACGACTCGGTGAACGAGCCCCGGCCCAGCGTGATCTCGGCGCGTCCGTGCGAGATCGCGTCCAGCGTGGCGAACCGCTCGAACACCCGCACCGGGTCGTCCGAGCTGAGCACGGTCACGGCCGTACCCAGCCGGATCGTGGAGGTGCGTGCCGCGATCGCGGCCAGCACGATCTCCGGCGCGGACACCGCGTAGTCGTCCCGGTGGTGCTCGCCGACGCCGAACGCGTCCACCCCTACCTGCTCGGCCAGCACGGCCTGCTCCACCACGTCGCGGATGACCTGCGCGTACGGCAACCGTTTGCCGTCCGGGCCGGCCGTCACGTCGCCGAAGGTGTCCAGCCCGAACCGCACGCTCTGTTCCTCGTTCACGGGTCCCAGTCAACCGCTCGATTCCCGGCAGCTGCAAATCCAGATCAAACGCATGCACCGGTACGAATCTCGCGCGCCGGATTCCGTACCGCTGCAACGGTTTTAGGGTGGTGTTCATGTCTCTCGATGTGATCAGATCATCACTGCCCGCATTGCTCGCCCGTTTCTCCGTGCCCGGCGCGGTGCTGGCGGTGTCCGCGGGCGGTGAACGGTTCGCGCTCGCGCACGGCGTGCTCAACTCGCGGACCGGCGTCGAGGTGACCACCGACTCGCTCTTCCAGGTCGGCTCGATCACCAAGGTCTGGACCACCACGCTGATCATGCAGCTGGCCGCGGAGGGCCTGCTCGAACTGGACGCCCCGGTCCGCGCCTACCTGCCGTCCTTCCGGCTCGGCTCGGAAACCGCCGCGGCGACCGTGACGATCCGCCACCTGCTCTGCCACACCGGCGGTTTCGAGGGCGACCTGTTCACCGACACCGGCCGCGGCGACGACTGCGTGGCCCGGTTCGTCGACACGCTCGGCGACACCCCGCAGCTCTTCCCGCCCGGCACCATGCTCTCCTACAACAACGCCGGTTTCGCCGTCCTCGGCCGCGTCGTCGAGGTGCTACGCGACCGCCCGTTCGACGTCTGCCTGCGCGAGTCGATCGCCGCCCCGCTCGGCATCACCGCGCTCGCCACCGACGCCTACGAGGCGGTTCTGCACCGCACCGCGGTCGGCCACATCGCCCCGTCCCTCGGCGCCCCGCTCGCCCCCGCCCCGGTCTGGGCGCTGCCCCGCTCCAACGCCCCGGCCGGCAGCATGCTCGCGATGAGCGCCGGCGACCTGCTGCTCTTCGCCCGCATGCACATGTCCGGCGGCGACGGCCTGCTCTCCCCGGCCAGCGTCAAGGCGATGCAGCAGCGCGCCGCCGACCGCCCCGCCCCCGGCCTGCCCGGCGCCGGCTGGGGCCTCGGCTGGGAGATCATGAACGACACCGGCACCGTCATCGGCCACGACGGCGGCACCATCGGCCAGGCCGCCTTCCTCCGCGTCATCCCGGACCGCGACGTCGCGATAGCCTTGCTCACCAACGGCGGCGACGCGGCCTCGCTCTACCACGCGCTGCTACCACCGCTGATCGAGGAGCTGACCGGCATCACGCTCCCCGCGCCCGCCCGGCCGCCGGCGCGGCCCGAGCCGATCGACGCCACCCGCTACCTCGGCACCTACTCCTCCCGCGTCGCCGACCTCACCGTCACCCAGGACCCGGCCGGCCGCCTCTGGCTGCACGACACCCCGAAGGGCATCTTCACCCAGCTCGGCCCGCCCACCCCGCCCCAGGAACTCGTCCGCCTCACCGGCGACACGCTGATCGTCCGCGACCACCCCGGCACCGCACACCCGGTCTACGCCTTCCTCGGCACCGACACCGACGGCCGCGCCCTCTTCCTCCACGGCGGCCGCGCCACCAGACGCGTCCCCCGGCCCCGTCAGCGATAGGCGACCGCCGGCACGCCGGGCGCCGGCCGCGCCCGGTAACCCCAGCGCCCCAGCGCCTGGACGAGCGCGGCCACGCCCGGCGGGTTGGCCGAGTGGACGACGACCGTCCCGATGCTGAACGGCTCCCCGTCGAACGCCGCCCGCTCGAGCAGCGCGACGACCGGCCAGACCGTGTCCGTGCCGCCGAGGTCGTGATCGAGCCACAGCTCGTCGATGTGCTCCCCGCGATGCCGGTCGAGCAGCACGACGCCCTCGGCACCGCTGCGGGCCACGAGCACGGCGCGCTCATCGGTGAAGGACCGAAGATCGTCGACGAGGATGGTCGGCACGCGGCCACTATTCGGCCCACGCGCCAGTCCGGCTGAACGGCGACGGCCGCGTGCTTCGCTCGCCACCCCGGGCGGGGCCAATGCCCGGGATGATCTTCCATCCGTGTGGGATCGAAGATCCAGGTGTGGTGGTGGCCGCTTCGATCCGGGCGAAGCGGCCACCAGCGGCATCCAGATCTCGCACCGCACCACCGAGCCAGCGACCGCCGCACCCCGCGCCCTAAATATCGCGATATCGGGGACGAGGCGTCCGGCGACTCTCCGGCCGGCCTGGCGCGAAGGCGGCGCCGCCGGCCCTGAGTGATCAATCAGTGGTGCGAAAAGGAGATCACATATCGAAGTTGACCTCCTTTTTGCGCCACTGATTGATCACTCAGCCGGGCAGGCGGGATTCCTGCGGACACCGACACTCGAAGGTGGAGCGAGATACGGCGATATTTCGGACGCGGGCTTCGCACGCGCTCCGAAGCAGCTACGGCGCATCGCCATTGCGCAGAGCAGCGCCGCGCCGTGCGGTCCGACGCTGCGCTTCGCGCGTTTGCGCTGTGCTGCGCTTCGCGCGTTCGTGTGGTGCCCGGCGTGCCCGTGCCAGGCCGGGTCGGGCCTCCGCCGGGCCGGGCCTCCGCCGGGTCGGGCCTGCGGGCCGGGTCGGGTTTCCGCGCGGCCCGGTCTCCGGAGCGGGGCGGGGCGTGCGCCGTCAGGGTTTGAGCCTTGCGCCGCTTGCGACGTATTTCGGCTGGTTGCCAGGGGTGCAAGCAAATGTAGGTGTTCGGGTAGGGCAGGTGTTCCAGGTAAGCAGAGCAAAGCGATGACGGTGCAGGGCGCGCACCCACCGACTGGCAGGGAGGAGCGCCAGCGACGACCGGTGCCCGCGGGAGCGTGCGGGAAGCGGCCACGCCGGGAGTGGGAAAAGCGGTTCGTCAGTCTGCCGCGGTGACGCGGTTGCGGCCGGCGCGCTTGGCGGCGTAGAGGCGGGCGTCGGCGCGGGGGAGCAGGAGTGCGGGGTCGCCGTGGTCGTGTTCGGCGACGCCGATGCTGACCGTGACGGCGAGGCCGGGCTGGAGGGCGGACCAGTCGTGGTTCGCGACGACCAGGCGCAGCTTCTCGGCCAGGTGGGCGGCCTCGGGCAGGTCGACGCCCTCGAACGCGATCAGGAACTCCTCGCCGCCGAGGCGGGCGACCAGGTCGATGCCGCGGACGTGTTCGCGGAGCAGCGCGCCGATCCGGCGCAGCACGTCGTCGCCGGCGGCGTGGCCGTAGCGGTCGTTGACCAGCTTGAAGTGGTCGACGTCGGCGATCGCGAGGCAGAACGGGCGGCCGGTGGCGTCCGCGAGCGCGGCCATCTCCGGGAGGCGCTGGTCGGCGGCGCGGCGGTTGGCGAGGCCGGTGAGCGCGTCGGTGAGCGCCTGCTGCTCCAGTTCGGCGCTGCGCATGCGGTGCAGCTCGGACTCCAGGCGCGCGTTGTCGGCCTCGAGGCGCGCGTTGTCCAGCTCGAACAGGTGGACCATCATCCGGGCGCGGACCGCGGCGACGTCGTTGTGCGCCTCCCGCTCCAGCGCGTGGTACGACCGGTAGTGCGCCAGCGCGGCCTTGAAGTCGCCGATCCGCTCGTACGCCTGGGACAGCTGGAGGTGGATGGCCATGGTCATCGGCTTCTCCTTGGCCTCGGTGACGCGTTCCAGCGCCTCCAGCAGGCCGAGCACCGCGATCGCGCAGTCACCGCGGAGCAGCCGGATCTGCGCCTGATGCTGCAGCGCGGCCGACTCCAGCGACCGGTAGCCGTGCGCGAGCGCGATCATCCGCGAGTTCTCCACCAGCGTGAACGCCTCGCCGTAGTCGCCCCGGTGGGCCATCAGCATGCCGTAGTTGTCCAGCACGATCGACTGCCGGTACGGGTGGTTGGCGGCCTGGGCCAGCTCCAGCGCGGTCCGCACGTGGCCGAGCGCGATCTCCAGCAGCTCCTCCGCCTCCGCCTCCCGGCCCAGCTCGCGCAGCTGCGGGATGCGGAACACCGCGTTGTCGCCCAGGTTGTTGAGCACGCAGAAACGGGCCTCGTCGTCGCCCGGGTCGACCACCGCGAGCGCGTGCCGCAGGCACTCGTTGCTGGCCGCGAGGTCCCCCATGGCCGCGTGCACCACGCCGGTGCGGTTGTGCACCCAGTAGAGCAGCGCACGGTCGTCCAGCCGCTGCGCGATCCGGCGGGCCCGGTCCAGCGCGTCCAGCGCCTCCTCGTGCAGCCCGAGGTCGTTGAAAGGGATCGCCTGCACGGTCAGCGTCTCGCAGATGCCACGCTCGTCGCCGATCGACTCGAACAGCCCGGCCGCCTGCGTGCAGGCGGTGATCGCGGCCTCCTGCTCGCCGACGCGCAGCAGCTGGTTCGCGGCCAGGCGCAGCGCGGACGCCTGACCGGCCACGTCGCCGCGCTCGGCGCTGAACTCCGCGGCACGCCGCGCGAGCGTGACCCCGGCCCGGTAGTCGCCGCGCTGCCGGGCGGCCTCCGCCTCGTCGTAGAGCGAGGCGGGCCGTCTGTCAGCCTCCGTGACGCCGCTGGTCGACAAGCCGTGCCTCCTTCGCGCACGCAGGCGGCCTCTCCGGCCGTTTCGTGCGGCCCCTTCGGCCCAACCTAGGGCATCCGGAGGAATTACCACCAACTGAGACCCCCGTCACACGAACGGTGATTGAGGTTGCCCGAGGTCAATGCCCATGTCATCGATTTCGTCCGGATCCGCTACGGTGCGGTATTGCACGTGATCTCCGGGGGGACTTGGAACGGCCCCGACCACACGAGACCGAAGGGAAGCCGACCTTGACGCCCACCTCCGTCCGCAGCGGTGCCTCCACCGCCCAACCGACCGATCCGCGGTGCCTGCACTGCAAGGAGCCCTTGGTCCAGGACGACATCTGGGGCTGGATGCACGAGGGCCAGCGATACCTGTGCCGCGACCCGCGCACCGGTGAGCTGCTGACCCAGGCGGCCACGCTCATCTGAGACCCCGGGCGGCCCCACCGGGTCGCCCGGGTTCTCCCGGCTATGCCGGAAATGCCGATATTCCCGCTTCCGGCGCGGTCACCTGCCGCATGCTCCCGCGGGCACCGGTCGGCCGCGGGCGGCCTCCCTGCACGTCGCGCGGTGGTCCGGAAAACCCGGGGCGTGCTCGCCCGGCTCGGCCCCGTTGTTCACATCCGGCCGTAGCGGCGGGACGTGTCCGGATCGCGCCTGACGGCCTCGGCGAGATCCGGCGCGAGCAGCGCGCGGAGCCCGCCGGGAGCGTCCCCGCGCACCGCGCCGGGCTCGTCGTGCAGGGCTGCTGCGACGAACGTGAGCGCGGCGCGCATCGCCGCGGTCGCCTCCGGCTCGTCGTGATCGGCGTCGCGGACCAGGTGGTAGTCGTGGGCCACGTCCAGATCCCACAGCTCGCGATGCAACCGCTCGGTGCCGTCGTGCAGCGCGAACACGTCGCGGTCGCCGCAGCGCAGCATGATCTTCAGGCCGCTCCGCCGGATCGAGTCCGCGTTCCCGCGCAGCCGGTGCCGCACGCTGCTGTGCTCCCAGCCCGCCGCGGCCATCGCGTCCCGCAGCTCGCCCAGCACGCCGATCGTGTTCCGCGGCCCGGGCTCGTCGTCGAGCAACGCCGGGGACACCGCCGCGACCGCACGCCACCGGTGCGGGCTCGCGAACGCGATCTTCAGCGCGCCGTAGCCGCCCATCGACGCGCCCAGCAGCGCGACCCGCTCCAGGTCCGTGCCCAGCCGCCGGTGCAGCACGTCCGGGAACGTCTGCGCCACGAACGTCTCCCACCCGCCCAGGTAGAAACCGCCCACGGTCGGCGTCGAGGCGCACGCGACCACGGCCGGCGCCAGCTCGCCCCGGTCCAGGAGCCGGTCCACGAGCGGCCGGATCCGGGTGACCAGATCGGCCGAGGAGAACGCGCCGTGCAGCAGCACGATCAGCGGAAGCCCGGCACCCGCCCCGGACGGCCGCAGTGCCCGCCAGCGCACGTCCCCGGCGACATCGTCGACGATCTCGGTATCCACCCGGTGCAGCGTGCCAGAACCGCGGCGGTGCGGGAACCGGATATTCCGGCTAGGAGAGCGCGGTGACCAGGGACTCGGCGAGTACGTACCCGGCCGGCAGCGCGGCGCCGCCGGGAGCCTGGCCGGCGTCGACCCGGTAGTACATCTCGGTCTCCCGGCCGGTGCGCCGCGACGGGCCGGTGACGGTCCAGCAGGCGCCGGTCAGGACCTGATTGCGCCTCGCGTACGCCACCGGCTCCGGGTCCGACCGGGACCGGTAGATCCCCGCCGACCGCCAGCGGACCTTCCACCGGCAGGGCTCGGCCCGGCCGTCCGCGGTGGGCGGTGGCGCTGACGGCGCGGCGCCGGTCGGGGCCGGCGTGGGCGCGACCGAGGCGACCGGCTCCCGGCCCTCGTCGCCCGCCACCCGATCGGTGCCGGTCCCGCCGCTCCCGGACCGGCCGGCGGCCGGCGGCAGCTCGCCGTGCCCACCGGCGGGCTGCCCGTCGGCGGGCTGCCCGTCGACGGCCGGAGCGGCGGGCTGCCCGCCGTGGTCAGGTGCGGTTTCCCGGCCCGCCGGCGGGCTGGTCGCGGGCAGGCCGGTCGTCACGTCCGCCACCGGGCCGGGGCTCGCCGTGACCGCCGGCTGCGGAACGTCCGCCACCGGCTTCGACAGGTAGACCTGGTGCACGGTGATGGCGAGGCCGATCGGTCCCGCGATGCCCACGACGAAGGTGAACGTCGCGCGCGCCGCCCGGAAGGCGCCGGTGCGCCGGTTGCGTCGCCCCTGGCGGCGTCCGTTTTGTGGCATATCGCCACACTAATCCACCCGGGCAACGGCGGCCCCGCGACGGGCGATCAGGTAGAGGTCGTGCGGGGCGCCGGTGAGCTGACGACCGGTGGGCCAGATGACGCGCAGCGAGCGGTGCAGCGGTACACCAGGGACCGGTACCTCGACGAGCGTGCCGGCGGCCAGTTCCGCGGAGACCGCCAGCGAGCTGAGCACGGCCGCGCCGCTGCCGGCCAGGATCGCGTGCTTGATCGCGGTGGTGGAGGAGAGCTCGAGCAGCGGCGGCGCCACCGAGGTGACGCCGTGGGTGCGCAGCGCGGCCTCCAGTGCGCGCCGGGTGCCGGACAGTGCCTCCCGGGCGACCAGCGGCGTGGCCGCCAGCTCGGCCGCGGTGATGCCGCGCCGGCGGCGTGCCCACGGGTGGCCCGGTCCGGCCACCGCGACCAGCCGGTCCGTGGCGACGGTCTCCGCGTGCAGGCCGGCCGGCAGGTCCGGGCCCTCGACGAAGCCGAGGTCCGCGCCGCCGTCCAGGACCAGCGTCGCCACGGACGCGGAGTTCGCGGCCTGCAGCGCCACCGCGAGACCGGGGTGGCCGGCGCGGACCGCGACCAGCCAGCCGGGCAGCAGGTACTCCGCGACGGTCTGGCTGGCGGCGATCAGCAGCCGGCCGCCGGCGGTCTGGCGCAGCGTGGCGACGCCCTCGGCGAGCGCGGTGGCGGCGTCGAGCGCCGTCCGTGCCCAGTCCGCGACGAGCGCGCCGTCCGCGGTGAGCGTGGAACCGCGCGGGCCGCGGTCGAGCAGCGTCAGGCCGAGCGTGCGTTCCAGCCGGCGCAGGCGGGCGCTCGCCGCCGGCTGGGAGACGCGGTGTTCCCGGGCGGCGCGGCCGACGCTGCCCAGCCGGGCGACGGAGAGCAGCAGGTCGAAGCCGGTCAGATCGGAAACCGGCGGCGGCAGAGGCATAAGCGCAGGTTATGACCTCAGGCGGACGCGCCGCCTACCGGACCGCCGCACACCCGGCCAGCCTGGGGATCATGAACTTCGGGCCGAACTGGTTCGCGACCGTGATGGGCACCGGCGTGCTCGCCACCGCCGCGCTGTCGCTGCCGCAGCACCTCCCCGGCGTGCACCGGGCCGCCACCGTGGTCTGGACGGTCGCGGTCGCGCTGCTGGCCGTGCTCACCGTGGGCTTCGCCCGGCACCTGCGCCGGCACCGCCGCACCTACCTGGACGATCCGGCCGCGGCGCACTTCTGGGGCGCGCCGCCGATGGCGGTCATGACGATCGGCGCGGGCGCGCTGATGGCCGGCGTGCCCGGCGCGGTCCCGGTCGCCGCGGCCTGTTGGCTGATCGGTGCCGCCGGTGGGCTGGTCACGGCCGTGCTGATCCCGTACCGGACGATGACCCGGGGGTGGGGTGGGCCCGGTGAGGCCCCCGGCGGGCGGCTGATGCCGGTGGTGCCGCCGATGGTCGCGGCCGCGCAGGGCGCGCTGCTCGCGGCGCACCTGCCGGACGGTGAGCCGCGCGCCCAGCTGCTGATCGCGTGCGCGGCCATGTTCGGCGCGAGCCTGGCCGCCGCGGCCGTGGTGATCGGTCAGGTGTGGGCGCGGCTGGCCGCACACGGGCCGGGTACGGCCGCCGGCGTACCCACGCTGTGGATCGTGCTCGGCCCGCTCGGGCAGTCGATGACGGCGGCGCACCTGCTGGCCGCCGCGGCCCCGGCGCACCTGGCCGAGGTGGCGAACGCGGCCGCGGTGCTCTACGCCGTACCGGTGCTGGGGTGTGCTCTGCTCTGGTTGTCGCTGGCGGCCGCGCTGACGCTGCGGGCCGCGCGGGACGGGCTGCCGTTCACGCCCGGGTGGTGGGCGTTCACGTTCCCGGTCGGCACGCTGGTCACCGGCGTGGCGGGGCTGTCCGGGCGCACCGGCTCGGCACCGCTGGCCGCGCTCGCCCTCGCGCTGTTCGCGCTGCTGCTGTGCGGGTGGGTGGTCGCGGCCGGTGGGACGCTGCGCTGGCTCAGAACGACTTCCGCAGCTGCTGTGTGATCAGGTCGTACCCGGACGAGTCGTACAGCCCGACCGCGGCCTTGTTGGTGCCGAACACGTTCAGCTCCAGCGCCGCGCAGCCACGGGTCCGCGCCTCGGCCTCCACCGCGGACAGCAGCGCCCGGCCGAGACCCTGCCCGCGATGGCCGGCGTCCACGGTGAGCATGTGCAGGTAGCCGCAGCCGGCGATGCCGTGCGGATGCCGCAGCCCGAACCAGGCCGCGCCGATCCGCCCGCCGTCCGACTCGCCGACCACCAATACGTGACCCGGCGTGTCGAAGCCGAGCGGAAGCAGCGCGCAGATGCCGTCGAACGCCTTCGACCGCGCCACCCCGGCCGCGATCCCCACGGACGTGACCAGCGAGTCCACCGTCAGATCCAGCACCGAGGCCCGGAAAGCGCCGAACTCGCCGGCGTGCATCGGGCGCAGCGTCACGGTCGTCATGCCCGCACCCTAAGCCTCCGCCAGGGCCGGCGAACCGGGGCACACAAAGGCCGGGCAAAAGGACGAATCAGGCGCGGCTCAGCAGGCGCTCGGCGAACCGGGCCTCCATCCGCGCCACGGCCCGGACCAGCGGCGCCAGCGTCAGCGCGAACAGCAGCCCGGTCGCCATGTAGAGCCAGATCCGGGTCTCGGCCGCCGAGCCCAGCCCGATCAGGGCGGGCAGCCCTTCGGCGCCCGGCCCGTACGGCACCGCCCAGTCCCACAGCGACGCGCTCAGCCCGGCGGCCGCGGCGGACCACCAGGTCACCACGAGCGCGCACGAGACCGTGCTCGGCACGACCCGGAGCAGCCCGTGCGCCAGCGCCCGCCGGCGCCGCCGGCGTTCCGGGGCCGGGACCGGGCGGCCGAGCACGCGCGCGGCACGCCGCCGTTCCGCGTCCGCCACCCGCGCGGACCCGGCGAGCGCACCGGCCAGGATCGGCACGCCGACCAGCAGCACGGCCGTGCCCAGGCCGAGCACGACCGCGGTGGCGAGGCCCACGGACGTGAGCACGCCGATCGGGAACCCGGTCAGCACGTAGCGCGTGTCAATCCCGAGCTGCCGCAGCGAGATGTCCGGGCCGGCGGTAACGATCACGGTCGTCATACCGTCGACGCTATCGATCGCGGCACCACCGGCCCATCCGGTGAACCCCTAGATACGGGGTAGGGCAAGCCCTACCTACGACAGCCCGAGTGCCCGCCGCCAGACGCTGTCGTGCTCCTCGATGTAGGCGGTGTCGTCGCGCCAGGCGTCGCCGTGGCCGGTGCGCCAGTGGGTCAGCCACGGCTCCACGCCGAGGCCGGCCTGCTCGCGCAGGAAGTCGTGCATCGCGCGGGTACGCCGGGCCAGCAACGGGACCAGCGCCTCGCGCATCGCCTCGTCCGCGCCGTACGCGTCCGCGAACACGCCCAGCCGCCGGCCGTGATCCCACCCGGACCAGCGGGCCAGCGGCAGGAAACCGTGCGCCGCGTAGGCCAGGTCCCACAGGCGTGACCCGGGCGCGGTCCCGTCCCAGTCGATGAACGTCAGCCGCTCGCCGGCCACCAGGTTCCACGGCGCGAGGTCGTTGTGCGTGATCAGCTCGGTCCGGTCCGGCGGGACCAGCGTGTTCCACACCGCGTCGTCCGGCGGTACGAAGCCCGCGGCCGCGTCGTGCAGGTCCCGGATCACCCGCGCCACCGCCCGGAGCGTGCCGTCGCCGGCGAGCAGCGGCAGGTCGTCGCCCCACGGGACGGTGCCCTCCGCGAACGTCAGCACCTCGCGCCCGCGTTCGTCGAACCCGAGCGGACGCGGCGCGTGCGCGAACCCTGCGCCGTGCAGGTGCTCCAGGAACGCGTGCACCGACGGCGTCCACGGCCCGGCCGGCCGCCGCACGGTGTCGCCGACGCGCACGATGTCGCCGCTCACGTTGCCGCGCGGCAGCAGGATCTCTTCGTTCACGGCTGCGGTCCTCCCGCTTCCGGCCACCCGTTCTCCGCACGCCAGGCGGCGGCGTCGATGCGGTAGAGGACGCACGGCTGGAGCGGGTCGTCCGGCGGTATGTTGGGGTGCCGGAAGTCCTCCGCGGGATCGTGGGTGAGGCCGAGGCGCCGCATGACCGCGCGGGACCGCGCGTTGGTGTGCGCGGTGAACGAGACCAGGCCGGGCAGCGCCAGCGCGGTGAACGCGTGGGCCAGCACGGCGCGGGCCGCCTCGGTGGCGTAGCCGTGGCCCCAGGCATGCCGGGCCAGCCGCCAGCCGACCTCCGTCGCGGGCGTGAAGTGGGCCTCGAAGCGGGGCCGGGCCAGGCCGACGAAGCCGATGAAGCCGTCCGGTGCGTCGACGGCCCAGAGCCCGAAGCCCTGACGCGCGAGGTCGCCGTCGATCCGGTCGATCATCGCGTCGGACTGCTCGCGGCTCAGCGTCGCCGGGAAGTGCCGCATCACCTCGGGATCGGCGTTCAGCGCGGCGAACGGCTCCCGGTCCGCATCCCGCCAGCGCCGCAGTGTCAACCGTTCGGTACGCAGCTCGGTCACCCGGTGATCGTACGGGTCTCAGTCGCGGTCCCGGTCGATGCGCAGGTCGCGTTCCAGTTCGGCGAGGAGCGTGCGGAGGTCGTCGATGCGCTGGCTGATCGCGATCCGGTCGATCTCGTCGGGGACACCGTCACCGTCCACGTCGTACCCGGACGAGAGGCCTTCGGTGATCTCCAGGCGGCGGGCCTCCTCCATGGAGTTGACGATGACCGCGATCAGGATGTTGACCAGCAGGTTCGCGGTGATCAGGACATAGCTGACGTAGTACAGCAGCGTCCACGGCGAGTAGGCCATGCCCTGCGCGATCAGGTCCGGCAGGTTCTCCTGGGAGAGCAGTACGAAGAGCGTGATCGCGGCGCGGCCGACCGTGCCGTACTCGGCCGGGAACTCGTCGGCGAAGATCAGCCAGCCGGCCATGCCGTACAGGTAGACGGTGACCAGGGCGAGCGCGAGGAACCCGCCGATACCGGGGAGGCTGCGCAGCAGCGCGGTGACGATGACGCGCAGGCCCGGGGAGAAGCGGACCAGGCGCAGCA
Organism: Catenuloplanes indicus; assembly: GCF_030813715.1. Classification (NCBI taxonomy): domain Bacteria; kingdom Bacillati; phylum Actinomycetota; class Actinomycetes; order Micromonosporales; family Micromonosporaceae; genus Catenuloplanes; species Catenuloplanes indicus. The sequence continues at coordinate 7,814,658 of NZ_JAUSUZ010000001.1, forward strand.
CCCGCGCGATCCGCAGGATGCGCAGCAGCGCGGAGTCGCCGTGCAGGCCGGGGATGAAGACCGCGGCGATCACGAGGAAGTCGAAGACGTTCCAGCCGTTGCGGAAGAAGTCCTGCGGGCGCCGGCCGTGCGCCAGGATCCGGATCGCTATCTCGACGACGAACACCGCGCGGAAGCTCAGCTCCAGCCCGTGCAGGATCGGCTCCCACGTGCCGAGGTGCGGGTACGTCTCGATGCCGAGCACCACGGCGTTCGCGCCGATCACCACCACGATCACGATCTCGAAGGCGCGGTGGTCGCGGATCGCGGCGCAGACGCGGGCGAGCGGGGAATGCGTGATCATGGATGCAGGGTAGATTCCTCAGCGTGATCGAGTTGTCCCGCCCGGTGGTCGTCGCGCCGATGGCCGGGGGACCGTCCACGGTCGCGCTGGTCGTCGAGGCGGCCCGCGCCGGTGGTCTCGGATTCCTGGCGGCCGGCTACCGTACGCCGGAGGCGACCGCGCGCGAGGTGGCCGAGGCACGCGCGGCCGGCGTGCCGTTCGGGCTCAACATCTTCGTGCCGGACCTCGCGCCCGCCGATGCCGCCGAGGTGGCGAGATACCGGGCGACGCTGGAGGCGGACCACGGGCCGCTGCCCGCACCGCCGCTCACGGACGACGACCACTTCGCGGCGAAGGTACGGATCGCCGCCGGTGTGCCGTTCGTCAGCTTCACGTTCGGGCTGCCGCCCACGGACGTGATCACGGCACTGCGGGGGAGCGGCAGCGCCGTCCTGCTCACCGTGACGAACGCCGGCGAGGCCCGGCGCGCGCTCGCGCTCGGCCCGGACGCGCTGATCGCGCAGGCCGGCACCGCGGGCGGCCACTCCGGCACGTTCGACCCGGCCGGCTACGACGGCTCCGGCACCGCGCTCACGCTACTGCGCACCGTGCCCCGGACGGTACCGGTCGTCGCGGCCGGTGGCACCGGCACCGCGGCCGGTGTGCGGGCGCTGCTGGACGCGGGTGCGACCGCGGTCCAGGCCGGCACCGCGTTCCTGCTCGCGAACGAGGCGGGTACCCGCGCACCGCACCGCACCGCGCTGAGCGAGGGCAGGGAGACCGTGGTCACCCGCGCGTTCACCGGCCGGCCAGCCCGCGCGCTGCGCAACCGCTTCACCGACGCGTACGGCCCGCACGCACCGCTCGCGTACCCCGCGGTCCACCACCTGACCGCGCCGATCCGGGCAGCCGCGGCGGCCCGCGGCGACGCCGAGTCGATCAATTTGTGGGCCGGCACCGGGCATGCGAACGCACGTCCCGGGCCGGCCGGTGAGATCCTGCGCACGCTGGCCGGTTGCAAATAGTCACAACACGCCCCTGAACTGGTGGTTCTCAGGAATCATCCAGGGAGAGCCCATATGGTTGCCCGTCGAGGGGAGTACCCCACAAAGATCGTTCCGGTCAGTACGGGTGCACCCATGTGACCCCCGGACGGTCGCCGTGCCCGAGTCGTCGCACGGTGGGGGAGACCTCAGGCGATTTCGCGTGCGCCTGAGGAGGCACACCCGTGGATGTCCTGTCCGCTCCGCTCCAGACGATCGGATCCCCCGGCCTGTGGGGCATCACGCTCGTCATCCTGCTCGGCCTGCTGGCCGTCGACTTCGTGATCACCCGGCGGCCGCACGACGTGCACATGCGGGAGGCCGTCGGCTGGACCATTTTCTACCTGGCCCTCCCGGTCGCGTTCGGCCTGATCATCTGGCCGCTCTACGGCGCCACCCCGTCGATCGAGTTCTTCACCGGCTACGTCGTGGAGAAGTCCCTCTCGGTCGACAACCTCTTCGTCTTCATGCTGCTCCTGGCCGCCTTCGCGGTGCCGAAGGAGCTGGCCCAGCGGGTCCTGCTCTACGGTATCGTCGGCGCGCTAGTCCTCCGGGCCGTCTTCATCGCCATGGGCGCGGCCGTGCTCAGCACCGGCACCTGGGCGTTCCTGCTGTTCGGCGGCATCCTGCTGGTCACCGCGGTCAAGGTGATGCGCGACGCGGTCAAGGGCGCGGACCACGAGGTCGACATCGACGGCATGCGCAGCGTCAAGATCCTGCGCCGCCTGATGCCGGTCACGAAGCAGTACCACGGCTCCAAGCTGTCGATCGTCGAGCACGGCAAGCGCACGCTCACCCCGATGGCGCTGGTCGTGGTCGCGGTGTTCATGACCGACATCGTGTTCGCGGTCGACTCGGTGCCGGCCGTCTACGGCGTGACCGAGGACCCGTACATCGTGTTCGCCACGAACGCGTTCGCGCTGCTCGGCCTGCGCGCGCTGTACTTCGTGCTGCAGAACGCGCTCAGCAAGCTCCGCCACCTCAACCACGGCCTGGCGATCATCCTGGCGTTCATCGGCTTCAAGCTGGTGCTGCACTGGGCGCACACGGTCTGGTCCTGGGTGCCGGACGTGCCGACCCCGCTGTCCCTCGCGTTCATCATCCTGACGCTGGTCACGGTCACGCTCACGTCGCTGGCGGCCAACCGCCGGGACGAGGCCGCGGCGGCCGGGCACAAGCCCGAGCCGGACAAGGCGCGCGTATAGCGGGAAACCGCTACGTGGCCGGGGGTCCGCCCCCGGCCACGTAGCGTTCCGGCGCCGTCACCAGCGTCGACGCGATCAGCGCGACCGGCCGGTCCGGATCCCCGGCCAGCTCGCGCAGCACGTCCAGCGCGACCGTGCCCGGCATCTCGGCCAGCGCCTGCACCAGCCGGATCCGCACCGCCCGGTCCGCCGCGTGCGTGGCCAGCTCGGCGGTCAGCGCCGCCATGATCCGGCCGGCCCAGGCCGGGTCCCGCGCCAGCGTGCCCAGATGCTCGCTCGCCTCCACCTCGTTCGGGCCGTGCACCACCATGGCCAGCAGCGTCGGCACGGCCGCGGTCACGCCGCGCGACCCCAGCGCCAGCGCCGCATACCGCCGGATCGCCGGGTCCGGATCGTCCAGCGCGCCGGTCAGCATCGCGGTCGCCTCCCCGCCGGGGAGCTCCGCCAGTGCCTGCACGGCCCGGCGCCGCACCTCGGCGTCGCCGGCGGCCAGGCCGGACGCCAGGCTAGCGGCACCGTCGCCGCCGGTCCGGGCCAGCGCCCAGCGCAGCGCGCCGGCGACGTACGGGTCCGCCTCGGTCAGCACCGCGCCGGCCAGCAGCCCGGCCGGGAGCGGCGTGGCCAGCACGGCCTGCTGCCGCCGCTCCGCGCTGCGCGACCGCAGCCCGTGCAGCAGCTCGACCACGCGTGCCACGTCCTCCCAGCCGGCCGGCTCGGCCGCGCCCACGGTCCGGAGCCGGTCGAGCAGCTCACGGTCCCGGAGCAGCCGCTCCTCGGTCTCCCGGACGAGGTCGCCGACCAGAGCGGACGGCGTGAAACCGGGGTCGTCCAGCGTGCGCGCGATCTGCCGCAGCGACAGCCCCAGCGACCGCAGCCCCTCGACGTGGAAGATCCGGCGGACGTCCGCCGGCGTGTACTCCCGGTAGTTACCCACGGTCCGGCCGGTCGGCCGCACCAGCCCGAGCGTGTCGTAGTGCCGCAGCATCCGGGCACTCACCCCCGAGCGGCGCGCCACCTCACCGATCAGCACCCGCGGCCCCCTGCCCGGCGTGGTCGAGCGCGACGACCCGGGTCGCCTCGTGGACGGACAGGTCGAATCCGGCGTCCGGGTCGTGCAGCAGCCGCTCCGTGGCGCGCGCGTGTGCGCGCACCGCCGGATCGGGGTGTGTCCTCGCGGCCGCCAGGACCGGCCCGGCCACGTCGTCCAGCGCGACGATCGCGCGGCTCAGGCTCAGCCGCACCTCCCGGTCGCCGCGGCCGAACTCGGCGGCCAGCTCCGCGGCGAGCGCGGCCCGCTCGGCGTCCGGCACCAGCACCACCGCGGTACGCCACGCGGTGCGCGCCACCTCGTCGTCCACGTCGTGCAGCAGCGACCGGGTGATCGCCGGCCAGGCGCTCCGGTCGCCGATCTTGGACAGCGTGTGCAGCGCCTGACCGCGGGCCTGGGCGCGCTCGGCGGTCAGCTCGGCGCGCAGCCGCGGCACCGTGACGTCCGCCGGGAGCCGGGTCAGCGCCCAGGTGAGCATGTCACGGACGAAGAAGTCCGGCTCGAGGCCGGCGCGCGTCACCAGCGCGTCGGTGAGCGCGGCGTCCGGGCGCGTCCCGATCGCCAGCGCCGCCTGCAGCCGGGTCGCCGGATTGCCGGCCGCGAGCGCGTCGCGCAGTCGTTGCGGGTTCATCGTGACCACCTCCGCCCACCAGTGAAGACCTTGTCACAGTGACAAGGTCAAGCCCGCGGTTCCCCGGAACGGGGTGGCGGCGGGCGCCGCGGGCGTGTGTACTGGGCGGCGAGCCACGGGTAGGGAGGCGCCATGGACAACGATCCGGCCAGGACGCTCGGCATGGTCGTCGGCCGCGGGCTCTGCCTGCTGGTCTGCCTCGGCGTGGTCGCGGCGATCGCCTTCGGCATCTACAAGCTGACGACCAAGAACCGGGCAAGTCCCCAGGGGTACGGTGGCCAGCAGGGCTATCCGGGTCAGCAGGGCTATTCGCAATCGTCTTACCCGCCGCCGGGTTATCCGCCGCCGTCCTCGGGTGATCCGCAGTCGTCCTATCCGCCGCTGCCGAGCTACCCGCCCCCATCCGGTGATCCGCAGCCGCCCTACCCGGGCCAGCCGGGTTATCCGGGCCAGCCGGGTTATCCGGGCCAGCCGGGTTATCCGGGCCAGCCGGGTTATCCGGGCCAGCCGGGTTATCCGGGCCAGCCGGGTTATCCAGGCCCGTCGTCCTACGACCCGCCGCCCTCGCACCCCGGCCCGGGGCCCCAGTCCTACGATCCGCCGGCGTCCGGTCCGTCCCCGGACTCCTCGCCGTCGTCGTCGCCGGATTCGTCCTCCGGCTCGTCGTCCTCCGGCTCGTCGTCGTCCTCCGATTGAAGCCGCGGGCCGGTCTGCGGCGGTGCCGCCCGCGCTTGCGGCGTCAGGCCATCCAGGCCCCGGCGACCCGCCGCCGCTGACCGCAGCCGGACCGCCCGGCACGCTCACCGGTCACCGCGCCGCCGGCGGGGCGACCCGGCCGGCGAACGCGGCCGCCACCGCGTCCAGGTGCGCGCCCGTGTGCGCGGCCGTGATCGTGATGCGCAGCCCGCAGCGGGCCGCCGGTGGCACCACCGGGTTGACGTAGACGCCCGCGGCCAGCAGCCCCCGCCACGCCGCGAGTGTCGAGGCGAGATCCGGCAGCGGCAGCGCGACGATCGGCCCGGCCCCGGCCGGCACCGCGTGCCCCTGCGTGCCGAGCACGGCCCGCAGCCGGGCCGCGCCCGCGATCGCCCGCTCGCCGCGCCACGGCTCGGCCGCCGCGATCCGCAGCGCGGCCAGTGCGGCCGCGACCGACGCCGGTGGCGCGACCGCGCTGAAGATCTCCGGCCGTGCGTGGTGCCGCAGGTAGTCCAGTACCTCCGGCGGCCCGAGGACCGCGCCGCCGACCGACGCCAGCGCCTTGCTGAACGTCACCGTCAGCAGGTCCACGCCGGTCACGTCCAGCGGCCGGACGCCGAAGCCGTGCGCGTCGTCGACGAGCAGGCGGGCACCGTACCGGCGGCAGGTGGTGATCATCGCGGGCAGCGGGCAGGCGTCGCCGCTCATCGAGTAGAGCCCGTCCACCACCACGAGCCGCGCCGCGTCGCCGGGGCACGCGGCCAGCCGCCGGGCCAGGTCGTCCGCGGCGTTGTGCCGGAACCGCAGCGCCCGTCCCGGCCCGAGCCCGGCGCCGTCGTACGCGGACGCGTGCGCCTCCGCGTCCACCAGCACCGCGTCCCGCCGCCCGGTCAGCCCTGCGATCGCGCCCACGTTCGCCTGGTAGCCGGCCGGGAACAGCAGCGCCTCCGGCAGCCCGGCGAACGCGGCCAGCTCACGCTCCAGCTCCGCGTGCAGCGGCGTGCCACCGTTCAGCATCCGGGACCCGGACCGCGACGTGCCGTAGCGCGCCGCCGCGTCCCGGGCCGCGCGGATCACCCGCGGGTCCGCGGCGAGTCCCAGGTAGTCGCTGGACCCGCACATGATCACGGTGCGCCCGTCCAGCTCCGCGACCGGCCCGCCCGGCCCGGCGAACACCGGGTAGTACGGGTACACCCCGGCCGCCCGCGCGGCCCGGGCCACGTCGTAGTCCCGGCACCGTGCGAAGAGATCGACGCTCATGGAGTGCAGCGTGGCACCGGCGTGCCAGCCGGTGCCACGGAGCGTCACTTCCAGACGTACCTGCCGGCCGTGGCCAGCGAGCCCGCGAACGCGGCGTTGACCTGCGCGATCTCCGTGCTGTTCGGGTTCGGGTTGCGGCAGGAGACCGGCGCGCTGGAGCCGGACATGAGGTCGGTGCACAGCCCGGTGCGACGGTCCGGCAGTCCGAGCAGGTGGCCGAACTCGTGCGCGGCGATCCGCGGCTGGTAGTAGCCCTGGCCGGTCGCCTCGCGGCCCATGTACCAGCGGCCGTTGCCGAGCGAGTTGACGTACGCGCGCGGCCAGCCGTTGTCCGCGTAGACCCGGATGTTCGGTGTGCGCCCGGCGGTGACCGGCTGCAGCTGCACGTTGGTGACGCGCGCGTTCCAGATCTGCGCGCCCTGGTGTACGACGGACACGAACTCCTGCGCCGCGCTGGCGTCGTAGTAGAGGACGCGCACGGCCGCCTGGGCGGCCTGGGCCGGGTGTGCCGCGACCAGCATGCCGCCGAGCAGTAACGCGAACGCGGCGCACAGCGCGGACAGTCTTCGCAGGACCATCACGGAACCTCGCAATCGAGTGGCGAACGGTGTCTCGACGCTATCCAGCGCACAGATGATTGTGGATATATCGGTTTCGGCCTACCGTCCGTGTGATAGCGGATAATCCGGCGGAGGACAGAAATCAGGGGGTACGCCCGTGCGCGCGATCCAGATCACCGAGTTCGGCGGCCCGGAGCTGCTGACCGTCTCCGAGGTGCCGGACCCGGTGCCCGGTGACGGCGAGGTCGTGCTGGACGTGCTCGCGGCCGGTGTCAACTACGCCGACACCCACCAGACCGATGACTCCTATCTGGCGAGACAGGAGCTGCCGCTGATCCCGGGCGGCGAGGCGATCGTGCGCGGCCCGGACGGCCGCCGCTACGCCACCATGGTCGGCTCCGGCGCGTACGCGGAGAAGGTCGCCGCCCGCCCGGACCGGCTGATCCCGGTGCCGGACGCGGTCGACGACGCGGCCGCGCTCGGCACGCTGGTCCAGGGATCCACCGCGTACCTGCTGCTGCACCAGGCCGCGCGCCTGGAACCGGGCGAGTCGGTGGTGGTGCACGCGGGCGCGGGCGGCACCGGCTCGCAGGCGATCCAGCTGGCCCGTCGGGCCGGCGCCGGCCGGATCATCGCGACCGCGTCCACCGCGGAGAAGCGCGCGATCGCCCGCGAGCTGGGCGCGGACGTGGCCGTCGACCCCGCGCCGGACGCGCTGCGGGACGCGCTGATCGAGGCGAACGGCGGCCGGAAGGTCGACGTGGTGCTGGAGATGACCGGCGGCGCGGTCTTCGGCGAGAGCCTGCGCGCGCTGGCCCCGCTCGGGCGGCTGGTGCACTTCGGCATGGCCGGCCGGACGCCGCCGGCACCGGTCGTCCCGGCCGCGCTGATGCGCGCGGGCCGCAGCGTGATCGGCTTCTGGCTGATCCACGTGATCCGCCGCCGCCCGGACCTCTACACGAAGGCGATCGGCGAGCTGCTCGGCGCGATCGCGGACGGCTCGCTGCGCGCGCTCAACGGCGGCGAGTACCCGCTCGACCGGGCCGCGGACGCACACCGCGCGCTGCTCGCCCGTACCACCGCGGGGAAGTTGATACTCCGGCCCTGAAACGGTCTCAGCGGTCGACGGTGTCGGCCGGGGCCATCACGCGCAACGCGTTCGCGTCCAGGCCGATCCGCATCGGGGTGCGGCCGCGCGGCTCGCCGTCCACCTCGACCGGCGCGGGCCGGTCCGTCTCCACCCACAGTTCCCCGACCGGCAGGAACACGTCGTCGTCGAGCGTGCGCCGATGCCCGATCGAGGCGTTCCGCAGCGTCTCCCGCACCAGCCCGAACCTCCCCCGGCCACCCACCGGGTACGCCACCAGGAGCCGGTCGTCCGCGTCCGTGTCCTTCGTGATCGGCCGCCCGGCGTGGAAGCCGCCGTTCGCCACGTAGAGCTGGTGCGTGCGGAACTCGTGCTGCACGCCCTCCGCGCGTACGCGCACGCGCATCGGCCGGTGCCGCATCAGGAGCAGCGCACCGGTCAGCGGGTACGCCCAGCGCCCGGCGAGCCGCTTCAGCGGCGGCGGTGCCGCGTGCATCACGGCCGCGGACAGCCCGACGCCGACGTGGTTGGTGAACGGCATGTCCCCGGCCAGGCCCAGGTCGACGTCGACCACCTTGCCCTCGGCCAGCGTGCGGATCGCCTCGTCGAGATCGATCGGCACCCGTACCGTGCGGGCGAAGTTGTTCGTGGTACCGAGCGGCAGCAGACCGAGCGCGTTCTCCCGGTGCGCCATCATCCGTGCGGCCGTGCTGATCGTGCCGTCCCCGCCACCGGCCACCACCAGGTCCGCGCCGGACTCCCGCGCGGTGATCAGCGTCCGCTCCAGGTGCTTGGGCTTGTCCACCGGGTACGACGCGATCAGGTCGAACCCGGCCGCCAGCAGCCGGGTGCGGGCGCCCTCGTAGAGCAGCCGGCCGCGCCGGGAGTGCGTGTTGACCACCAGCACCGCTCGCCGGTCCCGGTGAATGTCCTCGGTCAAGCGTTGCTTCGTGCGCATCGGTGCGCAGCCTACCGAATGATCAACTAGTCGGCGCGGCGCACACCCGCGAAGAAGCGGTCCGCCACGAGCGTGTGCAGCGGGAAGCCGAGCTCGGCCGGGCCGTCCAGCACGTAGTGGCCGAGGGACTCGTCGTTCGCGAACGCGGCGGGCGCCACCCCGATCGGTGGCAGCAGGCCGAAGACGAGCAGGGTGCCGTCCGGCGCGCTGTGCACGTCGAACAGCGTGACCGTGGCCGGGTCCGCGTCCACGCCGGTCTCCTCGCGCAGCTCGCGCACCACCGCGGCCTGCCAGCTCTCGCCCACGTCGATGTAGCCGCCGGGCAGCGCGGGCCGGCCGTACGCGGGCGGGATGCCGCGGCGCACCACCAGCAGCCCGTCGCCGGCCGGCTGCACCGCGACCGCGACCGGGGCCGGATTGCGGTAGGTGACGTTGCCGCAGGCGGCACAGCGCCGGGGCCACGGCGCGTCCGGCGCGAACGCGGCGCCGCAGAACGAACAGTGGGCGTGCATGTCCCCGAGCCTTTCACGAAACGCCGGTCCGGGGCCGTACCGGCTGGGATCATGTTTGCTGTGAAGGCTCCGGTGCCCGTCGACGAGCCGCAGCGGGTGGCGGCCCTGCGCGAGACGGCGATCCTCGACACGCCGCCGGAGGCCGAGTTCGACGACATCGCCGTGCTCGCCTCCGAGATCTGCGGCACGCCGATCGCGCTGGTCAGCCTGGTCGACGCGGACCGGCAGTGGTTCAAGGCCAGGATCGGCACGGACCTGCCGCAGACCGGCCGGGACGTGTCCATGTGCGCCCACGCGGTGGCCGCCCGCACCATGCTTGAGGTCGACGACACCGCCGGCGACGCGCGTTTCGCGGACAACCCGCTGGTCACCGAGCAGGGCGTCCGGTTCTACGCGGGCGCGCCGCTGATGATGCAGGACGGGCACGCGATCGGCACGGTCTGCGTGATGGACCACCGGCCGCGCGAGCTGACCGCCGACCAGCGCCGCGCGCTGCGCTCGCTGGCCCGGCACGCCGCCGCGCACCTGGAACTGCGCCGGTACGCGGCCCGTGTGCTGGACGCCGCCGACCGCCTGCGCGAGCTGGACCGGCTCAAGGACTCGTTCCTGGCCAGCGTGAGCCACGAACTCCGTACCCCGCTGTCGTTGATCCGGGGTTATCTGGAGGTGCTGCTGGACGACGGTGCCGACCCGGACACGGCCCGCCGCTTCCACGCGGTCATGCAGCGCAACGCGGACCGGCTGCTGCGGCTCATCGACGACCTGCTGCTGGTCGCCCGCATGCACGAGGACGGGCTGGAGCTGGAGAGCACCTCGGCGGACCTGTCCGAGCTGGCGTTCCAGGTGGTGGCCGCGTCCCGGCCGCTGGCCGAGCACAAGCGCATCACCGTGGTCGAGCACACCGGCACGCCGATCGCGATCTCCGGCGACCCGCGGCGGCTGTCCCAGGCGTTCAGCCACCTGCTGTTCAACGCGATCAAGTTCACTCCGGAGGGCGGCCGGATCGCGGTCGTGACCAGCGGCGACGACGAGCCGGTGCTGACCGTGATGGACACCGGCGTCGGCATCCCGCAGGCCGACCTGCCGTTCCTGTTCGACCGGTTCCACCGCAGCAGCACCTCGGACCTGCTGGCCACCCAGGGTTCCGGCGTGGGCCTGACCATCGTCAAGGCGATCGTCGACGCGCATCGCGGCACGATCACGATCGAGAGCGAGCCGGACGAGGGGACCACCGTGCGCGTGACGCTGCCCCGGGCGTTGCCGTGAAGGTCACGGACCGGGTCGAGCGGCCGGAGCGGCTGGCCGCGGTCGCCGCGACCGGGCTGACCGGCCGGCGCGACGTGCCCGGCCTGGACCGGCTGACCGGGCTCGCGTCCCGGCTGCTCGGCGTGCCTACCACGCTGGTCTCGCTGGTCACCGCGGACCGCCAGGTGTTCCCCGGCCGGACCGGGATGGCGCTCGGTGAGACGCCGCTGTCCCACTCGTTCTGCCGGCACGTGGTCGCGGACGACGCACCGATGATCGTCACGGACGCCCGTACCGACCCGCGGGTCAGCGACAACCCGGCGGTCCCGGAACTGGGCGTGATCGCGTACGCGGGCATGCCGATCCGGGTCGCGGGCGAGACGCTCGGCGCGTTCTGCGCGATCGACTCGGTGCCGCGCGCCTGGACCGGCACCGAGCTGGCCGTGCTGGAGGACCTGACCGCCGCGGTCGAGTCGGAGATCGCGCTGGACCGGGCCGCGCACGACGCGGAGCGCTCGGCCACCGCGTTCAAGGCGGTGCTGGACGTGGCGCACGACGCGTTCGTCAGCATCGGCCCGGACGGCGTCGTGCTGGAGTGGAACCACGCGGCGGAGAACCTGTTCGGCTGGACCCGCGCGGAGGCGATCGGCCGCGAACTCACCGGCCTGATCATCCCGCCCGAGCACCGCGCCGCGCACGACGCCGGCCTGGCCCGGGTGCGCGCCACCGGCGTCTCCACGCTGGCCGGCCGGCGCATCGAACTGCCCGCGCTGCACCGCTGCGGCCGCCGCTTCCCGATCGAGCTGACGCTGCAGGTCACGGCCGGCCGGTTCCACGGGTTCCTGCGCGACATCAGCGAGCGGCGGGCGGCCGAGGACCTGCTGCGCCGGCAGGCCGAGCTGATCGACGCCGCGCCCGCCGCGATCATCGTCCGGGACCGGGACGGCACGATCCGCTCGTGGAACCGGGGCGCGGAGGAGACGTACGGCTGGCCCGCGACCGCGGTACTCGGCCGCAACATCCACCGGCTGCTGGCCACCGAGTTCCCGGCCGGCCGGGAACAGGTCGAGCGCGCGCTCACCGAGCACGGCGCCTGGCACGGCGAGCTGATCCACCGGCGCGCGGACGGCACCGAGCTGGTCGAACTGAGCCGGCAGACCCTGCGGGCCGGCCCGGACGGCGCCGCCGAGATCATCGAGACGAACGCGGACATCACCGAACGCCGGCACGCCGAGCGCGCGCTGCAGGTCACCGAGCGGCAGTTCCGCACGCAGTTCCACCAGTCCACGATCGGTCAGCTGATCATGGACGCCGGTGGCACGATCATGCATGCGAACAGCGCGTTCGCCGCGATGCTCGGGCTGACGCCACCGGAGGTGGCCGGCCGGCACATCGCCGACGTCACCCACCCCGAGGACCGCGAGGAGGACGCCCGCAGACGGGCCGGGCTGAACGGCGCCGACTTCGCCTCCTACGAGCGGGTGAAACGGCTGCTGGACGTGCACGGACACCCGGTCGACGTGCGCGTCGCGGTCCGGATGGTCCGCGATCACGACGGCACCCCGCTGCACCTGCAGGCCGTCGTCCAGGACATCACCGCGCAACTGCACGCACAGCGCGAACGCGACGCCGCGCTGGCCGCGCTCACCGACCGCAACCGTCAGCTGGAGCAGGCCAACCTGCTCAAGCTCGACCTGATGGGCATGCTCTCGCACGACATCGGCACACCCCTGGCCACCATCATCGGGTACGGCGAGGTGCTCACCGACTCCCCGCTGGCCCCGCGCCAGCAGGCCGCGATGGACCGGATCCTGCGCGGCGCCCGCCGGATCGACGAGCTGCGCCACAACGTGCTCGCCATGTGCGCGCTCGACGCCGACCGTCTGGAGACCCGCCGCGAGCCGGTGCTGCTCGCCACCGCGCTGGCCGACGCGGTCCGCGCCGCCGACATGACGGTGCCGATCTCCTGCCCGCCCGGGATCGTGGTCCTGGCCAACCCGGCCCACCTGCAGCAGATCGTGGTCAACTTCCTGTCCAACGCGGCGAAGTACGGCGGCGGCGCCACGCTCGTCACGGCCGTGGCCGGGGCGGAGACGGTGGAGATCGGCGTCCACGACTCCGGCCCCGGCGTGCCGGCGACGCTGCGCGCCCACCTCTTCGAGCGCTACACCCGCGCCGCGGACGTCACCGCCACCGGCCACGGCCTCGGCCTGCACATCGTGGCCAGCCTCGCGGAGGCGAACGGCGGCTCCGTCGCCCACCGCGACAACCACCCCACCGGCAGCATCTTCACACTCACCCTGCACCCGGCACCGCGCGCCTGAACCGCCGCGCCGCTGCGCTCCCGCGTGCCACCAGGCTCCCGCACGTGGCCGCGCTCCCGCACGCCGTCGTGCCGGGCGGGGGTGACGCCGGTTCAGGCGGCGCTGCGGGCCGCCGTGACGGCCGCGACCGTCTCCGTGGTCTCGTCGCGGCGCGGAGTCGCGGCGGGCGCGTCGCGGCGCGGCGAGCGGGTGGAGAGCCAGCAGCCGGTGGCGATCAGCGCGAACCCGGCGATCGTCCCGGTGCCGACCGGCTCGCCCAGCAGCGCCACGCCGAGCAGCACCGCCACCACCGGGTTGACGTAGGTGACCAGCCCGGCGCGGGCCGCGCCGATCTGGGCGATCAGGCCGTAGAAGGCCAGCAGCGCGACCGCGGTGCAGAGCACGCCGAGCGCGATCAGCGCGGCCCAGGACACCGGCCGGACCGGGCCGGCCGGCAGCGCGAACAGAGCGAACGGCAGCAGCACCAGCGAGCTGATCGTGGTGGTGCCGGCGGTCAGCGCGACCGGTGGCACGTCGGCGGCGTGCCGCTGCACCAGCATGGTGGCGACCGCGTAGCCGAGCGTGGCCAGCAGCACCATGCCGGCGCCGAGCAGGCCCAGCCGGTCGCCGGACAGGTCCGCGCCGACCAGCACCGCGACGCCGGCGAAGCCGAGACCCAGGCCGGCCACCCGGGCCGGGCCCAGCGGCTCGCTGCGCAGCATCAGCAGCGCGATCACGGCCGGCTCGATCGCGATCAGCAAGCCGGTCATCGAGGAGCTGATGTGCACCTCGCCGTACGTGATGAGGAGGAACGGCCCGACGATGTGCACCAGCGCGATCGCGGCCACGATCGGCAGCCGGCCGCGCAGCGCGCCGAGTGTGCCGCGGGCGGCTGCGAGCGGCAGCAGCACCAGCGCCGCGACGGCGAGCCGGCCGAAGACCACGGCCAGCGGCGACAGGTCCTCGATAGCGACCTTGATCAGCAGGTACGGCATGCCCCAGAGCAGGGACGCGGTGAGGAAGAGGATCCAGGCTCGTCTGTTCACGGGAGCAGTCTTACGCCGTACCGTTGTAAGTTGTAGTGATGATTTTCTGGGGTCGTTTTAAGGGATGCTTATGATCGACATCAACCGGCTCCGGGTGCTGCGGGAGGTCGCGCGGCACGGCAGCTTCAACCAGGCCGCGGCCGCGCTGCGGATGACCGCGTCCGCCGTGTCCCAGCACGTGGCGGCGCTGGAGCGCGCGGTCGGCGCCGCCGTGGTCGAGCGCAGCACGCGCGGCGTGCGGCTCACCGAGGCCGGCCGGATCCTGGCCGAGACGGCGGACACGGTCACCGCCGAGCTCGACCGGGCCACCCGCGACGTGCGCAAACTCGCCGGTGACACGGACCGGCACCTGTCGGTCGCCACGTTCACCAGCGGCGGTCAGCGGCTGCTCCCGGCCGCGCTGGGCCGGTTCTCCGAGCACCATCCGGACGTGCTGTTCACCGTGATGGAGAACGACACCGAGCAGAGCCTGCCGCAGGTCAGCGCGGGCGTGGCGGACCTGGCCATCGCGTACCACCTGGACGGCCCGCCACCGGACCGCCCCGGCCTGTCCTGGACGCCGTTGCTGGACGACCCGCTGTGGGCGGTGCTGCCGGCCGGGCACCCGCTCGGCGACCGGGACGAGGTCGCGCTCGGCGAGTTGTCGGCCGAGCGGTGGATCCTCGGCTGCGTCGAGCTTGACGACATCCTCGGGCACCATGCGGCGCTGGCCGGATTCGAGCCGGTCATCGCGTGCCGCGGCACCGACTACGTCTTCGCCCAGTCGCTCGTCCGGGCCGGCATCGGCGTCAGCCTGGTCCCGCAGGTCGCGCTGGCCGGCGATCGCGGCGGGCTGGCCGTGGTGCCGTTGCGGCAGCCGGGCCCGGTCAGGTACGTGGGCGTGGCCACCCCGGCCCGGCGGGTTCGTCCGCTGGCGGCCGCGCTGCTGCGCGCGCTCCAGGAGACCGTGGCCGCGCTGCCGATGTAAAACTTTCTAGACATGATGTCCGGCTTCCTTTACCTTGGTGATGTCAAAGATTCTGTACATCACCGGCAGCCGGGAGTCCGTCATGACGCTGGAGGAGAGACGCGCCTGGATCAGGCTCGTCGTCGCGGTGCTCGCCTACGCGGCGTACGCCGTGGTCGTCGCGGCGCGCGCGGCCGGTGGCCCGCTCACCGACGTGCCGTACGGTGGCGTGCTGCTGCTGTCCGTCGGCGGCGCGATAGCCGCGAGCGTGCTCGCCGAGACGTTCCTCGGCGGCCGCTCCCGTGAGATCGACGTGCGCGACCGGGAGATCGGCCGGTTCGGCGACCACACCGCACAGTCGTTCGTGGTCATCGGCGCGGTCGCCGGCATGCTGATGGCGATCGCCGGCTGGGACCACTTCTGGATCGCCAACGTCATCTACCTGTGCTTCGTGCTCTCCGCCGTGCTCGGCGGCGTCACCAAGGTGATCCTCTACCGCACGGGCATGCCGTGGTGAAGCCGACACGGGTGACGAACAGCATCCGCGCGCTCCGCTTCGCCGCCGGTGAGATGACCCAGGCCGACCTGGCCCGCCGGATCGGCGTCACCCGCCAGACCGTCATCGCGATCGAGCAGGGCCGCTACTCGCCCTCGCTGGAGATGGCCTTCCAGATCGCCCACGTCTTCGGCGTGCCGCTCGAGGACGTCTTCCAGTACCCCTCGTCACCGGGAGAGCCCACATGAGAGCCATGATCAATCGACGGTACGGGGATCCGTCCGCCGTCCTGCAACCGGCCGACCTGCCCCGTCCCACGCCCGGCCGCGGCGAGGTGCTGGTCGAGGTCCACGCCGCCGCCGTCGACCCGGGCGTGTGGATCCTGATCACCGGCCGCCCACCCGCCGCGCGCCTGGCGTTCGGCGTGCGCCGCCCCCGGCAACCGGTTCGCGGCCGGGACCTGGCCGGTGTCGTCGTCGCGGCCGGTCCCGGCGTCACCGCGTTCACGGCCGGTGACGAGGTCTACGGCACCAGCGGCCGCGGCTCGTTCGCGGAGTTCACCGTGGCGCCGGTGCGCCGGCTGGCCCGCAAGCCCGCGCGGCTGTCGTTCACCGAGGCCGCGGCGATCCCGGTCTCCGGCCAGACCGCGCTGGACGCGATCCGCGCCGCCGGCCCGCTCACCGGCCGCCGAATAATGATCATCGGGGCGGGCGGCGGCATCGGTGCGTTCGCGGTCCAGCTCGCGGTCGCCGCCGGCGCACACGTCACCGCGGTCTGCGGCCCCGGCAAAGCACCGCTGATGGAGTCGCTCGGCGCGGACCGCGTCATCGACTACACCCGCGCGGAGATCGACAGCCACGGCCCGGTGCACGACGTCATCCTGGACACCGCCGGCTGCCGGCCGTTCCCGCTGCTCCGCCGCGCGCTGACGCCGACCGGCACGGTCCTGCTGGCCGGCGGCGGCCACGACGCACCCGGCTTCCTCGGCGGCTTCACCCGCCAGCTGCGCGCCCCGCTGGCCGGCCTGTTCGGCCGCCGGCGCCTGCGCCCGGTGGCCGGCCACGAACGCGCGGCCGGTCTGGAGGAGATCAACCGGCTGGTCGAGGCGGGGCGGCTCACCCCGGTGATCGACCGGACGTTCCCGCTCACCGAGGCCGCGGCGGCCGTCGGCTATCTCGCCCGGGGCCACCCCACCGGCAAGATCGTGGTCACCGTCGAGCGATCGTAGTGATCTCCGCCGGGGTGAGCGGCCGGTCGTAGGCGCGGATGTCGTCGATCGCGCCGCCGAACCGGTCCGTCCAGGCGCCGTCGACCAGCGCGCGCCCGGCCAGCAGCGGCCCGGACGCGTTCCAGCGCACCGGCCGGCCGACCGTGTCCTCGGCCGTACCGTCGACGAACAACGTGACCCGCCCGGTCGCCGCGTCGTACGTCACCGCCAGATGCGTCCACGTCCGCAGCCGCGGCGTGGACGTCGACGTGACCATGTCGACGTCCGGCCCGCGCGAGTCGGTCCGCGGGAACAGCGCCCGCCAGGTGTCCGTCACCCGGTCGTACCGCACGACGAACCCGCTGGTCGTCGTCCCCGGCTGGGAGAGAATGCCCCGGTTGCCGCGCCGGTCGTTGATGAAGACCCAGGCCATGACCGAAAAACTCTGATCGGTACGGACCGCCGGACGCACCGACGCGGCATAGCTGTCCGAGGTGGACGCGGACAGCTGCACCGCGTGCCCGGACCCGTCATGCCCGGCCGGTGCCCAGCCGGTGATCGGCGAGAGCAGCGCGCCGTTGCCCCCACCGGAGCCGTCCACCAGCGTACGCCCGGTACCGACATCCGCCGGCCACCACAGCGCGAGACCGTCGGTGACACCGTCCGGCGGCGTCATCCGGGCCGGCCGCGGGGGAGCGGCCACCGGCCCACCCGCCCCGGAAGCGGGCGCGGCCGGAGTCGGCGGCACGGCCGGTTCCAGATTGTCCACCAGCAGCGTCCGGGTGGCCGGCACGGCGGCGACACCGATCATCAACGCACCGGTGGCGAGCGCGGCCACCGTGATCCGCCGCCGCCGCGCATTCCGGCGGTGCATCAGCTCCAGCCCGGTCGGCGGGGCCTTCCCGGCGTTCTTGCCGGCCGGTTCGGGTCTTCCGGCGTTCGGGCCGTCCGGTTCGGTCATCGCGGCGTCCTGGCCGGCCGGTGCCGTTTTGTCGGCGTTCTTGCCGCCCGGGTCCGCCCTCTCGGCATCCTTGCCGGCCGGCTCGGCCTTCGCGGCGGCTTCACCGCCCGGCGAGGACACCGGCGCCGGCTCACCCACGGAAAGGCCGCCCGGCGCCTCACCGGCCGGAGGAAGGTCTTCGTCGATCGCACCGGACCCCGGGCCGTCGCCGAACGAGCCGCCCGGGAGCGGGCCGGCCATCGTCCCGGGCTCATCGCTCGTGCCCGCGTCGCTTGTGTCCGCGCCTTCGGCACTCGCGTCCGCGTCGACATCACCAGGGTCGCTTGAGCTGGTCCTCTGCGCGCCACTCGCGCCCGTGCTGATCGAGTTCGCGCCACCGGCGCCGGTCATCCCGGTTGCGCCGGTGCCGCCCGCGCGTGCGTCGCCGGCACTCGCGACGCTCGCGTGTGCGCTGCTCCCGCCCGCGTTGGCGCCGCCGGTGCCGGTGCCGCTCGCCCCCGGATCGGCCGCGATACCGGCGCTGCCCGCAGTACCGGCGGTGCCTGTGACGCTTGCGTTGCTGGCACTGCTGGCACTGCTGGCACTGCTGGCACTGCTGGCACTGCTGGCACTGCTGGTACTGCTGGTACTGCTGGTACTGCTGGTACTGCTGGCGCTGCCTGCGTCGCTGGCGATACCGGCGCTGGCACTGCCCGCGATACCGGCGCTGCCCGCGCTGCCGGGACTGCCCGTGCTGCCCGCGTCTTGGTTGGTCGCGCTACTCGCGCCACCGTCCCCTTCGCCGGTGTTGGTGGAGCCTGTGCTGTCCGCGCCTGTGCCGGCGTCGATCGCTCTTGCTCCGATCGCGCCGTCGCGGCCCGCGCCGCCGCCGTCGCCCGCACGCGTGGCGTTGATCATGGGGAAGTGGTCCGCCGCAACGCCGGCCGAGTCGGCCTCGATAGCGTCGTCACCGTTTCGCACGCGGTCGTCCGCTGCCGTGCCGTTGTTCACGGAATCAACCGCACCCGCGCGATCCGTCGTGGGGCCCCGGCCGCTCGCGGTCGTGCCGCTCGCGGTCGTGCCGCCCGCGAGGCCCGGCACGCTGTCGCTGACGACCGGCGGCGCCGGCCTTGCCGCACCGGTCGCGGAATCAGCCGTCGAGGTGACATCCGTGGCACCGGTCCGCGCCTCGGCGGTGCCGTGCGAACCCGCCCGGCCGCCCGGCCGGTGCCGATTCGGGCGCTCCCCGTCCGTACCGCCGGAGGGGTTCTGTGCCGTGCCCGCCTCGCCGGAACGCGCGGGAGAGCCGGACCCGGCATCGGGAATCGCGGCCGCACCCCACCGGCGGCGCTGCCGCCCGATCCCGAAGACCGATCCACGCTCCGCCCTGGACGCCGCCGGCGGCCGCGCACCGCCGTCATCGCCCGCCGGCGTGCCGGCCGACGATCCCGCCGGCGTGCCGGCCGATGACCCCGCCGGCTCCCCGGCGGACGGACCCGCCGGGGAGCCGGGCGGCGAACCGCCGGCCGGCCCCGCCGGAGAACCGGCCGACGTGTCCGCCGGCGCGGACGACGGCGTCCCCGCGGAATCGGGCGTCCGCCTCGCGCCCGGGACCACCGACGGTGGCTCCTGCCACGTGTCCGGTGCGGACACCGGGTAGCCGGCCGCTGCCTGCACCTCGCGCAGCCGCGCCGCGAACGCGCGCGCCGACCCGGCCTCGATCGCCGACGGTACGCCCAGCGCCGCGCCGAGCACGTCGGCCAGTCCCGGTACGGCCTGCACGCCGGCGGTCGCCAGACCCGCTCGCACGCCGAAGCCGGGTTGCGGCACCGTGCCGGTGAGCAGTGCGAACAGGACCTCGCCGAGCGCGGAGACGTCCTCGGTGCGGGATGCGTCCGCCGATCCGACGCGGAAGTCGGACAGCATCGGGTTGCCGTCCAGGTCGAGGAGCACGTTGGACAGCCGGACCGCGCCGTGCGGCACGCCGAGCCCGTGTGCGTAGGTGAGCGCGTCCGCCAGCCGTACGCCGGCGGCCAGCACCCACGCCTGGTCGACCGGGCCGGTACGCAGCAGCGCCTCGCCGAGCGTGCCACCCTCGGCGAGCCGCATCGCCTGCCAGGCGCGGCCGGTCGGGGTGACGCCGACCGCGTACACGGCCGCGATCGACGGGTGCCCGCCGAGCCGCCCGATCGCCACGCACGCGTCCTGGAACGCGAGCACGGCCGCCTCGCTCCGCACGTACCGGTGGAAGAGTTTCAGCGCGACCCAGCGCGCGGCGCGCTCGTCCCAGGCCCGATAGACGGTGGCGCCGCCGCCGGAGCCGATCCGATGGGTGCCGGTGTATCCGGCGGGGGTGTCGATCCCCGGACCGCTCATCACGTCCACGTGCTGCTCCGCCTTCCGCAACGGCTTCCGAACGCCGGACGACCCGGATGACCCGGACGATCCGAACGCCTGACGATCCGAACGCCTGACGACGAAGCAAACGCGACACCCCGCGCTCCGGCAACGGCCCCGCGACGGGCGGAAAAGCGCTCGCGATTGAATCGGGGGATGCGTCCCGAACCCGGCCAGGTCCTGCACTTCTCCGAGGACCCCGGCATCGCCCGTTTCGTGCCGCACGTCGCCGCGACCAGTACCCGGACCGAGCCGCTGGTCTGGGCCGTCGATCACGACCGGGCACCGGACTACTGGTTCCCCCGCCAGTGTCCGCGTGCCATGGCCTGGCTGATAGCCGGCACCACCGGCGACGACCGGGACCGGATCCTCGGCCCGGGCGGCGGCACGCGGGTGCACGCGATCGAGTACGGCTGGCTGGAGGCGATCCGCACGGTCCACCTCTACGCGTACCGCCTCCCGGCGGACCGGTTCACCCCGATCGGTGACCCGGAGCCGCACGCGCACGCCGCCCGCGAGCCGGTCACCCCGCTCGGCCCGCCCGAGCCGGTCGGCGACCTGTTCGCGCTGCACGACGAGGCCGGTATCCAGCTGCGCGTCCTGCCCACGCTGTGGCCGTTCTGGGACGCGGTCACCGCCTCCTCCCTCGGCTTCAGCGGCATCCGCCTCAGGAACGCCCGGCCACGGGCGGATTGACCCGGGTGCTTCGGGCAGTTGCCGAGCACCTGCTCGGTGCGCACGATCAGCCGTTCCCCGTCCTGCCGGGCCACGCCGCCGACCCGGATCCGGCGCCGTGCAGCGGGTCGCCGGGCGCGGGCAGCGCGTCGACCGCGATGGTCCGCTCGTCGGCCGCCTGCACGAACCCGGGCCGTCCGGTGAGGACCGTGGACCAGAGCGCGCCGTGGCCGTTCGCGGCCCCGGCGATCAGCATGTGCTGGGCGCGCAGGAACGGGACGAACCCGAGCGGGATCTCCGCCCCGAACATCGGCGAACCGCGCCCGGGCCCGCCCTCGCCGGCCCGCTCCTGCACCGCCTGCTCGCCGGCGTGGTCGCCGCCCGCGGCCCGTCCGGCCGAAAACTCGATCATGAGCCCTCCCCAGTTCTGGATTCTGGAGGACAAAATCAGCGCAGAAAATGCCGTCAGGGGCGCAGCGCCCGGAGTCCGATCGTGGCGGTGGCGCGCAGCGTGGCGGCCGGCGCGCGCCCGCCTGCGCGTTGACCCGGATGCCCGCGATCAGCCCGGAGATCGTCCAGGCCAGGTCCGCCGGGCTCTGCTCCCGGGTGATCGAGCCGTCGGCCTGCCCGGCGCGCACCGCGAGCGCGATCGCGTCCTGCCGGCGCCGACGGCCGTGCAGAGCTGCTCGGTCGTGGTGTCCGCGAAGCCGTGCCGGCGGAACGTGGCGGCGGCGGCCGCGAGCGCGGTGGTCTCGTCGAACGTGCGGGGCCGGGCCATGCGCCCGGCCCTATACCATTTTTGACTTTGGAATACAGAACCGCTCAGCGGTCCTCGAGGTCGCCTTCGGTACGCAGGTACGCCTCGCGCAGCCCGTCCAGCGTGGCCTGGTCCGGGTGCTCCCACATGCCCCGGTCCGCGGCCTCCAGCAGCCGCTCCGCGATGCCGTGCAGCGCCCATGGGTTCGACTGCTCGAAGAACTTCCGGTTCTCCTCGTCCAGCACGTAGGTCTGGGCGAGCGTGTCGTACATCCAGTCCGCGACCACGCCCGCGGTCGCGTCGTAGCCGAACAGGTAGTCCACGGTCGCGGCCAGCTCGAACGCGCCCTTGTAGCCGTGCCGGCGCATCGCCGCGATCCAGCGCGGGTTGACCACCCGGGCCCGGAACACGCGCGCGGTCTCCTCGGAGAGCGCGCGGGTGCGGACCGCGGAGGGCTGGGTGCTGTCGCCGATGTACGCGCGCGGTGCGGTCCCGGTCAGCGCGCGCACCGTGGCGATCATGCCGCCGTGGTACTGGAAGTAGTCGTCCGAGTCCGCGATGTCGTGCTCACGCGTGTCCACGTTCTTCGCCGCGATCGACATGCGCTTGTAGACCGTTTCCATGTCGGCCCGCGCCGCCACGCCGTCCAGCCCGCGGCCGTAGGCGTAGCCGCCCCACACCGCGTACACCTCGGCCAGGTCCGCGTCGCCGCGCCAGTTCCGGCTGTCGATCAGCGGCAGGATGCCGGCACCGTAGGCGCCCGGCTTCGACCCGAAGACCCGCAGCGTGGCCCGCCGTTCGTCACCGTGAGCGGCGAGATCGGCCGCCACGTGCGCCCGGACGAAGTTGAGTTCCGGCGACTCGTCGAGCGAGGCGACCAACTGCACCGCGTCGTCCAGCAGCGCCACCACGTGCGGGAACGCGTCCCGGAAGAACCCGCTGATCCGGATCGTCACGTCCACCCGGGGCCGGCCCAGCTCGTCCAGCGGGATCACCGCGAGCCCGTTCACCCGGCGCGACGCCTCGTCCCAGGTCGGCCGTACGCCGAGCAGCGCCAGGATCTCCGCCACGTCGTCACCGGCCGTGCGCATCGCGGCCGTGCCCCACACCGACAGCCCGACCGACCGCGGCCACTCGCCGGTGTCCGCGCGGTAGCGGCCGACCAGCGAGTCGGCCATCGCCTGCCCGGTCTCCCAGGCCAGCCGGCTCGGGATCGCCTTCGGGTCCACCGAGTAGAAGTTCCGGCCGGTCGGCAGCACGTTGATCAGGCCGCGCAGCGGCGACCCGCTCGGCCCGGCCGGCACGTAGCCGCCGTCCAGCGCGTGCAGCAGGTGCGCCATCTCGTCCGTGGTGCGATCCAGCCGCGGCACGATCTCCGTCGCGGCAAAAACCAAGATCTTTTCAACCAGCTCCGGGGTACGTACGGCCGCGCGCGACACCGCACTCCGAGCGGCGGCGGGGTCCCACCCTGCCGTTTCCATCTCCTCGACCAGGGACTTCGCCACCGCTTCCACCGCGTCCACGTCGGACATCGACTCCGAGCCGTCCTCGGCCAGGCCCAGCGCCTCGCGCAGCCCGGGCAGCGCCGCGACCTGGCCGCCCCACATCTGCCGGGCCCGCAGCATCGCCAGCACCAGGTTGACCCGGGCCTCGCCGCGCGGCGGCTCGCCGAGCACGTGCAGCCCGTCGCGGATCTGCACGTCCTTGACCTCGCACAGCCAGCCGTCCACGTGCAGCAGGAAGTCGTCGAACTCCGCGTCGTGCGGCCGGTCCGTGATGCCCAGGTCGTGGTCGAGCTTCGCGGCCTGCAGCAGCGTCCAGATCTGCGCGCGGATCGCCGGGAGCTTCGCCGGGTCCAGCGCCGCGATGTTCGCGTGCTCGTCCAGCAGCTGCTCCAGCCGGGCCATGTCACCGTACGACTCCGCGCGCGCCATCGGCGGCACCAGGTGGTCGACCAGCGTGGCGTGCGCGCGGCGCTTCGCCTGCGTACCCTCGCCGGGGTCGTTGACCAGGAACGGGTAGATCAGCGGCAGGTTGCCGAGCGCCGCGTCCGGCCCGCACGCGGCGGACAGGCCCACGGTCTTGCCGGGCAGCCACTCCAGGTTGCCGTGCTTGCCGATGTGCACGACCGCGTGCGCGCCGAAGTTCGCCGCCAGCCAGCGGTAGGCGGCCAGGTAGTGGTGGCTCGCCGGCAGGTCCGGGTCGTGGTAGATCGCCACCGGGTTCTCGCCGAACCCGCGCGGCGGCTGCACCATCACCACCACGTTGTTGCCGCGCAGCGCGGCCAGCACGATCTCGCCGTCCGGGTCCTGCGAGCGGTCGACGTAGAGCTCACCCGGCGCCGGTCCCCAATGCTGCTCGGTGACCTCGCGCAGCTCCGCCGGCAGCGTGGCGAACCAGGCGCGGTACTCCGCGGCCGGGATCCGCACCGGGTTGCCCTCCAGCTGCTCCTCGGTCAGCCAGTTCGGGTCCTGGCCACCGGCCGCGATCAGCGCGTGCATCAGCGCGTCGCCGTCCTGCGCCGCCACGCCGGGGAAGTCGCCCACGTCGTACCCGCGCTCGGTCATCGCCTTGATCAGGCGCACGGCGGAGGCCGGGGTGTCCAGGCCGACCGCGTTGCCGATCCGGGAGTGCTTGGTCGGGTACGCCGACAGCATCAGCACGATCCGCCGCTCGGCCGGCGGGACGTGCCGCAGCCGCGCGTGCCCGAACGCGATGCCGGCCACCCGCCGCGCCCGCTCCGGATCCGCGACGTAGACGGTCAGCCCGTCCGCATCGGTCTCCTTGAACGAGAACGGCACCGTGATGATCCGCCCGTCGAACTCCGGCACCGCGACCTGGGTCGCCGCGTCCAGCGGCGACAGCCCGTCGTCGTTGCCGTCCCAGGTGGCCCGGTCGCTGGTCAGGCACAGTCCTTGCAGGATCGGCACGTCGAGCGCGGCCAGCGCGCCCACGTCCCACGCGTCGTCCTCGCCGCCCGCCTGCGCCGCCGCCGGCGCGATGCCCCCCGCGCCGCCCGCGGCCAGCACGGTCACGATCAGCGCGTCCGCCTCCCGGAGCGAGTCGAGAAGATCCTCCCCGGGAGTACGCAGCGAGGCGCAGAAGATCGGCAGCGCCTTCGCACCGGCCTCCTCGACCGCGTCCGCCAGCGCGTGCACGAACCCGGTGTTCCCGGCCATGTGGTGCGCCCGGTAGTACAGGATCGCGATCCTCGGCCCGTGCTCGTTCGCGCTCCTCTCCCGGGGCAGGCGCCCCCAGGCCGGAGCCGGTTCCGGCGCCGCGAACCCGTGCCCGGTCAGCAGGATCGTGTCGCTCAGGAAGTGGTGCAGCTCGGCCAGGTTCGCCGGGCCGCCGTGCGCCAGGTACATGTGCGCCTCGGCCGCCAGGTTCGGCGCCACCGTGGACCGCCGCATCAGCTCCGCGTCCGGCGCCTGCTCGCCACCCAGCACCACGACCGGCCGGTCCTGCGCCCGCAGCGCGTCCAGCCCTTCCTCCCACGCTCGGTAGCCGCCCAGGATCCGGACCACCACCAGCTCCGCACCGTCGAGCAGACCCTCGAGATCTTCCACCGCGGTACGGGCCGGGTTCGCCAGCCGGAAGTCCGCCCCGCTGGCACGGGCACTGAGCAGGTCGGTGTCGGACGTCGACAGCAACAGGACGCGGGCCACCGCGGGCTCCTCCCTGGGGTCCGCGCCCCAGATCGTGACGGTTGTCGCGGCGACCGGAGTCTCCTGGCTCCCGGATCGACGCTCGCCCCCACCTTCCCGCCGTACCGTCCGGCAGTGGTCTTGCTGGGGTCCGCTCCCCGGTGACAGTGGCGGGACCGCGCCGGCCTCGCACCGGACTTCCTCCACCGTCGCCGCGCGCTTGTGCAGCCCTCCCACTTTCCCGACCCCGCCACCCACCCGTCAAGCCACCCCCAGTGATCTTGCTCGCCCTCCCCGCTCTCCGAACGCGCCGCGTCTCGCTGTGGCGCTCCGGTCTCGCGGTGGTGACCCGGCTTCGCTGCGCCCTCGGTTTCGCTGCCCCCGGCTTCGCTGCGGTCAGCCGGCTCCGTACGGGCAGCCGGGCGCTCCGCGCTCGAAATATCGCAATATCCCACCCCGCGCGACAGGCGCCGTCGCCGGCGAACGACGCTGCTCAGCCCTGTGTGATCAATCAGTGGAGCGTTTGGGATATCAACTTCGCTAGATGACCTCCTTTTCGCTCCACTGATTGATCACACAGGCTTCAGACCCGCAGCGGATGCGATCACCAAGTGCGGCAGCGGCAGGCTTTATCCGGAAATTTCGGGCGGCTGGCACACCTGTCCGGTGCGGTTCGTGCTTGAGAACGTCGGCATCCGCCGGTTCCGCGGTTGCGGTCGGGTCCCGGGGTGAACGCGCCGGGCACGTTGCGCCCGACATTTCGACATTTACAGGTCTCGCGGTTGCGGTCGCCCCTCGCGCCAGACACACCGGGCGCTTCGCGCCCGACATTTCGGCGTTTAGCGCCGCTGGCCCCGCAGCGCCCCGCGCTTCGGCCCGAAACGTCAGTAGCGGCCGGGCCTCGGCATCGATCCCTCACCCCGGCCCCGGAACGCTCGGACCCGCGGACGGTGAGGCGTGCCTACGGCAGTGGTACGGACCCGGTGCGTGCGGCGGGCGCGGTTGTGACGCACGTCGGGTCGTGGTGGCCGAAGGTGAAACGGTCTCCGCGACAACCCGTAGTATCCGCCGCATGTCCCCGCTTCCCGCTTCCGATCACCGGACCGTGCCGCAGCCGGCACCCTCCGGCGTCTCCGGCGGCGTGACGCGCACCGGTCCGGATGCCTGCCCGACCGCGCTCCAGGTCCACGCGGCCGCGGACGGCGGCCTGGCCAGGGTGCGGATTCCCGGCGGCGTGATCACCGCGGACCAGGCCCGGGTGCTGGCCCGCGCCGCCCGCGACCTCGGCGACGGCCACCTCGACCAGACCTCACGCGGCAACCTCCAGCTCCGCGCGCTCCCGCCCGGTGCCGAGATCGAACTCGGCGCCCGGCTGGCCGACGCCGGCCTGCTGCCCTCCGCCACCCACGAACGCGCCCGCAACATCGTCGCCTCCCCGCTGAGCGGCCTCGACGGTGCCACGCTGATCGACGTGCGCCCCTTGATCGACGCGCTCGACCGGGCTCTGCTGGCCTCGCCCGCGCTGGCCGCGCTCTCCGGCCGCTTCCTGTTCGCCCTCGACGACGGGCGCGGCGATGTGGCCGCCCTCCGCGCCGACGTCTGCCTCGCCGCCACGAACACCACCGAGTTCGCGCTGCTGCTCAACGGCGTCGACCACGGCCTCCGCGTCCCCATCACCGCCGGAGCGAACAGTCCCGCACCCGCCGGCGCGAACAGTTCCGCGCCCGCCGAGGCGAACGGCCCCGGTCCCGCCGAGGCGAACGGCCCCGCGTCCGCCGAGGCGACGCTTTCAGGTGGCGCCCAGGTGGCCGGTGTCATGGTCGCGGCCGCGGAGGCCTTTCTCGCCGAGCGCGCGGCGCAGGGTTCCGCTGGCTGGCGCATGTCCGAGATCGATCAGGGCGCGGACCGCGTCGCCGCACGTCTCGGCGCGACCGTCGCCGCACGTCTCGGCGCGACCGCCGCCGCGGTCACCCCGGCCTGGACGCCGCCTGATCCGCCCGCCGGCGTGATCACCGGTGCCACTGGCGCCACCGCGCTCGCCGCGATCATCCCGCTCGGCCGGATCTCCGCGACCCAGCTCGACCTGCTCGCCGCCGTCGCCGCCGAGGGCGCGGGCGAACTGCGCTGCACGCCGTGGCGCGGCGTCGTCATCCCCGGCCTGCCGGACGCCGCCCGGCTGCCCGCCCTGGCCGCCGCCGGACTCGCCGTCGACAAGCACTCGCCCTGGTACGGCATGACCGCCTGCGCCGGCCGGCCGGGCTGCGCGAAGTCCCGCGCCGACGTGCGCGCGGACGCCACCACGGTCGCGCTCGGCCTGCCGCAAACCGCGCCGGGTCCGCTGCCGGTCCACTGGGCCGGCTGTGAGCGCGGCTGTGGTCACCCCGCCACCCCGCACGTGCGCGTCCTCGCCGAGCCCGGCGGCTACCGCGTCGACGTGCCCGGCCGCACGCCCGCGGTGGCCCTCACCGATCCCGGCCGTCTCGCGGCGGCCGTCGCGGCCGCGCGGGCGGCCGGCACCTCGAACACCGCACAGGAGACCGGCGCGTGACCGATTATGACTATGTCCGGGACGGCGCGGAGATCTACCGCCGCTCGTTCGCCACGATCCGGGCCGAGGCGCGGCTGGACGGGCTGCCGACGGACGTCGCGCGCGTCGCGGTCCGGATGATCCACTCCTGTGGGATGACCGATCTGGTGGACGACCTCGCGTACTCCCGGGACGTGGTGGCCAAGGCCACCGCGGCGCTGCGCGCGGGCGCGCCGATCCTCTGCGACGCGCACATGGTCGCGGCCGGTGTCACCCGGAAGCGGCTGCCCGCGGACAACGAGGTCGTCTGCACGCTGCGCGACCCGCGCGTACCGGCGCTGGCGGACGAGCTGGGCACCACGCGTTCCGCGGCGGCGCTGGCACTCTGGCGGGACCGCCTCGACGGCGCCGTGGTCGCGATCGGCAACGCGCCGACCGCGCTGTTCCGGCTGCTGGAGATGCTGGACGCGGGCGCGCCCCGGCCGGCCGCGATCATCGGCATCCCGGTCGGTTTCATCGGCGCGGCCGAGTCGAAAGAGGCGCTCGCCGTACACCCGATGGGTTGTGAATTTCTGGTTGTGCACGGCCGCCGAGGCGGCAGCGCGATGACCGCGGCGGCGCTCAACGCCATCGCCAGCGAGGAGGAATGATGAGCGGTCGGCTCTACGGCGTCGGGCTCGGACCGGGCGATCCGGAGCTGGTGACCGTCAAGGCCGCCCGCCTGATCGGCGCCGCCGACGTGATCGCCTTCCACAGTGCCCGGCACGGGCGCAGCATCGCGCGCGGGATCGCCGCACCCTACCGGCGGGACGGCCAGATCGAGGAGGCACTGGTCTACCCGGTGACCACCGAGACCACGAACCATCCGGGCGGCTACCGCGGCGCGCTGGAGGACTTCTACGCGGAGGCGGCCGCCCGGCTCGCCGCGCACCTCGACGCGGGCCGCGACGTGGTGGTGCTGTGCGAGGGCGACCCGTTCTTCTACGGCTCCTACATGCACATGCACAAACGCCTTTCCGCACGGTACGTCACGGAGGTCGTCCCCGGCGTCACCTCGATCGCGGGCGCCGCGGCCGAACTCGGCCGTCCCCTGGTCGAGGCCGAGGAGACGCTGACCGTGCTGCCCGGCACGCTGCCGCCCGCGGATCTGGCCGCCCGGCTCGCGTCGGCCGACTCCGCCGCGATCATGAAGCTGGGCCGGACGTTCGGCGCGGTCCGCGACGCGCTGGAGACCGCCGGCCGGCTCGACGACGCCTGGTACGTCGAGCGCGCCACCACCGCGCAGCAGCGCATCGCGCCGCTGTCCGAGGTGGACCCGGCGACCGTGCCGTACTTCTCGGTCGCGCTGCTGCCCAGCCGTGTGCACGCGGCGACCGCGGCCGCGCTGGCCTCGGCTGCCTCGGCGGAGGAGCCGGCCGGTGCGGTGACCGTCGTCGGGCTCGGGCCGGCCGGCCGCGAGTGGCTGACGCCGCAGGCACAGGAGGCGTTGAGCGCGGCCACCGACCTGGTCGGGTACGGTCCGTACCTGGACCGGATCCCCGGTAACCCGCGGCAGGTCCGGCACCCCAGCGACAACCGGGTCGAGTCGGAGCGCGCCGAGTTCGCGCTGACGCTCGCGTCCCGCGGCCGGCGGGTGGCCGTGGTGTCGTCCGGCGACCCCGGCGTCTTCGCGATGGCCAGCGCGGTGCTCGAGGTCGCCGCGACCGAGCCGTACGCGTCGGTCCCGGTCACCGTGCTGCCCGGCCTGACCGCGGCGCAGGCGGTGGCGAGCCGGGTCGGCGCGCCGCTCGGCCACGACTACGCGACCATCTCGCTCTCCGACCGCCTCAAGCCGTGGGACGTGATCGCGGAGCGGCTGTCCGCCGCGGCCCGCGCGGACCTGGTCATCGCGGTCTACAACCCGGCGTCGAAGTCCCGCACCTGGCAGGTGGAGAAGGCCCGCGACCTGCTGCTCGAGCACCGCTCACCGGACACGCCGGTGGTGCTGGGCCGCGACGTCGGCGGCCCGGGCGAGCGGATCAGCGTGGTCCGCCTCGCCGACCTGGACCCGGACGCGGTCGACATGCGCACGCTGCTGATCATCGGCTCCTCGCAGACCCGCCACGTGAACGGCACGGTCTTCACACCGCGCCGCTACCCGGCGGACTGAGCCGCAGACCCGTCACCCAGGCCACCGCGTCCGGCGCGGTGGCCACCGACGGCACGCCCGGGGACACCGGTGGCCGGTCGACCATCACCACCGGGAGGCGGAGCAGCCGGGCCGCGTCCAGCTTGGCCGCGACCGCGGGGCTGCCGCTGTCCTTGGTGACGACGACGTCGATCCGGTGTGCGCGCAGCAGCGCCTCCTCGCCGTCGGCCGTGAACGGGCCGCGCTCCAGCAGCACCGTCATCCGCGCCGGGACCGGCGGCTCCGGTGGCTCGACGGCCCGGACCAGGAACCAGACCCGGTCCAGGCCGGCGAACGCGGCCAGCGTCTGCCGGCCGGTGGTGAGCAGCGCGCGGCGCCCGACGCCGGGCAGCACGGCCGCGGCCTCCGCGATCGACGGGACCCGTCGCCAGTCGTCACCGGCCCGCTCGGTCCAGCCGGGCCGGCGCAGCACGAGCAGCGGTACGCCCACGTCGTGGCAGGCCCGGACCGCGGACGCGCTGATCACGGCCGCGAACGGATGGGTGGCGTCGACGACCGCGTCCACCCGGGACGCACGCAGCCATGCGGCGAGCCCGGCCGCGCCACCGAAGCCACCGATCCGCACCTCGCCCGGCGGCAGCAGCGGTGTGCTGGTGCGGCCGGCCAGCGAGCTGACCACCGCCAGGCCGGGCAGCGCGACCAGCGCGGCGGCCAGCGTCCGGGCCTCGGCGGTGCCGCCGAGGATGAGCACGCGCATGCCGTTGATTTGATCATGTGTTGCCGACCCGGGCGGATCGCGGTGCGCGTCACCAGGCATGCTGAGGACCGTGACATCTCCGGGGAAGCTGCGCTACGGCTGGACCACCGGCGCGTGTGCCACCGCCGCGACCACCGCGGCCTACCAGGCGCTGCTCACCGGCGAGTTCCCGGACCCGGTCACGATCACGCTGCCCAAGGGCCAGCGGCCGGCGTTCGCGCTGGCCCGCGAGGAACTGGCGGACGATCACGCCCGGGCCGGCGTCGTCAAGGACGCGGGCGACGACCCGGACGTCACGCACGGCGCGCTGGTGCAGGCGACGGTGCGGCGCGCGCGGCCGGGCAGCGGCGTGACGTTCCGGGCCGGCGAGGGCGTCGGCACGGTCACCAAGCCGGGCCTGCCGCTGGCGGTCGGCGAGCCGGCGATCAATCCGGTGCCGCGCGCGATGATGACCGCCGCGGTCGCGGAGCTCGCGGGCCGATACGGCGACCCCGGCGACGTGGAGATCGAGATCTCCGTGGAAAACGGCGCCGAACTGGCCCGGAAGACCTGGAACCCGCGGCTCGGCATCCTCGGCGGGCTGTCCGTCCTGGGTACCACCGGCATCGTCGTGCCGTACTCCTGTGCGGCCTGGATCGACAGCATCCGGCGCGGCGTGGACGTGGCGCGCGCGGCCGGCCGGACGCACGTGGCCGGCTGCACCGGCAGCACCTCCGAGCGGGTCGCGGCCGAGGTGCACGGCCTTCCGGAGGACGCGCTGCTGGACATGGGCGACTTCGCCGGTGCGGTGCTGAAGTACCTGCGGCGGCACCCGGTACCGCGGCTGACCATCGCGGGCGGCGTCGGCAAACTGTCCAAACTGGCCGACGGCCATCTCGACCTGCACAGCGGGCGCAGTCAGGTGAACCTGGCCGCGCTGGCCGCGCTGGTCCGCGCGCACGACGGCCCGGCGGAGCTGGCGGCCGGGATCGCGCACGCGAACACCGCGCTGGACGCGCTCCAGCAGAGCCGGCGGTACGGCTTCCCGCTAGGTGACCTGATCGCGGCCGGGGCGCGGCGTACCGCGGTCGCAGTCCTGCGCGAGGCGCCGGTCGAGGTCGACGTGATCGTCATCGACCGGGCCGGGACCATCGTCGGCCAGGACCCGCCAGTCCGACGCGCGGACCAGGGCGCGGGCGACCCTCCCGTACCGCCCGGGGTCGGTGGTTGAAAAGATCTTGACGGCGGCGCCGCGGTGGTCGGCCCACAGCTCCCAGGCGCGCGGCCGGCGGGCGACCAGGAGCGCGGCGGCCAGCAGCACGACCGCGGCACACAGCACGACGGCGGCCGCCCGGGCGCCGGCCGCGATCCAGGCGACCGGCACGGCGAACGCGGCGAGCAGCGAGAGCGAGACCAGGCGGGGGAGCGCGCGGGGCAGCGGTGGCCGGGTGGTGCGCGGCGTACCCAGCTCGCCGAGCGGCCAGGAACGCCCGCCGGTGGTGATAGTGTCGGCCGTGACGCGCACCCCGTCGCCGGGGTCGTCGAAGAAGACGATCATCGGGATCCTTCAATCCGGTTTTGCGCGACGTTACCGCCCCGACACGAACCGGAAAACCGGTGGCTCGCGCGGCGGACGGGGGCGAATACTCCGCGCATGGGGTTCGAGAAGGCGCGTGAGCTGTTCGCGGCCGGTCTGGCCGGTGGCGACGAGGTCGGCGCGTCGTTCTGCGTGGTGCGGCACGGTGAGGTGGTCCTGGACCTGTGGGGCGGCCACGCGGACCGGGCGCGCACCCGGCCGTGGGAACGCGACACGATCGTCAACGTCTGGTCCGTCACGAAGACCGTCGCGGCGCTCACGACGCTGATCGTCGCGGACGAGCACGGCATCGCGCCGGAGGAGAAGGTCACCCGTTTCTGGCCCGAGTTCGCGGCCGGCGGAAAACGGGACATCACGCTCGCGCACGTGCTCAGCCACTCGTCCGGCCTGTCCGGATGGCGGGAACCGCTGGCCACCGAGGACCTCTACGACTGGGCGAAGTGCACGTCGCTGCTGGCCGCGCAGGAGCCGTTCTGGACGCCCGGCACCGCACCCGGCTATCACGCGGTAACCCAGGGCTATCTGCTCGGCGAGATCGTCCGGCGGATCACCGGCGACACCATCGGCACGGTCCTCCGGCAGCGTGTCGCGGCCGATTTCCACATCGGACTGGCGGCCGGCGAGGACGCGCGCGTCGCCGAGCTGGTGCCGCCGGAGACACCGCCGTTCAGCGGCGGTGGGCTCACCGAGATCCAGCGCAACGCCGCGCACAACCCGCCGATCCCGCCCGAGGTCACTGCCACCCGCGCCTGGCGGGCCGCGGAGATCCCGGCCGGCGGCGGGCACGGCAACGCGCGATCGATCGCGCTGGCCCTGTCCACGCTGACCGATCCGGACCGTGAACACCTGGCGGTGCAAGCCCTGCACGAGCATTCCGCGGGTACGGACCTGGTGCTCGGCATGCCGATCCGCTGGGGCCTCGGTTTCGCGCTCGGCGGCACGTTCCTGCCGAATCCGCGCACCATGTGCTGGGGCGGCTCCGGCGGCGCGTT
Source organism: Catenuloplanes indicus (assembly GCF_030813715.1). Lineage (NCBI taxonomy): Bacteria > Bacillati > Actinomycetota > Actinomycetes > Micromonosporales > Micromonosporaceae > Catenuloplanes > Catenuloplanes indicus. The sequence continues at coordinate 7,847,619 of NZ_JAUSUZ010000001.1, forward strand.
CGTCGCGGTCGACCTGGACACCCGCGCGGTCCTGGCCTACGCGATGAACCGGATGTCCGGCGAGATCACCGACATGCGCGGCCTGCTGCTCGCGCTGGCCGCATGGGAGTCACTCGATCGGTGACTTCCCGGCGCCGGCCCGCGACGTCCTCGCCCGGGTGGCTCACCGCGACGGCCCGGCCGTCGCCGCGGACGCCGCCGTGCTCGTCGACGTCCACGCGCTCTGCACGGAGGGAGGATCCATCGACCGCCCGCCCGGTAACATCATCAGATGGCGCACTTCTTCGAGACGCTGGTGGACCGGAAGATTCGTGAGGCGCTGGAGCGGGGCGAGTTCGACAACCTGCGTGGTGCCGGGAAGCCGCTGCCCGGGCACGGTGGCGACTACGACGAGGACTGGTACGTCAAGGAGCTCGTCGAGCGCGAGCAGGTGGGCGGCGCGGTCTTGCCGGGCACGCTCGTGCTGCGCAAGGACATCGAGGATCTACCGCGGACGCTGAGCCGGGTGCGGCAGGAGCGTGAGGTGCGGCGGATCGTGGCGGAGCTGAACGAGCGGATCGCCGACAATCACCGCGGGCTGCTCTCCGGGCCGCCGACGATCGTCAAGCGACTCAACGCGGAAGAGATCGTGCGCGAATGGCGCGAGCGCGTGCGGTAGGCTTGCGCGTCGGGCATCCAAAGGCACGCAGGAAGGCAGAGCGTGCTGCCCGTTGCATATTAGACTTACAGGGGGCGGTTTTGTCAAGCACCGTGGAGCAGAAATCGTCGCTCGGTGAGGAACAGGCCTACCTCGACGCGCTCTACCGCCGACTCGACGGCATGCGCGCGGAAGCGGCCGCCCGGCTCGCCGAGAAGATGCGGGAATCGGGCGGCACGCCACAGGAGCGGTCCCAGCGGGACAGTGCCGTCACCATGTACACCGACCAGGTCGCGGTCCTCGGCGCGGTCGAGAACGGCCTCTGCTTCGGCCGGCTGGACTTCGCCGGTGAGGCGGAGAGACGGTACATCGGCCGGATCGGCGTCTTCGACGACCGGGGCGACTACGAGCCGCTGCTGGTCGACTGGCGTGCCCCGGCGGCCCGCCCGTTCTACCTGGCCACCGCGGCCGCGCCGCTCGGGGTGGTGCGGCGCCGGCACATCCGCACCGCCGGGCGTACCGTGGCCGCGCTCGACGACGAGGTGCTGGATCTGGACGACGCCGGCGCCGGCGCGCACGACCTGACCGGTGAGGCCACGCTGCTGGCCGCGCTGGACGCGCGCCGCACCGGGCGGATGCGGGACATCGTCGAGACGATCCAGGCCGAGCAGGACCGGATCATCCGCGCGGACCTGTCCGGCACGCTGGTCGTGCAGGGCGGGCCCGGCACCGGCAAGACCGCGGTCGCGCTGCACCGCGCGGCGTACCTGCTCTACACGTACCGGCAGCAGCTCTCCAAGCAGGTGGTGCTGATCCTCGGGCCGAACCCGACGTTCCTCGGCTACATCGGCCAGGTGCTGCCGTCGCTGGCCGAGACCGGCGTACTGCTGCGCACGCTCGGCGGCATGTTCCCGGGCGTGAACGCACGCCGCGCCGAGCCGGACGAGGTCGCGGAGATCAAGGGCCGCGCGGTGATGGCCGACGTGATCGCGGCCGCTGTCGCGGACCGTCAGCGCGTGCCGGACGAGCCGATCGAGATCAACATCGAGGGCGAGACACAGTTGCTGCTGCAACCGGCCACCGTCCGCGCGGCCCGCGACCAGGTCCGCCGCACCGGCAAGCTGCACAACCTGGCCCGGCCGGACTTCGACACCGAGATCATCCACGCGCTGTCGCTGCAGCTGGCGGAGAAGATCGGCACCGACCCGTACGCGAACGACGCGCTCGGCGGCGAGGACGCGCCCGGCGACCCGATCATCTTCGACGAGGCCGACCTCGCGCAGATCCGCCGCGAGCTGCGCCGCGAGCCAGAGGTTCTGGCCGTGCTCGACTGGCTCTGGCCGGTCCTCACGCCGCAGCAGATCGTGGCCGGCCTCTACGCCTCGCTCACCCGGATGACCGCGGCCGCGTCCGGGCTGCTCACGCTGGCCGAGCAGGAGGCGCTGCTGCGCGAACCGAAGGGCGGCTTCAGCCCGGCCGACGTGCCGCTGCTGGACGAGGCCGCGGAACTGCTCGGCGAGGAGGAGAACACCCGCCGCGAGCGTGTCGCCGAGCTGGAGCGGCTGTTCCAGCTGGAGTACGCGCAGGGTGCGATCGACATCGCGCTCGGCTCGCGAAGCGTCGACCTGGAGGACGAGGACGACCCGGAGCTGCTGATGGGCACCGACCTGCTGGACGCGAGCCGGATGGCCGAACGCCAGCAGTTCGACGCCGCGCTCACCGCCGCGCAGCGCGCCGCCGCGGACCGTACCTGGGCGTTCGGGCACGTCATCGTGGACGAGGCGCAAGAACTCAGCCCGATGGCGTGGCGCCTGCTGATGCGCCGCTGCCCGAGCCGCTCGATGACCGTCGTCGGCGACGTCGCCCAGACCGGCGACCTCGGCGGCACCTCGTCCTGGGACGACGCGCTCGCGCCGTACCTGGAACGCCGCTACCGCCTCACCGAGCTCACCGTCAGTTACCGTACGCCGGGGGAGATCATGGACCTCGCGGCCCCGGTGCTGGCCCGGGTCAACCCGGCCCTGGCCGTGCCGCGCGCGGTCCGGCACACCGGCGTCCGGCCGTGGCGGCTCACCGGTGACCTGTCCATGCTGGTCAAGGCGGTGTCGGAGTGGTCCGGTGACGGGCGCCTCGGCGTCATCGTCCCGGCCGGGCTGCTCGGCGCGGCCACCGCGGCGCTTCCCGAGGCGGCCTCCGGGGCACGCGCGGACCTGACCAGCCCGGTCGTGGTGCTCACCGTGCGTCAGTCCAAGGGCCTCGAGTTCGACGCGGTCATCGTCTACGACCCGGACCGCATCGTCGCGGAATCGCCGCGCGGCGACGGTGACCTCTACGTCGCGCTGACGCGCGCCACCCAGACCCTGGGCCTGGTCTCGCCGGGGCCGATCGCGTCACTGCCGGATTAGGGCCGAAGGCGGATGTACCCGCTTCCGGCGTGGCCGCTGTCCGCACGAGAAAGGCGTTTACCCCGCTCGGCGGTGGGTGGCCGGGGCGGCAGCCGGGCTCCCTGACCGGACCGTGGGTGGTCGCGGAGAACCGCGATCACCCGGCCGGGTCCGGTTCCGGCCGCGTGTTCCAGATCCGACAGCGGGTTTGTAAGAACGCGGACGTATCACACACAGGAAATCAAATCCCTGGATATGTTCCCGTGCGGGCCCGGCACTGCGCCGGGCTCGGAGGGGGGTTACATCCATGCGACTCACCACACCGGGCGGCCGGCTGCGGTCGGCACTGATCGGCGGCGCCGCGCTCAGCCTGGCCCTGGCCGGGCTCGGCGCACCCGCCGCCGCGGTACCGGCCGACTCGGCCGCCGCGCCGGTCGCTCCGCACACCACGGTCGCGGACGACAACGCGCCGCCGCGCGCGGTCGTCCCGGCGCGTGCGGCCGCGGCCGGCGGGGCCGGGATCTCCGGCACGACCGGCTCCGGCGTGCTCACGCCGACCACGTCACCCGCGGTCACCGGCGCGCGCGCCCCGGGCGCCGGGCTGTCCGGCGGCTTCGGCACGGACACCGTCATCGGCACCGACAACCGTACCCGGGTCAACCCGACCACCCCGTTCCCGACCAGCGCGATCGTGCAGATCATCCGCGTCGACGGCAGCACCACCTGGGGCTGCACCGGCTGGGTCTACGGCGCCAACATCATCGCGACGGCCGGGCACTGCGTGCACCCGGGCGGCGGCGCCAACGGTGGCGGCGGCAACGGCTTCTACCCTCGGGCCAACTACACGATCATCCCCGCGCGCAACGGCACCACCAACCCGTTCGGCACCTGCACCGCCACCCAGCTGATGTCCGTCAACGGCTGGATGGCCGACGGCAGCGCCGACTACGACTACGGCGCCATCCGGCTGAGCTGCAACGCGGGCGCCAGCACCGGCACGTTCGGCTTCTGGTGGCAGAGCGCGTCGCTGACCGGCACCGCGACCACGGTCTCCGGCTACCCCTGCGACAAGACGTTCGGCGAGCAGTGGCGGCACGCGGGCATGACGGTGACGTCCACCGCGGCCCGGCGCGTCTACTACCAGAACGACACGGCCGGTTGCCAGAGCGGCTCCCCGGTCTACCAGACCCGCGCGGCCGGCAGCTCGTTCTGCGTCGGCCAGTGCACGATGGCGATCCACGCGTACGGCGGCTCCAGCAACTCCGGCACCCGGATCACCGAGCCGGTCTACAACAACCTCATCTCCTGGCGCGGCTGATCCACTCCCGTGGGCAGGGCCGGCCCGCACCGGGCCGGCCCTGCCCACGGGCGGATTCGCCGTTGCCCGGTGAAGCGTTCGGCGGCCTGCTGCGTCGCGCCGGCGCCCCGGCGGCGCGCGGCCCGGGAACCGGCGCCCCGGCGGCGTGCCTCGGAACCGGCGTCCCGGCGGGGTGCGTCCGAACGGTAGGCCCGGCACATTCCCGACCGAGGAGGCTCCCGTGCGTGTTCCCCGCCCGATGACACTGGTCCTGCTGGCCACGGTGCCGCTGCTGCTCGGTCTCGCGTTGATCGTCGCGGACGGCGACCGCCCGTCCTCGGACACCGGCCCGGCCGCCTCACCGGCCGGTCCGCCGGCCGTCGGCACGGTCACCGGCTTGGTCACCGACGCCGGTGGGGCTCCGGTCGCCGGCGTCGGAGTCCAGGTCAGCTCCCTGGACGACCCGCCGCTCCCGATCCCGGAGACCGGCGTGATCACCGGCGCCGACGGCCGTTACGAGTGGCGGCTGCGAGCCGGCCGCTACGAGTTCAGCGCGGCCACCGGCACCACCCGCGCCGCGCTGCCGGCGACGGTGCTCCCCGGCGGGACCGTCACCCTCGATCTTCCACTGACCTGAGCCGGGGTTCCGCCCGGGATCACCAGGTGTGCGCGCGGAACCAGGAGCGCGCCGCCCGCGTGTTCAGCAACAGCAGGTAGAGCGCCGGCCCGGCGAGGCCCGCGGCCTGTGACAGCTCCCCGGTGGACGCGACCGTGACCGCGACGCCCGCCACGCCGGCCAGACTCAAGATGATCATCAGAACGCGTGCCCACTGCCGCCCGCGCTGCAACGTCCGCCCGATCACGAACGAGATCAGCGCGGACACCGCCAGCACGCCGGCCACCACGTACGACACCGCGGTCAGCCGCGCCGGGTCGACGAACTGCGCGTCCCCGGCGAACAGGTCCGCCGGCGCCACCCACAGGATCAGCGCCACCCCGGCCAGCTGCACCAGCCCGCTCAGGTAGTGCAGAAACGCCAGCACGTGCACTCCGGGCGGCGCGGACCGCCGCACCGCCCGCACCGGCGCGGCCGGGTAGGCCGGGTACTGATAGGGCTGCGCGTATCCGTACGACATCGTTCGCTCCTCGTCGTTGGGCTCGGGCTACAGCCTCGCCGCGGCCGCCCCACGCCGAATCCCCGAAAGGTGCCAGTCAGGAGCGGCAGCGGTCCGGGCTGTAGAGGTGGCTGTCGGGGAAGGCGGCGGCGGTGAGGGCGGGGCCGACGATGATCACGGCGGTGCGCTTGATGCCGGCGTCGTGGACCAGCGGGGCGATCGTGCTCAGGGTCCCGCGGAGAATCTGTTCGTCCGGGCGCGACGCGCGGGCCACGACCGCGACCGGGCAGTCCGCGCCGTAGTGCGGGAGCAGTTCGGTGACCAGGTGGTCGATCCGCTGGACGGCCAGGTGCAGCACGAGCGTGGCGCCGGACGCGGCCAGCGTGGGCAGCTGCTCGCGCGGCGGCATCGCGGTGGCGCGCTCGGCGGTGCGGGTCAGGATGACGGTCTGCGCGACCTCCGGCACGGTCAGCTCGCGGCACAGGCTCGCGGCCGCGGCGGCGAACGCGGGCACGCCCGGGACCACGTCGTACGGGATGCCGGCCGCGTCCAGCCGGCGCATCTGCTCGGCCATCGCGGAGAAGACCGACGGGTCGCCGGAGTGCAGCCGCGCCACGTCGTGACCGGCCGCGTGCGCCGCGACCAGCTCGAGGACGATCTCGTCGAGCGACATCCGGGCGGTGTCGATCAGCCGGGCGCCGGGCGGGCACCAGGTGAGCATCTCCGGCGGGACCAGGCTGCCGGCGTAGAGGCAGACCGGGCTGGCCGCGATCAGGTCGCGGCCGCGCACGGTGATCAGGTCGGCGGCGCCCGGGCCGGCGCCGATGAAGTGCACGGTCATGCTCTGCGTACCGTCCATTGGGTTACCGGGAGCGCCGGGCGCCAGGCGGTGAACCCGCCCACCGCACCGGCGCGGGATATCTCGATGCGGGTCAGGTCGCCGCCGAGCGCGTCGCGCGCGGCCGTGACCACGCGCTCGGACTCGATCGTGACCGCGTTGACGACCAGCCGGCCGCCGGGGCGCAGCGCGGCCCAGCACCGCTCGATCATGCCGGGTGCGGTGACGCCGCCGCCGACGAAGATCGCGTCCGGGTCCTCCAGGCCGTCCAGCGCGGCCGGCGCCGCACCGAGGACCAGGGCCAGCGACGGTACGCCGAGCGCCGCCGCGTTCCCGGTCAGCCGCGCGGCCCGCACCTGGTCCGCCTCGATCGCCACGGCCCGGCACGACGGTGCGGCGCGCATCCACTCGATCGCGATGCTGCCCGCGCCCGCGCCGACGTCCCAGAGCAGCTGCCCCGGGACCGGCGCGAGCCGGGCCAGCGTGATCGCGCGGATCTCCCGCTTGGTCAGCTGGCCGTCGTGGTCGTAGGCGTCGTCCGGCAGGCCGGGGACCGTGGGCAGCAGCGCGGCGTCCGGTCCGGCGACGCACTCGACCGCGAGCACGTTCAGCGGCGCGGCCTCGGGCAGCGGCCAGCCGGCGGCCGTGCCGGTCACGGCGCGTTCACCCGGCCCGTCCAGGTTCTCCAGCACGGTGAGCGCGCTCTCGCCGTACCCGCGGCGGGTCAGCAGCCCGGCCACGGCGGCGGGTGAGCGGCCGTCGGCGCTCAGCACCAGGATCCGGCGGCCGGGCTGGATCGTCGCGTGCAGCGCGTCGAGCGGCCGGCCGACCACGCTCACCACCGTGGTCTCCTCGACCGGCCAGCCGAGCCGGGCGCAGGCCAGGGAGATCGACGACGGGTGCGGCACGACCCGGAAACCGTGTGCGCCGGCCAGCCGGGCGAGCGTGCCGCCGATGCCGAAGTGCATCGGGTCGCCGCTGGCCAGCACGCACACCACGCGATCCGCGAACGAGGCGAGCAGTCCGGGCAGCGCGGGCCGCAGGGGCGACGGCCACGATACGCGCCGCGCCGTGACCTCCGCCGGGATCAGCGCGAGCTGCCGGTCGCCGCCGAGCAGCACATCGGCGTCCGCGACCGCGGCCCGGCCGGCCGGGCCCAGCCCGTCCCACCCGTCGGCCCCGATCCCGACCACGGTGACGCTCATCCGACGTTGCCCAGCACCCGGGTCAGCGTGATCTCGAGGATGACGCGGTGCGGGTTGACCCGGGGCGTGCGGTAGCGCTCGGCGTAGCGGCGTTCCGCGTCCGCGACGAACTCCGGCTCGGTGCGCACCCGCGCGCGGCCCTCGACCGTCGACCAGCGGCGGCCGTCGACCGAGCAGAGCGCGACCGTGCCGGTGGCCGCGGCGTTACGGGCCTTCGTGCTGGTGGCGGACGTGAGTACCAGCGCGGTACCGGCAGCCCAGTTGATCACCGCGCCGACCGGGGTGACGTGCGGCGTGCCGTCCGGGCGGATCGTGGTGAGCGTGCACAGGTGCCGCTCGGTCCAGAACTCCCGGAACTCGTCCCCGACGTCCGCCGGACCCCGCCGGCGCTGCACGCTGCTCACCGCACGACAGTGCCAGACCGTCCACCCGCCGTGCATCCGGCCCCGCGTCGCGGTGACGCAGCACCCAGCGGCGGACGGTTCGGGGGCGTCCGTCGCGCCGCGGGAACGGCAGATGACCGGCGCCTCGCTCCGGTCCCCACCTCGATAACGCTCTAGTTGTTGGGGCGGCGGCCGGGGCGGGGGTAGAAGCCGCGGCCGGGCCGGATCAGGCGGCGGCGCGGGCCGCCGGGGACCGCGCAGGACGGCAGGCCGCGGTCGCCGACCACGAGCTGCGACCGGCGGCGGCCGGGAATGATCGCGACGGCGTCCGGCACCGGCTCATCGTCTCGGGCCCCCGCCGCACGCGTCGCGGCGGCCCCGCGAGCGGGAGGAGCATCCCGGACGGCAGCGTCGCGGGCGGTAGCGTCGCGGGCGGTAGCGTCCCGTCCGGCAGCGTCGCGGCCGGTGGCCTCACGAGTAGCGGCGTCACGGGGGGCGGCGTCGCGAGTAGCGGCGTCGTGGACGGCAGTGTCGCGGGCGGCGGAGTCCCGGGAGGCAGCCCCGGCGGTGTCCGCGTCACGTGCCGGAACGCCGTCCCGGCCGTCGCGCGACGTGGCGGTGGCCGGGTCGCCCGCGCTCGTCTCCGGAGTTTCGATGATCTCGCTGTCGGCCGGCCGGGTGAGCAGCAGCACGCCCGTGATCGCCAGCACGCCCCCGGTCGCCGCCACGCCGCCACCGGCCGCACCGCCGACGAACCGCTCGTCCAGCAGCAGCATGCCGATCACCGCGGACGCGACCGGATTCGACAGCGACACCGTGGCCAGCGGCGCGCCGAGCCCGCCGTCGCGGTACGCGGCCTGGGAGAGCAGCACCCCGGCCGACATGAACGCGGCCAGCGTGAACGCGGCGGGGGACAGCACCGCGAGCGGCCCGGACGCGGTGACCTGCAGCGACACGGTCTGGGTGAGTGCGGACGAGCAGGCGAACGCGATGCCGGACGCCACCGCGTAGAGCAGCCCGGACGACGTGGCCGCGTGGATCTGCCGGGCCAGCAGTGTCAGGCCGAGCACGGTGCCGCCGCCCAGCATGGCCACGGTCAGCACCTCGGTGGAGTCAAGCTCCCGGGCGCTGCCCATCGGCGCGGTGATGACCAGCAGGCCGAGGCCGGCGATGGTGAGCGCGGCGCCGCGCCAGTGCACGGCGGCGACCCGGCGGCCGATCACGGCCGCGCCCATCGGCAGCGCGAAGACCAGCGTGAGCAGGCCGAGCGGCTGGACGATGCTGAGCGGCCCGAACGCGAGCGCGCCGACGTGCAGGCCGGCGCCGGCGCCGTTCAGCGCCACGGAGAGCCACCAGTGCGGGATGCGGAGCGACGCGAGGATGCCGGTGCCGTGCGCGGCCACCCGCTCCTGGACCACCGCGCCCGCGGCGTAGGCGCTCGCGGAGGCGATGCTGAGCGCGATGGCTATCGCCAGGGCGTTCATATCGCTGACCAGACCGGACCGTGCGTCGTCATGCTCTCAACGATCCCCCATTGATCGGCGGCAGTCGTCCGGATAACGAGTGATTGTTGCGTAGAGCACGTGTCATACCTCAGATTGTGACCGTCATCCCTAGGGATGACTCCACTCGTGCACCGGGCGGTTCGTGTGCATGTGGTCGAGGTAGCGGCCGAGCATCTCGTGCAGCGCCCCGGTACGCGAGAGGTTGCCGCGCTCCTCCAGGTCACGGACCGTCTCGACCTGCCAGGTGGCGCCGTTCGCGGAGGCCAGGCAGCGCGCCTCGATCACGCCGAGCAGCCGGTCACGCTCGTCCGCGCGGACACCCCAGGCGTCCAGCCCCTGGTACGCCAGCGGCAGCAGCCGGCGCAGCACCAGCTCGGTGACCGGGAGCGTGCCCGCGTCCGGCCAGTAGACGGACGCGCCGATGCCGTGCCGGGACGCGGCGTGGAAGTTCTCCTCCGCGGCGCCGAACGACATCCGGGACCAGAGCGGGCGCTCCGACTCGGCCAGCGCGCGGACCAGCCCGAAGTAGAACGCGCCGTTCGCCAGCGTGTCGACCACGGTCGGGCCGGCCGGGAGCGTCCGGTTCTCCACGCGCAGGTGCGGCACGCCGTCCACGATGTCGTACACCGGGCGGTTCCAGCGGTAGATGGTGCCGTTGTGCAGGCGCAGCTCGGGCAGCGACGGCGTCTCGCCGCGGGACAGCGTCTCGACCGGGTCGTCGTCCTCGCAGACCGGCAGCAGCGCGGGGAAGTACCGGACGTTCTCCTCGAACAGGTCGAACACCGAGGTGATCCACCGCTCGCCGAACCACACCCGCGGGCGTACCCCCTGGGCCTTGATCTCTTCCGATCTGGTGTCCGTGGCCTGCTCGAAGAGCGGGATCCGGGTCTCCCGCCACAGTTCCCGGCCGAGCAGGTAGGGGGAGTTGGCGCCGAGCGCGACCTGTACGCCCGCGATGCTCTGTGCCGCGTTCCAGTACGGGGCGAAGTCCTCCGGACTGACCTGCAGGTGGAACTGGGTGCTGGTGCAGGCGGCCTCCGGCACGACCGTGTCCGCGGTCAGCTCCAGCCGCTCCGCGCCGTCGATCCGGATGTCCAGGTCCTCGCCGCGGGCCGCGAAGATCTGCTCGTTGAGCAGCTGGTAGCGCGGGTTCACCGAGAGCGAGTCGAGCGTGAGGTGCTCCGGCCGCAGCGTGGGCAGGATGCCGATCATCGCCATTCGCGCGCCGACCGCGCGGGCCTTGGTGTCGGCCTCGTTCAGGCTGTCCCGCAGGTGCTTCTCGAAGCCGGTGAGCCCGCCGTCGGAGAGCGCAAGCGGCGGTACGTTTATCTCGATGTTGAACTGGCCCAGCTCGGTCTGGAACGCCGGGTCCGCGATCGCGGCGAGCACGTCCGCGTTGCGCATGGCCGGGTCCGCCGCCGGGTCCACCAGGTTGAACTCGATCTCCAGCCCGGTCAGTGGCCGGTCCGCGTCGAAGCGGTGCTCGGCCAGCATCTCGGCCAGGACGTCCAAGCAGCGCCGGATCTTCTGCCGGTACCTCGCTCGGTCCTCGCGGGTGAACTCCCGCGGTCCGACCTCCTCGCCCATGAGCGCCGCCGCCTTCCAGAAACGTCTCAGGCACCTCTTATTACGATCTGCTACCTAACATTTCCAACCGGCGGAGGAATCATGCGACGCGCCACGCTGTCCCTGTTCACCATCGTGGCGATCGCGGAGGCCGGCTCCTGGACCGGCCTGCTGATCGGCATGTTCTTCAAGTACGTCGTGGTCGGCAACGAGATCGGGGTGAAGATCTTCGGGCCCATCCACGGTGCGCTGTTCACCGCGTACGTGGTGCTGACCCTGGCGGTCGCCTGGCTGAACCGGTGGCGCTGGACGACCGCCCTGGTCGCGCTGCTCGCGTCGATCCCGCCGCTGGCCACGCTCGCCTTCGAGCGCTGGGCCCGGCAGAGAGGGCTACTGGAGAACCACCCAGGCGGTCACCGCGAGCGCGATGATGAGCAGACCGGCGATGGCCTGCAGCAGCATGCCCGGGCCGAGGTGTGACCAGATGGTCGGCGGGTGCGGCTCTATCACCTGCTGCGTGGTGATGTTGACGATCCGCTCGACCCGCGGCTGAAGCTGCGGGTCCTTCTGCCGGCGTACGGTGACCTGGACGTGGTCCTGCCGGATGATGGCGCTCTGCCCCACGTGCCCGTGCAGCTCCATCTCGTAGAGCTGCCCGTCGTCGCCGCGGATGCGCATCGGCGTGACCAGGAACTCCGGTCCCTTCTTCAGCTCCTTGAACTTTCGCCGCGTTGCACCCTTGCCCGCCGCGCCGCGGACCAGCGTGAGCAGTGCGGTGCCGACCAGCTGGGCCGTGGTCGCGGCCACGAAGACGAGCATCAGGATCGGCTGGTCGACCTTGAGTTCGCGGGTGTAGCCGGCGAGGTAGTTGAGGAACCGGCCGGTCACCACGGGACCGAATCGGCGGACGACGGGCTCCGGGAAGAGCTCCTTGTCCCAGACTGCCTCGGGCATGGGTGTCACTCCGTTTCTGCTGCCACAGGTTGAACGCCAGGTGAGCGTGGCACCCTTCGATTCTACTTTCGGTAGCCGATAGGCGACATTGAGTGAATCGCGCGTGAGAACAAGCTCTAACAACCGCAAAACGCGCATACGGTACGGGTGTGCCGCGCGCGGGTCCGGCTTTCCGCCGCGCCGACCCCGGGTTCGGGGGACAATATCGGGCATAGGCCGCGGATCATCTGGGGGCACAAAAGTGATGAGCAGCCACTCGTACATCAATCCGGAGAGCGTCTTCGCGCAGACGGCGCTGGAGATGGTGGCGACCCACGGGCCGGAGGACGGGGCCTCGGACGACACCATGTGCGACCGCTGTCAGCAGCCGCTGCCCTGCCCGCCGGTGCGCAACGCGATCCCGGTGCTCGAGGCGGCGGGCCTGCCGGTCTACCCGGCCGGCAGTGCGGAGGCACGCCGCGCCGCGGCCGAGTCCGCGCTGGGCCGCACGTCCGGGCCGCCGTCCGGCGTCACGCTGCCCGGCTCCTCCGGGCCGTCACGCCCCGGCCTGCCCGAGCCGTCGCTGTCCGAGTCGTTACTGCCCGGCCTGCCCGAGGGCGTGCTGCCCGGCCTGCCGGAGGATGCGCTGTCCGGCCAGCCGGAGAAGGGGTCGCGCGGCCGGCCCGAGGGCGCGGAGGAGCCGGTGGAAGCGGCGGTGGGGGCGCCGGCCGCGGAAGGGGACGGGCCCGCGCCGCCGGCCGGCCCGCCGATGTGGCCGGACCCGTCCTCGGTTCGCGCGGTCGCCTGACCGGCTAGCCGGCGTCCGTCTGCAGGGCGGCCCAGACGACCTTGCCGCCGTCGGGCAGCGCGAGGCTGCCCCAGGCCTGGGACATCTCGCCGACCAGCAACAGCCCGCGACCGCCCGGCGTGTGCGGGTCCGGATGGGTGGCGACGGCCGGGCGAGGGCTGCCGTCGCGGACGGCGAGCAGCAGTTTCCCGTCCGCGATGGCGAGCGTCATGTGCATCGGCGTGCCCGCGTGCCGGACCGCGTTCGTGACCAGCTCGCTGGCGATCACGCAGGCGGTGTCCGCGACCGCGGGCACGTTCCATCGGGTACAGGCGTCGACGACCAGGTGCCGGGCGGTACGACTGGAGTCCGCGACCGGTGGCAGCGATGCCCGGACCGTATGGTGCGAGGGCTGGGCTGTCATCACTGGCGACGGTCTTCCCGCTCGGCGGTACGCGTTCGGAGCAGGTCAGCAATACCCACGATGACGGAACGTGAAACAATCCGTCATAAAGTAACTTTAAGTACCTACTCAGTTGCTCCATGTGCCTGAGTTTTCGCTGAGGGCGGAGGGCGGATCCAGGCCCGCCGTGGCTAACGTCGACCGCATGACGGGGGAGACCACACCGCCGGTCGGGCTGCGCGCGCTCGCGCCCCACCTGCGCGCGCACTGGCCCACACTGGCGGTCGTCGCGCTGCTGTCGATGCTGGGCGCGGCCGCCTCGCTGGTCCAGCCGCTGCTCACCCGCGACCTGCTGGACGCGATCGGCGCGTCCGAAGCGGTCGGCGGCCTGGTCGCGCTGCTGGCCGTGCTGGTGCTGGCCGCCGCGGGCATCAACGCGGTGCGGGACTACCTGCTCCAGCGCACCGCCGAGGGCGTGGTGCTCGGCACCCGGCGCCGGCTCGCCCACCACCTGCTGCGCCTGCCGATCGCGGAGTACGACGCACGGCGTACCGGCGATCTGCTCTCCCGCGTCGGCGCGGACACCACGCTGTTGCGCGCGGTGGTCACGTCCGGGCTGTTCGACATCGCGGCCGGTGTGGTGATGGTGATCGGCGCGATCGTCGCGATGGCGCTGCTCGATCCGCTGCTGCTCGGCGTCACGCTGGTCGCGCTCACGCTCGGCATGGGGATCGCGATCACCGCGTCCCGGCGGGTGCGCGCGCTGTCCCGCGCCACCCAGGCCCGGATCGGCGAGATGACCTCCACGGTGGAGCGGGCGATCTCCGCGGCGCGCACGATCCGCGCCGCGCGCGCCGAGGGCCGCGAGGCCGGCCTGGTGGTGGCGAGCGCCGAGGGGGCGTACGCGGCGGGCCTGCGGGTGGCCCGGCTGCAGGCGCTGATCTCCCCGGTGGCGACCACGGCCACCCAGGGCGCGTTCCTGGCCGTGCTGGGCGTGGGCGGCGCGCGGGTCGCGGCCGGCGACATCACGGTCGGCGACCTGGTGGCGTTCATTCTCTTCCTGTTCTTCCTGGTCATGCCGCTCGGCCAGGCGATCGGGGCGTATACGCAACTGCAGACCGGCCTCGGCGCGCTGGAGCGGATCGAGGAGGTGCTGCGCATCCCGGCGGAGGAGAACGGCGCGGACTCCACGGAGCCGGGCGCGGGTCGTACCGCGGTGGAGTTCGTGAATGTCGGTTTCGGTTATCCGGCGGCGGACGGGCCGGTGCTGAGCGACGTCAGTTTCACCGTGCCGTACGGTACCCGGACCGCGCTGGTCGGCCCGTCCGGCGCGGGTAAGTCCACGCTGCTCGCGCTGGTCGAGCGGTTCTACGAGACCACGGCCGGCACGATCCGGGTGGACGGGCGGGACGTGCGCGCGCAGAGCCGTGACGCGCTGCGGTCCCGGCTCGGCTACGTGGAGCAGGAGGCGCCGGTGCTGGCCGGCACGATCCGGGAGAATCTGCTGCTCGCCGCGCCGGGAACGGACGACACCCGGCTGCTGGAGGTGCTGGAGTCGGTCAACCTGACCGGCATCGTCACCCGCACCGAACAGGGGCTGGACGCGCAGGTCGGCGAGGGCGGCGTGCTGCTCTCCGGCGGCGAGCGGCAGCGGCTCGCGATCGCCCGCGCGCTGCTCACCGACGCGCCGATCCTGCTGATGGACGAGCCGACCAGCAACCTGGACGCGCGCAACGAGGCCGCGCTGCGCCGCGCGATCGACGCCGCGGCCGAGTCCCGCACGCTGCTGGTGGTCGCGCACCGGCTCTCCACCGTGGTCGAGTCCGACCAGATCGTGGTGATGGAGTCCGGCCGGGTAGTGGCGACCGGGCGGCACGAGGAGCTGGTCGAGTCCAGCCCGCTCTACCGGGAGCTGGCCGCGCATCAACTACTGGTCTCGGAGGCGGAGCCTCTCCGGTGAGGGGTGGGTGGCCGGGGCGGAAGCCGGGGATTCGACAGATGCCCCTCACCACTCAGCGGCATGATGAAGTAGCGTTTCGCACCATGGGTGTGTCGTCACGGTTGAAGAGCCGCTTCCAGAAGTTCCTGCAGCGCCCAGGGACGACCGTCGATCTCGCGCCGCTGCAGAAGCGGCTGCCGGCGGTCGAGGCGCTGGAGGAGGAGCTCAAGGAGCTCGACGACGCCGCGCTGACCGAGCGGGCCGGCGAGGCGAGCGAGATCGTCGAGATCTGCGCGATCGGTCGAGAGGCCGCCCGGCGCGGTCTCGATCAGCGGCCGTACGACGAGCAGATCCTCGGCGTGATGGCGCTGCTCTCCGGCAAGGTCGCCGAGATGGCCACCGGTGAGGGCAAGACGCTCACCGCCGCGATCGCCGCCTACGGCCACGTCCGCCAGGGCCGCGGCCCGGTGCACGTGCTCACCGTCAACGACTACCTCGCGGCCCGCGACGCGGACTGGATGCGTCCGGTCCTGACGCTGCTCGGCCTCACGGTCGACTCGGTCACCGAGGCGTCCACGCCCGAGGAGCGCCGCGCGGCCTACGGCTGCGACGTCACCTACGTCTCCGTCTCCGAGGCCGGCTTCGACTACCTGCGCGACCAGCTGGTCGTCGACATCGCCGACCGGGTGCAGCGCGAGCTGTCCACCGCGATCGTCGACGAGGCCGACTCGATCCTGATCGACGAGGCACGTGTGCCGATGGTGCTGGCCGGCACCGTGCCCGGCGAGCAGGACCCGGTGCACGCCGCCGCCGCGCTGGTCAAGGGCCTGAAGCGGAACCGCGACTACGAGATCGCGGAGGACGGCCGCAGCGTCGCGTTCACCACCGAGGGCACCGAGAAGATCGAGAAGAAGCTCGACGGCATCGACCTCTACGCCGACGAGAACTTCGACCAGCTATCCGCGCTCAACGTGGCGCTGCACGCCCACGCGCTGCTGCACCGCGACATCGACTACATCGTCCGCAACGGCGCCGTCGAGCTGGTCGACGAGTCGCGCGGCCGGGTCGCCCAGCGCCGCCGCTGGCCGGACGGGCTGCAGGCCGCGGTCGAGGCGAAGGAAGGGCTCTCCGCGACCAGCGAGGGCGAGGTGCTGCAGACCATCACGGTGCAGTCGTTCATCGCGCTCTACCGGACGGTCTGTGGCATGACCGCCACCGCGGTGCTGGTCGGCGACCAGCTCCGCGAGTTCTTCAAGCTCGAGGTCGCGGTCATCCCGCCGCACAAGCCGAACATCCGCGAGGACCTTCCCGACCGCATCTTCGCGACGCGGCAGGAGAAGGAGGACGCGCTCGTCGTCGAGATCGGCAAGGCGCACGAGGAGGGCCGCCCGGTCCTGATCGGCACGCGCGACGTGAAGGAGTCGGAGACGCTCGCGGCCGCGCTCGAGGCGAAGGGCATCTCCTGCGTCGTGCTGAACGCGAAGAACGACGCCGAGGAGGCGGCGATCATCGCGGAGGCCGGCAAGCGCGGTGCGGTCACGGTCTCCACCCAGATGGCCGGCCGCGGCGTCGACATCCGGCTCGGCGGCAGCGACGAGGCCGACCACGACGAGGTCGCCGAGCTGGGCGGGCTCTACATGATCGGCACCGGCCGGTTCGACAGCGGCCGCATCGACGACCAGCTGCGCGGCCGCGCGGGCCGGCAGGGCGACCCGGGCACGTCCGTCTTCTACGGCAGCCTGGAGGACGACCTGATCGTGCGGAACGCGGGCGACATGATCCCGCCGTCGCCGCACATGGACATGGACGGCGTGGTCACCGACGAGCGGGTGGACTACGCGGTCGGCCACGCGCAGCGCGTCGCCGAGGGCGTCGGCCACGAGATCCACCGCAACACCTGGCGGTACAACGTGGTCATCGAGCAGCAGCGGGTGGCGCTCTCCGAGCGTCGCGAGCGCCTGCTCACCACGGATGTCGCGGCGGACATGCTGCGGTCGAAGTTCCCGGAGGAGACCGCGGAGATCGACGACGAGGTGCTGAGCAAGGTCTCCCGGTCGATCGCGCTCTACCACCTCGACCGGCTCTGGGCCGAGCACCTGTCCTACCTGTCCGAGGTGCGCGAGGGCGTGCACCTGCGCGCGCTCGGCAAGCTCGACCCGCTGGACGAGTTCCACCGGGCCGCGGTGCCGGCGTTCGGCAAGATCATGCCGGAGATCGAGGACCGGACGGTCGACACCTTCGCCGAGATCGACGAGGTCACCGACACCTGGGAACCGGCTCAGGCCAACCTGGTGCGCCCGTCCGCCACCTGGACGTACCTGGTGCACGACAACCCGTTCGGCTCCGAGCTCGACCGGCTCATCGCTGCGGTCGGCCGTCGCCTCGTCACCGGCCGGAAATAAACGACATACCTCGCACGGGTGAAGCCCGCCTTGTCCGGATTGAACCGGTAGGGCGGGCTTCATGCTGTCTCATTCACTACCCACCGCATCGCAGGCGTCAGCCCAGCGTGATGTGGTTGCCGCCTCATGAAAATTCTCGGAATCCGTTAATCCCTCCATGGCTACCGGTGCGTACACCGTGGCGAACACAGCAGGCGTGCGGATGAGCCCCGCACGCGAGCGGGTTCACGCAGATTTCTGGACTTCACCGGGCGATGGGGACAGCAGGGATGACCGTGGGTTGCGCGAAACGACTTCATAGCTGAGGCCGTACGAGGAACGCGCCGGCCGTCAGGGATCCGGCCGGCGCGCAGCGGTGGTGGCGCGAATGCAGAAGATCGAGGAGCGATGGCTAAACGCAAGCAGGTTCAACGGTCCACCCGCGAGACCGGCCCCGCCGTGGCCCCGGCCGACGGCGAGAAGAAGAAGGGCATGTCGGCCGGGATGTCCTGGCTGATCGTCGGCCTCGGCGTCGTCGCCTCGCTGTGGGCCATCGGCGCGCTGACCAACGCGGGCGTCGTCCCGGCCGCGTACCTCTTCGCGTACCTGGACTTCTACGCCGGTGTGGTCGTGCTGGTGTCCCTGTCGATCACGGTCATGGTCGGCCTGGCCGCCACCGACCGGCTGATCCTCACGCCCAAGCACCGCGTGCTCGTCCAGGGCGTGCACCGCACCACCGGCACCATCGCGGTGTCGTTCCTGCTGCTGCACGTCATGGTGAAGATCCTCGAGGCGCACGCTTCCGTCATCGACCTGGTCATCCCGTTCCTGAACCCGAACACGCTGTACGTCGGCATGGGCACGATCGCCGCGTGGTGCCTGGTCGGCACGTTCTGGAGCGGCGTCGCCCGGGTGAAGTTCGCCGGCAAGGGCAAGCCGTGGATGTGGCGTGCCGTGCACTCCGTCGGCTACCTCGCCTGGCCGCCCGCGCTCGGCCACGGCCTGCTGGCCGGCCGCGCGGCCGCCACCTGGGTCATCGTCTCCTACATCCTGTGCGTGGTCGGCGTCGTCATCGCGATGCTGGTCCGGGTGATCGGCGTCTACAACAAGCGCATCTCGCAGCCGAAGGCCGTGCCGTCCGCCGCGAAGGCCGCGGGCAAGGCACAGGCCGGCCCGCTGGAGGCCGCGAACGGCGCACGGGCGACCTCGAACCGCCCGGTGTACCGCGGCGCGGTCCGTAACCAGCCGTCCGCCGAGGAGTCGCTCAGCGCGCCGCGCGGCGCCGCCTGGGGCGGCTTCTCCGACGAGGGCGCCGAGCAGCGCCGCCAGCGCCAGACGCCGCTCCCGGCGAACGCGCTGGAGGAGACGCAGCTGATGTCCAAGATCTCCCGGGACGTGGTGGAGGAGGCGGAGGAGCTGGTTCAGGCCGCGGCCCGCCGCGCCCCGGCCACGGCCACGCTGGACGAGGACCTGATCGAAACCCGGCCGGCCCGCCGTGCGCCCGCGCCGCGCGAGCCGGAGCCGGTCGACGACTACGAGGACGAGGCGCCGCGTCGTCCCGCCCGCCGCCCGCTCGTCCCCGAGCTGGTGGAGGAGGAGACGCCGGCTCCGCGCCGCCCGCGCCGGGAGGACGACTACGAGGACGCGCCGCCGGTCCGCCGCGCCGGCCGCGACCCGGAGCCGGAGTTCGACGACGACTACGAGGACGAGGTCCCCGCGCCGCGCCGCACCCGCCGGCCGGCCGCGGAGGCCCCGGCCAAGCCCGCGCCGCGCCGGTCCCGGCGCACCGAGGACGAGGAGGAGTTCGGCGAGGCGCAGATCTCGGCCGCGGCCACGCCGCCGCGCCGTACCCGCCGCGCCGTGGAGGAGCCGGAGGAGACCGCCGCGCCACGCCGCGCCCGCCGGGCCGCGGAGGAGGACGACGATGCGTACGTGACCGGCGAGTACGAGACCGTGTCCCGCCGCAGCCGCCGGGCCGCCGTGGACGAGGAGGACGAGGTCGCGGCCGCCACCGCGCCGCGCCGGGCCCGCCGCGCCGTGGACGAGGACGAGGAGGACGAGGTCGCGATCGCCACCCGGCCGCGCCGCGCCCGCCGCGCCGCCGAGGAGGACGACGAGGAGGAGGCCGCCCGCCCGCGCCGCTCGCACCGCGCCACCGAGGACGCCGAGCCGGAGGTGGCCGAGGTCGCCCCGCCGCGCCGGGCCCGCCGGGCCGCCCCCGCGCCGGCCCCGGAGCCGGAGGAGGAGGCCGCGGTCGACGAGTACTGGCGCCCGCCGGCGAACCCGGTCAGCCGGTACGAGGAGGAGCAGGCCCGCCCGGACTTCAACGGCGACGACACCCCGACGCTGGTCGATCTGACCGCCCGCCGGGCCGCCCGCTCGGCCCGCCCGGCGAAGGAGGCCAAGACCCGGCGTCCGGGCCGCGCCGCCGCCGACGAGGTCTCGGACGACGAGTTCTGGGCGCGCATGCGTGGCGAGGCCAAGTAGAGTCGCTTTCTCGTCCCGGGGAGCCCACTCCCCGCACGACCCGTACAGCACGTGAAGGAGACAAGCGGTGAGCACAGGCGTTGTGCCTCCGGTGGGGTGCATCGGCCCGGCCCGGTTGACGGCGGGATTCGAGGACTTCGGCCGTCTGGACCTCTATGCCCACCTGGAGGTCCACGGCGACCTGCGCCCGCTGTCCGCCGACGATCTGATCGACCTCGCCGAGAAGATCAAGCTCACCGGCCGCGGTGGGGCGGGCTTCCCGTTCCACCGCAAGGTGAAGGCCGTCGTCGAGTCCGCGGACCGGCAGGACCGCGCACCGGTCGTGGTGGTCAACGCCACCGAGGGTGAGCCGCCCTCGTGGAAGGACAAGATGCTGCTCACCCGGGCACCGCATCTGATCCTGGACGGGGCTGCGCTCGCCGCCTGGGCGCTGGAGGCCGAGGAGATCGTCATCGGCGTGGCCGACGACGGCGTCGGCCAGAGCTCGCTGGAGGAGGCGCTGGCCGAGCGCCGCATGCCGGCCCCGACCCGGATCGTGACCGTCCCCCACCGGTTCATCGCCGGTGAGGGCGGCGCGCTGGTCCGCGGCATCAACGGCGAGGCGCACATCCCGCCGGGAATCAAGCAGCGCTCGTCGGAGAGCGGCGTCAACGGCCAGCCGACGCTGCTGTCGAACGCGGAGACGTACTCGCAGATCGCGGTCGCGGCCCGGCTGGGACCGCAGGAGTACACCGCGGTCGGCACGAAGAAGGAGCCGGGCACGGTCCTGCTCACGGTCGGCGGCTCCGCCGCGCAGCACATGGTGCTGGAGTGCCCGACCGGCGTGCCGCTGCGCGAGGTGCTGGACATCTGCGGCGCCACCGAAGGCCCCGGCATCCTGGTCGGCGGCTACCACGGCAAGTGGATCACCTGGGAGAACGCGCAGAAGGCGGAGATCTCCCGGGAGAGCTTCGCCGCGATCGGCGGCACGCTCGGCGCCGGCATGATCATCCCGCTGGGCAACGACACCTGCCCGCTCGGCGAGGCCAGCCGGATCGTCCGCTACCTGGCCGGTGAGTCGGCCGGACAGTGCGGCCCGTGCCGGCTCGGCCTGCCCGACGTGGCCAACCAGTTCCAGCTGCTCACCGCGTCCGGCTCGGCCGCGGCCGAGCAGGCGGTGCGGAACGCGGCCGGCATGGTCCGCGGCCGCGGCGCGTGCAGCCACCCGGACGGCACGTCCCGGTTCGCGCTCACCGCGCTGGAGGTGTTCGCCGAGGACATCAAGCGTCACCGGCTCGGCGAGGGCTGCGGCAAGCCGGTCAAGAAGCTGCTGCCGATCCCGAACGAGCTGCCCGGCGGCCCGAGCATCGGCAAGCTCAAGCTGGACTGGGCGCGCTGCGACGGTCACGGGCTCTGCGCCGAGGTCTTCCCCGAGCTGATCAAACTGGACGGCAACGGCTACCCGACGTTCCCGGACGCGCCGGTCCCGATCTGGCTGGAGTCGGCCGCGCGCAAGGCGATCCTGGTCTGCCCCGCGCTCGCACTGCACCTGGACAAGGGCGGCAGCGACCGGGACAAGGGCAAGCCGAAGCCCGCGCCCCGGCGGCGCTGAGTTTAGAGTTCGGCCAGGGCCGGGTACACCCTCCTCAACGGACGCACTCGCACCCCTCGAGGAGGGCCGCACCCATGGCTTACCAGACCGGTCGCCGCAGCAACGTCTCGACCGCCCGCATCCTGACGATCATCGCCTTCGTCTGCGCGGCGCTCGCCCTGTTCGTCTCGCCGCTGATCTTCGGCCTCGCGGCCATCGTGCTCGGCGCGGTCGGCGCGTCCATGGGCGACAAGCCGCTCGGCTGGTACGCCGCGGCCGCCGGTGGCGTGGCCCTGCTCCTCGGCTACCTGCTCGCCATGGCCATCCTCTGAGATTCTCCCGAGAGCCGGCCGTGAGGTCTCCTCACGGCCGGCTCTCCGCGTTCTCCAGCAGTGCGCGCATCGCGGGCAGCGAGAAGAAGTCCGCGGTGGCGAGCGCGCTCGGCGAGCCGTCCTCCGGCCGGGCACCGGCGCCGAGCAGGATCGTCACCGTCTCCGCGTTCTGCCGGAAGACCGCGGCCGCGAGCGCGGTCTGCCCACGATCGTTCACCCGCGTGTGGTCGGCGCCCCGGGCCAGCAGCGCGGCCACGGTCTCCGGGTGGTTGTGGTAGGCCGCCAGGATCAGCAGCGTGTCACCCTTGTCGTTGGTCAGGTTCGCCGGCACGCCGGCGTCCACGTTCGCGGCGAGCTCCTCGGTGTCCCCGCTGCGGGCCAGGTCGAACATGCGGTGGGCGAATTCCAGCGTCGCCTCGTCGAGCTCGTGCGTAGTCACGCCCCGACCCTAGTAGCTACTCCCGGGGCGCGCCGATGTTGACCATCCAGCCGATGCCGAACCGGTCGGTGAGCTGCCCGTACTCGTCGCCCCACATCTGTGTGGCCAGCGGCGTGTGCACGGTCGCGCCGTCCGACAGCCGCTCCCACTGTGCGCGCAGTGACTCCGCCTCGTCGCCGCTGAGACAGATCGTGATCACCGAGCCGGACGTGATCTCCACGTCCGGCGGCGTGTCCGCGGCCATCAGCGTCATCCCGGACGGCGTCTCCAGCTGCCCGTGCATCACCTGGTCGGCGAGCGGCCCCTCCTGCCCGTACTGGCCGAACGTCATCACCTGTACCTCGCCGCCGAGCGCGCCGCGGTAGAACTCCAGCGCCTCCCTCGCCTGGCCGCGGAAGTTGATGTACGGGTTGAGCCGAGCCACCATGACATGCCTCCTGAGCTGCGTGGACGTTCGTCGGTCGCAGCCTAGCCCGCACTCGCGTACCCGGTGCGCGGTTCGTCGTTACGCCATCGGCACAAGACACTGTGGAGTGGTCCGGATGTGCCTAGATTGGGATCCATGAGCAGACTCCCGGTCTGGTTCGAGGCGCGCGGCGCCGGACCAGTGATCATCTTCCCGTGCCGGACGCGCAAGGAGCACGCGGATCTCGCCGAGCGGCTGGCCGACCGGTTCCGGGTGGTGCGCTACCTGCCCCGGCACGTCACCGGCATCGACGCGCCCGAGGGCGACGCCGAGGACTGGGTGACCTGGGAGGAGCAGGAGGACGGCCCGGCGTTCTGGGGCGGCAAGCCGATCGAGGACTTCCCGGTCGAGCTGGAGGTCGCCGACCTGCACCGGGTCGCGGACGAGGCCGGCGCCGCACGCTTCGTGCTGGCCGGCTACTCCGGCACGGCCGCGCTCGCCGCGTTCCTCGCGCCGCTCACGCCGCGCGCGGCCGGCCTGCTCGCCGGTGGCTTCCCGATCCTCGGGTCGAAGGAGTACTGGATGGGCTCCGCCGAGGGTGCCCGGCTCGCGTACCTGACCGCCGGTCTGCGCGCGCTGGCCGACAACGCGTTCGCCACCGCGCTGATGTACCGGGCCTGGCACGACCGCGACGACCGGCCCGCGCTGACGGCGCTCCCCGGACCCAAGATCGTCTGGTACGGCGCGAACGACGGCGAGCCCGGCTGCCTGCTGCACGAGTCACGTCCCGGCATCCGGCTGGCCCGCCGCCTCCGCGAGACCCGCGCCGAGCTGGAGGCGTGCGGCGTCACGGTCCTGGAGCTGCCCGGCCTCGACCACCTGTCCGTGCAGGCCGCACCGGACACGGTCGCCGCCCGCCTGCGCGTGCTGCTGGCCGGCCGCACCTGGTGAGGCCGGAACCCGGCGCCGTGTAACCGGTTACGGGATGGTCGACTCGTGCTGCCACAGATGGCCGCAGACCAGGTCGAGGCCGCGCTGCAGGTGCCGGCGGTAGGTGCTGAACGACAGTCCCAGGCGCTCCGCGGCGGCGACCTGGGTGGGCAGCCGGTGGAAGAACGCGGTCGCGACGACGCGGTGCAGACGCGCCTCGCGCGGATCGTCGCGCAGCGTGTCGACGGCGTCGGTCAGCACCTCGCGGAGCGCGTCGACCAGGTCACCGGCGCCGCCGGACTCCGCGGAGCGGGACGCCGCCACGGTCATCCGGGTGCCGAGCAGCGGGCTGGTGGCCAGCGCGGCCGGGCGGTGGAAGTCGCGCAGCGCGTCACGGACGGCCGCGTCGAAGTCCGGGCGGGACAGCGCGGGCGCGACCGGCGGCGCCGGCGTCACCGGCGGCGTGGCCAGCGCGAACCAGACGTCCCGCGGGGTCACCCGCCAGTCGCAGGCGAACAGCGTGTACTCCCGGCCGCCGGCCGTGGTGGTGACGCCGGCCGGGTGGTGGCCGACCAGGCCGAGCAGGCGCTCCCACTTCGGTGCGCCGGCCGCGGGCACGTAGGTCCAGGCCAGCCGGCCGGACGTGATCCACAGTGCGTAGACGCGCAGCTGGAGCGTGTGCATCGCGGACGTCACCTCGTCGTACGCGGTGCTGTCGATCATGAAGCGCAGCATGCCGACGTGCTCGCCCGCACCGAGCGGCCGGGTGCGCTCCGCATGCGCGAGCGCGGCCGCGGCCAGCGGATCCGCGGTGGCGAGTGTGGCCGCGTCCGGGGCGTCGCCCGGCAGGCGCAGCCAGAGCAGGAAGCCGGCGGCCGAGTCGTCGGTGGACCGGCGGTAGACGCGGAACGAGCCCGGCTGCGCGCCCAGCCAGAACGTCACGGTCGCGGCGGCCTCCTCGCCCTGGGCCGCGCGCGTCATCGCGGTGATCGCGTCGTGGTCACCGGGCCGCAGGCCGTCCTCGTAGCCGTGGCCGTGCCGGGGGAGCAGCGTCAGCCACTCCGCGGCCGGGCCGTATCGCTGCAGGTGGGCCAGTGCGCGGGCGGCGGCGAGCGAGTCCGCCGGCGTGGCCGCCGCGCGTACCCGGGAGAGCAGGTGGTCGCCGATCGCGTGGTGCATGCGCTCGTACTCGGCCGGATCGCGCCAGCGCAGGTCGGCGTCGACGGCCTCGCGGACCATCTCGTGCAGCGTCACCCCGGGCCGGCCGTCCTCGGTGAACGGCAGGCCGCGCAGCCAGCGCATCAGCGCGCCCGGATCGACGCCGCCGGTCCGGCCGAGCACGTCGGCGAGCAGCGCCTCCGTGGTGTGCGGCGCGTGCGCGCAGATCTCCAGCGCGCGGCGGTGCGACGCCGACGGTACGTCACCGATCAGCGCGCTGAGCAGCGACGCCAGCACCTCCGGCGCCGGCCGCCACGGCCGTCCGGACCGCTCCCCGCCCGGCGGTCCACCGGGCACCGTTCCGCCCCGCGCGCCGCCGGTCGGCGCCGTGCCCGGAACGCCGGCGGGCGGTTCCGTGCCCGGTGCGCCGCCGGGCGCCGCCGTGGCCGGCGGGACCGTGGGTGCGGCGTCGCCGGGCAGGGAGCCGTCCGGGAGGGTGGCGGCGAGGGTGAGCGCGAGCGGGTGACCGCCGGTGAAGGACAGCACGGCCGGCCGGGACCCCGCGGGTACGCCGCGCAGCTCCAGCAGCCGGTCCGCCTCGGCCGGGCTCAGGTCGCCGAGTTCACGGGACTCGGCCACGCACGGTTCCCGGCCCGCGACCACCACGGTGGTGCCGGCCGGCAGCCGGGGCAGGAACACGTCCCGCAGCCAGCCCTCCAGGCCCTGGCAGTGCTCGAACGCGTCGACCAGCAGCACGGAGCCGCCGGCCCGGCGCACCTCGGCGGTGAACGCGGCCGGGGACGGCTCGATCGTCCGGCCGTCCACCTCGGATACGGTGCGGCCCGCGTCCCGCGCCTCGTCCGCGAGGCGGCGCAGCAGCGTGGACTTGCCGATGCCACCCGGGCCGTGCAGGCCGAGCACCCCGCCGTCGCGCAGCACGGCGCGGAACGCGTCCAGCTCGCGCTCGCGGCCGACGAAGAACCGGTCACGCGCCGCGCGCAGGCGCTCGCCGAGCGACATCGCGGGCATCATGACCTGGCCGCCAGCATTCATGGACCGGGATCCTAGCCCTGACTCCGACACGCCGACGATTGCGCAGAGTGACGGACGATCCGCCGGCATGTCGGTAGGCCGCCGAGCGGCGTGCCGGGTGACGCGGATTTCTTTTCCGCGTATCCCTATCAAACCTATAGGGTTTATCGGCTACACTCGGCAGTGCTTCGGTTGTTCGACGAGTGCTGAGGACCTCAACGATGAGCGCACTAGACCTGGAAGCGCCCGGCCGCGTCGGCCGGTTGCGCGATATCGCCCGCCGGGCCGCCGCCGACCCCGCCTCCTGGGGTGTGTCGCCGCGGTTCGACGCCACCGCCCGGTGGTACGCGCGGTTGTTCGCCGCCGGCGACCACGAGGCCTGGCTGCTGACCTGGCTGCCCGGTCAGTCCACCGACCTGCACGACCACGGTGGCTCCGCCGGCGCGTTCGTCCTGGTCTCCGGCGCGCTCACCGAGGAGACCGTGCACGCCGGTGCGGACGGTGCCGCGCTGCGGTCCACCTCGTTCACCGCCGGTGACGCGCGTCCGTTCGGGTCGCAGCACGTGCACCGGATCGTGAACACCTCGGCCGAGCCCGCGGTCAGCCTGCACGTCTACGGACCCGCGCTCACCCGGATGACGCGGTACCGGTTGCAGGACGGCGCGCTGCGCGTCCTCGAGATCGACCGCGCGGGGGTGGCCTGGTGATCACGCCGTGGAACAGCTCGGTCCTCGGGTCGTGTCCGGCCCACCACACCGCGCCGGCCGGCTCGACCGGCATCGCCGACGTGCTGGAGAACGCGCGCCGCCGCCTGCGCCGGCTGGAGCCGGAGGACGCACACCTGGCCGTCCACGCCGGCGCGATGCTGGTCGACATTCGCCCGGCCGCCCAGCGCGCGGCCACCGGCGAGATCCCCGGCGCACTGATCATCGAGCGGAACGTGCTGGAGTGGCGGCTCGACCCGCGCTCCGACGCCCGCCTGCCGTTCGCCGACCGGTACGACCTGCCGGTGATCGTCTTCTGCCAGGAGGGCTACACGTCCTCGCTGGCCGCGGCCGCGCTCCAGGAGCTCGGCCTGCACCTGGCCACCGACCTCACCGGCGGCTTCCGCGCCTGGCGCAACGCGGGACTGCCCACGTTCCCGCCGGCCAACGCGCCCCGGTTGCAACCCAGCTATCAGCACGCCTGACGTTCGTCGCAGTCGTTTCCCGTAGGAGGAGACATGTCGGTCATCGCCCTCGCCCCCCGTCACCAGCGGTCCGCCGCCGGTCCCGGCCGCGCCACCACCCCCGGCGCCCGCCGCCCGGCCGTGACCGTCACGCTCTCCATCCCGCTGGGCGCCGGTGACAACACGCGCCTGCTGGAGGTGATCCGGGAGCTGGCCGCGCTGGGCGAGGGGCAGGTGTCGGTGCTGGACGCGCCCGGTGGCACCGCGGCGATCGCCGACCTCGGCGGCCCGGTGGCCGAGCCGGAGCTGCGGCTGGTCGCGGACCCGGCGGAGCTGACCGTCTACGCCGGCTCCCGGACCGTCTTCGTCGGGCGTGAGCCGCTCGCGCTCACCCGCCTGGAGTTCGATTTGCTGCACTTCTTCGCGGACAACCCGCGCCGCGTCTTCAGCCGGGTCCAGCTGCTCTCCGCGGTCTGGGGCTACGAGCACGCCGGCGTGCGCACGGTCGACGTGCACGTCCGCCGTCTCCGGATGAAGCTCGGCACCGAGGTCCCGCTGATCACCACGGTCTACGGCGTCGGCTACCGGCTCGCCGACGACGCCCGGGTGACGATCCGTACCGACGGCTGAGCTGTGGGGGTTGTCCCGGATAGCTGAACTATCCATAATTGGATAGTCCGGCTATCCGAAAGGGTCCCTCCGTCATGTCTCCGATCTCGTTGATCGTCACCGGCGCCACCGTCCTCACCGTGGTCACGATCGCCTTCGGCGGTACGTTCGTGCTGCGCGTCGTCACCGGCGGCCAGCCCGCCAACGACCTGCAGAGGTCGTTCTTCCGGGCCGGTCACGCCCATGCCGGTGTGCTGGTCACGCTCGGGCTGGTCTGCGCGCTGCTGCTGGCCACCGGCGACGTGACCGGCCCGTGGTCGTACGCCTACATCGGTGTGCTCGCCGCCGCGATCCTCATCCCGGCCGGCTTCTTCCTCAGCGTCCTCGGCCCCGACCCGCAGCGCCCCGGCCCGCTGATCGCGCTGCTCTGGACCGGCGCCGCCGTCCTCACGCTCAGCCTGCTGACCGTCGGCATCGCCCTGATCGCCACCGGCGCCGGCGCGCTGTGACAACCGGCCGGCCCCGGCCGCCGCGCCCGGCTCGCCGGGTAGGTGCATCCGCTCGCGAACCGACTCCAGCAGCGTCATCGCGGCAGCCGGGTGGGGCGTCAGCATCCGGTGCACGAAGCACAGCGGGTCCGGCTCCGCCGGCGGCTCGGCCGCGCGCCGGCGCCGAGCGGGCCGGGCCGGTCAGCTGCCCACCCGGCCGCCGTCCGGGCGCCAGGCGACCGTGACCGCGGGCTTGGCGAAGTCGCCGTCCGGCCAGCGGGAGGCGGGGGAGTCGAGCGTGGCACCGTCGATCTCGCCGGGGTGCTGCACCGCGACGAAGACCGAGCGGCCGTCGCCGGTCAGGAACGGGCCGCAGGTCTCCGCGCCCGGCGGCACGGTCAGGAACTGCCGCAGGTGGCCGCGCTCCGGACCCTCGACCGGCGTGGCGAACAGGCCGTCGTTGCTGCCCAGTGCGTTGCCGTCGGTGGCCAGCCAGAGGTTTCCGGCGGCGTCGAACGCCACGTTGTCCGGGCAGGAGATCGGGGATACCGCGGACTTGGCGTACCCGGCGAAGTAGGTGTTCGGGTCGTCCGGGTCGCCGCAGACGATCGGCAGCGACCAGGTGAACGTCTCACCGGTGTGGTCGCCGTGGTCCTCGACGATCTCCAGCACCTGGCCGTGCCGGTTCTCCCGGCGCGGATTGGCCTCGTCCACGCCCGGGCGCCCGGCGACGCCCCGCTCGACGTTGTTGGTCAGCGCCGCGTAGATCTTGCCGGTCCGCGGGCTCGGCTGCACGTCCTCCGGGCGGTCCATCTTCGTCGCACCGGCCGCGTCGCCGGCCTCCCGGGTGAACGTGAGCACCTCCTCGACCGTCATCCCGGGTACGCACGAGCGGTCACCGGAGGCCAGCGGGACCCACCGGCCGGTGCCGTCGAACGCGCGGTCGGACGGCAGCGTCCCGGTCCCGTCGATCTCGGACGCCGGGCTGTCGCCGGTGAGCCGTGCGACGTAGAGCGTGCCGGTGGAGAGCAGCGAGAGGTTGTGCCGCCGGTCGCCCGGCCGGTAGCGGCCCGCGGAGACGAACTTGTAGAGGTACTCGAAGCGCTCGTCGTCGCCCATGTACGCGGCCACGTTGCCGCGCCGGGAGACGATCACGTTCGCACCCTCGTGCTTGAGCCGGCCCATCGCGGTGTGCTTGCGCGGCACGCTGCCCGGCTCGTACGGGTCGACCTCCACGATCCAGCCGAACCGGTGCGCCTCGTTCGGGTGCCGGGCCAGGTCGAAGCGTTCCTGCGCCCGCTCCCACCGGCGCGAGTCCGCGGGGAACCGGGTGCTCACGGCGACGCCGTACCGGGCCAGCCGGGGCTTGAGTGCTTCCGGTGCCTGATCACCGCCGACGAAGTACTGGTTGACGTTCTCCTCACCGGACAGCACCGTGCCCCACGGCGTGACACCGCCGGCGCAATTGTTCAGCGTGCCGATCGCGGTCCGGCCGGCCGGGTCCGCGGCCGTGCGGAGCCAGGCGCTGCCGGCGGCCGGCCCGTCGAACCGGAACGGCGAGGAGAGCATGGTGAACCGCCGGTTGTACGGTCGGCGCCCGCGCACCGGCCGCCACCGCCCGCTCCGGCCGGCCCGCTCGATCTCCACCACCGACATGCCGTGCGCCGCCATCGCCACCTCGACCTGGGTGACCGTCATCGCGTCCAGCGAGGTGAAGCCCGGGAACATCAGCTCCTCGTTGGTGTACTCATGGTTGGCCACCAGCAGCGCCCGGTCCCGGCCGAGCGGCAGCACACCGAGGAAGTCGTTGTTGAAGCCGAACTGCCGCTCCTGCCGTTGCGGCGTCTGCCGGTGCACGTCCAGCGCGGGTACGCCGGGCAGGATCGGGTCGCCCCAGCGGATCACCACCGCCGACTCGTACCCGTCCGGCACCACGACCCGGTCCAGCACGTTCGGCGGCACCGGCGTGAAGGTCAGCGCGCCGGTGGACGACGGCGGTGCCGCCGTGGCCGGGAGGCCGGTGCCGAGGACCAGCGCGCCCGCCGCGCCGGCCCGGAACAGCGTGCGGCGGCTGGCCAGTAGGTCACCGAAGTACGGGTTGGCCGACTCGTTCGGCGCCGCGTGCGCGCAGGCGTTGCCGCAGCGGTACCGGCAGGTCATGGCGGAGCGCCCGCCGATGAGGTGCAGACCGGACATCGGAACCTCCCTGTTCCGGCGCCGCTCCCACCGCGACGCCTGTCGATGTCTTGATCCCGCAGCCTAACGCCGGACGGCACCGGATGCGGCCGGCTGAGCCCGGACCGCCGCACGGTGACGTCTCGGGCACGGTGTGCCCGGTTGCCGGTTCTCCGGACCACGGCGGCACCGGTGCCCGCGGGAGCATGCGGATCGGGCCACGCCGGAAGTGGGAAAATCATGCTCTTCGTGGGTAATCACCGAAGGTGATCGTCGTCGGGACGTCCGGGTGGCAGTACAAGGACTGGCGGGGCCGGTTCTATCCGATGCGGCTGCCGCAGCGGCTGTGGCTGGAGCACTACGCGGAGCGGTTCGGCGCGGTCGAGGCGAACGGCGCGTTCTACCGGCTGCCGGAGCGGGAGACGTTCGCGGACTGGCGGGCTCGCACGCCGCGGGATTTCCGGGTGGCGGTGAAGATGAGCCGGTACCTGACGCACGTGAAGCGGCTGCGCGAGCCGGCCGAGCCGGTGGCGCGGTTCATGGGGCGGGCGGAGGCGCTCGGCGAGAAGCTCGGCCCGGTGCTGCTGCAACTGCCGCCGACGCTGCGGGCCGAGCACGACGCGCTGGACGAGACGCTGCGGCAGTTCCCGCGCGGCGTGCGGGTGGCGGTGGAACCGCGGCACCCGAGCTGGTGGACGCCGGAGACGCGGCGGCTGCTGGAGCGGCACGGTGCGGCGCTGTGCTGGGCGGACCGTCGCAGCCGGCCGCTGACGCCGCGCTGGCGGACCGCGGACTTCGGCTATCTGCGCCTGCACGAGGGACGGGCGGCGCCGTGGCCGCACTACGGGCGGGACGCGCTGACGTCCTGGGTGCGGCGGCTGACCGAGACATTCGGGGACGGGGACGCCTATCTGTTCCTGAACAACGACCAGGGCGGCGCCGCGGTCGGCGACGCGATGACGGCGGCCCGGGCCGCGGCGCGAGCCAGCAGAAAGGCGCCGAAAGGCTCAGCCCGCGCCTGAGCGGGCCGATGGGACGTGCGGTGGATACCGCGAACGGCCCGGAGGGGACCACGTGAAGCATCGGCTGGTGACCCGGAGCGACTTCGACGGCCTGGTCTGCGCGGTGTTGCTGCGCCGGCTGGACATGATCGACGATGTGCTCTTCGTGCACCCCAAGGACGTGCAGGACGGCGTCGTGGACATCCGGCCGACGGACATCCTGACCAACCTGCCGTACGCACCGCAGGCGCACCTGGTCTTCGACCACCACCACTCGGAGACGCTGCGGGTCGAGGGCAAGCCGGACAACCACGTCATCGACGCGAGCGCGCCGTCGGCCGCGCGCGTGGTCTACGACTACTACGGCGGGGTGGCGCGCTTCCCGGATCTGTCCTTCGACCTGATGGACGCGGTCGACAAGGCGGACTCGGCCGCGTACAGCGTGGAGGAGATCCTCCGGCCGTCCGGCTGGACGCTGCTGAACTACCTGATGGACAGCCGCACCGGGCTCGGCCGGTTCCAGAACTTCCGGATCTCGAACTACCAGCTGATGATGCAGCTGATCGACGCGTGCCTGCACCACCAGGACGTGGAGCAGATCCTGGCGCTGCCGGACGTGGCCGAGCGGGTGCGGCTCTACCGGGACCAGTCGGAGCTGTTCGTGGCGCAGCTGAAGCGGGTCACCACGCTGCGCAACGACGTGGTCGTGGTGGACCTGCGGGACGAGGAGATCATCCACGCGGGCAACCGGTTCATGGTCTACGCGCTCTTCCCGGAGGCCCGCGTCTCCGTGCACGTGATCTGGGGGCGGCAGAAGCTGAACACCGTGTTCGCGGTCGGCAAGTCGATCGTGGACCGCAGCTCGCCGGTGGACGTGGGCGAGATCTGCCTGCGCTACGGCGGCGGTGGCCACCTCGCGGCCGGGACCTGCCAGGTGCCGCACGACGACGCGGAGCGGGTGCTGGGCGAGATCGTCGCCGCGTGCAGCGCACCGCGCGTGCCGGCCTGACCGGCCGCGGACAGTTTTAAGGCCCCGGGCGAACGCCCGGGGCCTTCGCACTGCACGACCGTCAGAACGAGCGGCGCTCGCGGTTGCTCTTGCAGGCGACGCAGGTGGTGGCGGACGGGAAGATGGCCAGTCGCTCCACCGCGATCGGCTTGGTGCACGACTCGCAGTAGCCGTACGTGCCGGCGTCCAGCGACTCCAGCGCGCGGGCGAACTGGTCACGGCGGTCCAGCACGGTCTGCAGCAGCAGCGCCGCGGCCTCCCGCTCGGCGACCTTGGTGCCGCTGTCCGCGCTGTCGTCGCCGGCCGCGTCGTCCATCTCCGCGAGACGCAGCGCCTGGCTGTCGGCCAGCGCGGTCTCGTACTCCGCGGCGAGCTCGTTGAAGCGGTCCTGGAGGCTCTGCCGGATCTGGTCGGTCTCGTGCTCCGGCCGCGCGGTCTTGGTGCCACCGGTCATGACGCTGTTGACGAGCATGGTCCCCCCTCTTGCTTTCTCTGTGGGTCGGTGTGTCGCCTCGGCCTTCGTCCCCCGCACGAGGAGCCCGCATGCCGTCGCTGTTGTGAGGTCGGCCAGGTACCCCGCGTAATCGTCCTCCAAACCGGATCTCCCCGGGAAAGATCACGCATTTTCGACCAGGGCGGGGTGCCGGGGATCGTCCATCCGGACAACGACGTCGGCGAACGTGGCGGGTGCGACCTCGTCGTCATAACGAGCGAACGCCGGCACCGTCCACAGCTCACTCTCGGGGGTCCGCCGCGCGAGTGCCGCGGCGGACTGGGTCAGATGCACGGCCACGTCGAACGCGAGCAGCCCGCCGAGCAGGAACTGGCCGCTGACCAGCACGATCCCGTCCGCCGGGAGCTGCCGGTAGGGCGCGCGGGTGGCCCGGTCGGTGACCGGGTCCCACAGCGACGGCAGGATCCGGCCGGGCTCGGCCGGGTCCAGCACCTCGCGCATCAGCCCGGTCTCGTCCAGCCAGCTCTCGTAGAACGCGTCCGGATTGTGCCGGCCGAACTCGAACCGCAGCGACGCCGGCCGCAGGAACCCGCTCGCGGGCACGTGCACCGCCGCCCGGCCCCGCACCCGCAGCGGATCGACCAGCGCCGCCGCCAGCGCGTCCGGCCCGGCCGGTGCCGCACCGTCCACGGCGACGCGCAGGCGGCTGCCGGGCGCGTCCGCCGCGAGGCGGTCAGCGAGCTCCTCCACCAGCTTCGCCGGGGAGATCGGCCGGATCATCATGCGCACCATCGTGCCCGCCGAACCTGATGATTACCTGTACCGCGGCCCTGACTTCCTCCCCAGGGGAGGATCCAGAAACCTTTCTTCCCGCTTCCGGCGCGGTGCTGCCCGCCTGCTCCCGCGGGCACCGGTCGTCGCCGGCGCTCCTCCCTGCCGGTCTCGCGGTGGTCCGGCAGACCGATCCGTGGCGGCCGGGGCCGGCCGCGGTGACAGCGGCCTGCGCTCAGGCGGTGCCGCGGGCGGTCAGCGTGGTGGGCAGGACGATCGGTGGCGGCGCGGGGACTTCCGGGGCGGCCCGGATCATGGCGATCAGCGCCTCGGCGGCGGCGGTGCCGAAGCCGGTGCGGTCCTGGGCGACCGTGGTGAGGCCGGGCGGGATGAGCGCGGCCAGCTCGATGTCGTCGAAGCCGACGATCGCGATGTCGTCCGGGGTGCGCCGGCCGGCCGCGGTGGCGGCCTGGAGCGCGCCGATCGCCATCTCGTCACCGGCCGCGAAGACCGCGGTCGGCGGCGTGCCGAGCGACAGCAGCCGGTGCATGGCGGCCCGGCCGCTGTCCAGGTAGAAGTCGCCCTCCACCACGTACTCCGGCGGCAGCGCGACGTCGTGCGCGGCCAGCGCGGCGCGGAAACCGGCCAGCCGTTCGGCGCCCGGCCCGGTGCGGGCCGGCCCGGTGATGGTGGCTATCCGGCGGTGGCCGCGTGTCACCAGGTGGTCGGCGGCTTGACCGGCGCCGCCGGCGTTGTCGGACGTGACGTACGTGCAGCACGGCCCGGTCAGCGGCAGGTCCAGCGCCACGCACGGGATGCCGGCCTCGGCCAGCCCGAGCACGGCCGGGTCCCGGCTGCCGTTGTCGATCAGGACCACGCCGTCCAGGTTGTGCCGCCGTACCGCCCGCAGGTGCCGGTCCGGCTCGTCCGCGCCGGTGGCGAGCAGCAGCAGGTGCAGCCCCTGTGCGGAGAGCGCGGTCTTCAGCGCGACCAGGATCTCCTGGAGGAACGGGTGTCGCCAGCCGCTGCGCCGGTGGTCGGTGTCCCAGACCAGGCCGATCATGTTCGACTTCTTGGTGGCGAGCGTGCGCGCGGACTCGTTCGGCAGGTAGCCGATCTCCGCGGCCGCGGCCTCGACGCGCTGCCGGGTCTCGCGGCTGACCACCTCCGGCGTGTTGAACACGCGGGACACCGTGGCCACCGAGACGCCGCAGTGCCGGGCCAGTTCGCGGATCGTCGCCATGACGCCACCTCACCACACGGGGCTATGTAACCGGTTTCAGGCAGCGTACCATCGTGCCATGAGTCTGATCGAGATAGATGAGCGTGAAAAGCCGAGGCTGCCGGACGTGCCGGCCGGCTTCGTCTGGGGCACCGCGACGGCCGCTTACCAGATCGAGGGCGGTGCCGCGGAGGACGGGCGCGGGCCGTCGATCTGGGACACGTTCACCCGCGTGCCCGGCGCCATCGCGGACGGCAGCAACGGCGACGTGGCGTGCGACCACTACCACCGCTGGGCCGAGGACGTGGACCTGCTCGGCGAGCTGGGCGCGGACGCGTACCGTTTCTCGATCTCCTGGTCCCGGGTCCTGCCCACCGGCAGCGGGCCGGTCAACCAGGCCGGGCTGGACTTCTACCGGCGGCTCGCCGACCGGCTGGGCGAGCGCGGCATCCGCCCGTTCGTCACGCTCTACCACTGGGACCTGCCGCAGGCGCTGGAGGACCTGGGCGGCTGGCGGTCGCGGGACACCGCGGAACGGTTCGCGGAGTACACCGGCGTGATCGCGGACGCGCTCGGCGACCGGGTGCAGGACTGGATCACGCTCAACGAGCCGTACTGCACCAGCATCACCGGGTACGCGGAGGGCCGCCACGCGCCCGGCACGCGCGAGGGCCACGGCGCGCTCGCGGCCGTGCACCACCTGCTGCTCGGCCACGGCCTCGCCACCCGGGTGCTCCGCGAGCGCCGCCCGGACGCGCGCGTCGGCATCACGCTCAACCTGTCGCCCGCGGTCCCGGCCAGTGACAGCGAGGCCGACCGGGCCGCGGCCGACCGGCAGGACCTGCTGGTCAACCGCCAGTTCACCGACCCGGTGCTGGCCGGTGAGTACCCGGCGGGCCTGACCGACCTCTACGCCGGCGTGACCGACTTCGGCTTCCGGCGGGACGGCGACCTGAAGATCATCTCCGCACCGCTGGACTTCCTCGGCGTCAACTACTACTACCGCATTCACGTGGCCGACGCGCCGTTCGCGGAACCGGACCCGGCGAAGCGCTCCGCCTACGACATCGGGGTCCGCACGTTCAAGCCGGAGGGTGTGCCGGTCACCGACCTCGGCTGGCCGATCGAGCCGGAGGGCCTGCGCGCCACGCTCACCGGCCTGGCCGGCCGCTTCCCCGCGCTGCCGCCGGTCTACGTGACCGAGAACGGCCGGGCCGAGCTGGCCCCCGGGCCGGTGCCGGACCCGGAGCGGATCGACTTCGTCGCGGGCCACCTGGCCGCGGTGCGCGAGGCGATGGACGCGGGCGTGGACGTGCGCGGTTACTTCTACTGGTCGCTGATCGACAACTTCGAGTGGGCGCGCGGCTACGGCCCCCGCTTCGGCCTGGTCCACATCGACTACCCGACCGGCACCCGTACGCCGAAGACCAGTTTCCGCTGGCTCCAGGAGCAGCTGCGGGGCCGTTGAGCGGCGGTCAGTCGCCGCGCCGGTGCTCGCGTGTGATCCGCCAGATCAGGCGGCGCACCGGGTCCGGCTCGGCGACCCGGAAGTCGACCATCGGCACGTCGCGCAGGAACGGCGGCAGCTGCGGCTCCTCCGCCTTGGCCGGCAGCACCACCGGGACGAAGCGGACCCCGCGCGCGATGAACTCGTTCACGGTCGCCAGCTGGGACTCGTCGTCCCAGGGGCCGCCGTGCGCGCCGAGTACCATGACCACCACGCCGATCCGGGCGCGCTCGTCCGGGCCGGCGCCGGTCTCCTCGCCGTGCATCCACGGCAGCAGGCCCTCGTCCAGCAGCTGCTGGCGCAGGCGCTCCACGGTGCCGCGGTCGGCCGCCTGGTACGCCAGGTACACGTCGAAGTCGCCGACCGCGCGCTTGCCACGGACCGTCGCGGTCGCGGTCTCCCGGCGGCGCCGCAGGTCCGCGCTCGCGTTCATCGCGGACACCTCGTCCGCCACCGCCGGCACCGCCCGGTCCCGCTCGCGCAGCGAGATCTCACCGGACAGGCAGGCCGGGCACTCCATCGCGGCGTCGCCGCGGGCCAGCCGGCGGCGGGCCAGCTCCTCGTCCAGCTGGTAGCCGCACTCCGGGCGCGGGCAGGTGAACACGCGGCGGCGGACCACGGTGTCCGGCAGCGCGCGCTTGGCCAGGTGGTCGGCCACGTAGTCCTCGAAGATCTGCCGGGTCTCCTCGGCCGTGCCGGGCGCGTAGCACAGCTCCAGCCGGCCCACGCCCTCGTCCGGCTCGGTCAGCCGGAACCCGCACCGGCCCTCCGCCCGGGTCACGTAGACGGCCGCGTTGCGCCACAGCTCGTGCGTGACGAACGTGGCCGCGTGCGAGAGCCGGACCGCGAGCGTGGCGTACACGTTCTGCAGCGCGCCCTCGAAACGGAACTCCACGTCCGCCGGGCCCAGGTAGGGCGCGTCCGGCCGGTCCCGGGTCAGCTGTGACGGGAACACCAGGTCCACGCCGCCGTCGTTCGGCTCGCGCAGCGCCAGGTCGTGCTGCAGCAGCTCCTCCACCATGGCGATCAGCAGCAGCCGTTCCTCGCCCGGCTCGGCCAGCCGGGTCTCCTCCGGTATCGGGAACCGGCCGGCCAGCGCCTCCTCCTCGGCCAGGTAGCCGAGCCCGTCCGGCTGCGCGCGGGCCGCGTTGATCAGCGCGGACGCGTACCCGTCGAGCAGCTCCGGGCGCAGCAGCACGTACCCGCCGAAGGTGAACCGGCGGATCAGGTCCCGGCTCTCCAGCAGGCCCGCGCAGGTGTCGAACCCGGCGCGCAGCTCCGGCTCACCGGCCAGCTCCCGGTGCCGTGCCTGGAACAGCCGGAACAGCTCGTCGGCGCGGGACAGCGCATGCCCGTCCGCCTTCTCGTCGATCAGGAACCGTTTGATCGTCTCGAACAGCCGGGTGGAGATCGACTGCGGCTGCGCGGACCAGTCGATCGCGCCCTCGATCACGCGGGACAGGTCCGCGACGCCACGCAGCTCGCGCGCGCTGGTCTCCGCGTACCCGTCCAGTTTCAGCTCGGTGACCAGCTCGTTGATCCGGGCGCGGCTGACCTGCGGGCCGCCGCGGTCCTCGCGCGCGGAGACCAGCAGCGTGTGCACCGGCCGGCGGCCGTGCCGCAGCGCCCGGGCCCAGTAGCGCACGCCGGAGAACGGGTCCACCTCGCTGCGTGCGTCGAACACGATCAGCGCGACCGCGGCCTCGGCCAGGTGCAACTGGTGCACCAGACGGTAGCCGGGCTGTCCGGCCAGGTCCCAGAGCAGCACCTCGCGCGTCTCGATGCCGCCGTCCGGCTGCGCCGCGGTCTCCTCGCTGAACCGCCACACCTGCCGCCCGTGCGTGGAGTCGGTCGCCCGGTACGGCTGCCCGGACAGCACCAGCCCCAGCCCGGACTTGCCCACGCCGGTGTCGCCGAGCAGCACCACCTTCGCGTTCCGGTAGCGCGACGCGTCCTGCCGCGGCGCGTCGTACAGCCGCTCCACGTCCAGCTCCAGCAGGTTCAGCCGCCGGTTGCGGTGGCTGCGGAACGCCAGCAGCGGCCGCTCCGGGTGGAACGCCAGCCCGCCGGCCGACTCCTCGCCGCCACCGGCCAGGTCCACCACGGCCAGGCACTCCAGCGAATCGGTACGCCACAGCCGCAGCTCGCCGTCCTCCGACTCGGACGCGAGCAGGCTCCCGTCCGCGGACACCGCCAGCCCGATCACCGGTGCGGTGTGCCCCTCGGCCCGGGACAGCATCGTGCCGGTGTGACCGTTCGCGACGCCGATCGTCGCGTCCAGGGCCAGGCACACCTCCACGCCGTTCGGCATCCAGATCATCGCGTCGGCCGGACCGGCGTGCAGCGTCGTGGCCTGCTCCGGCGCACCGGCCGGGTGCAGCAGCACCGCGCCCGGCCCGTCCCGGTGCCGGCTGGCCAGCGTCCGGCCGCGCGGCGACCAGGACAGTCCCTCGGTGTGCGGCGACACCCGGAACGACGAGCGGACCCGGCCGGTCGCGCTGTCCACCATGGTCACCGAGTGCCCCGCGGCGGCCGCGACCCGGTGCCCGTCCGGCGAGATCGTCACCGCGTGGTGCGTACCCCGGTCCGGCAGGCTCTGGTCCCACCGCTCCCGGTTCGTCTGCACGTCCAGCATGGTCACCCGGCCGGAACTGACCACGGCCATCTCCCGGTTCGCCACCGGCGACCACCGGTAGGCCCGCAGCAGCGTCTGCCGCGCCACCGGCCGCTCCGCCACGTGCGACTCCGGCCCGAGCACGGCCGGCACCAGCCACAGGCACAACCCGAGATCCTGCCCGATCGCGGACAGCAACCGCCCGTCACAGGACCAGCCGAGCCGGGACCACTCCCGGTACTGCAGATCCCGCACGCTGTGCAGACTCAGCCCGGACCCGTGTGGGAGCGCATCGACGGGCAGGCGGCGTGAGGTGGCCACCCACGCAGCGTATTGGCCGCTGTCACGCCCCGGATGCCCACTGTTCGGCCGACCCCGTTCCGGCTACCGCGACCGTGCCCGTACCGAGTCCGCGATCGCCGCGATGGCCGGCGGGCCGACCCGGCAGCAGCCACCGACGAGCGCGGCACCGTCCGGGACCGCGGGCGGGTGCGGGTTCCCGGCCCAGGAGCGGGTGACCGCGTCCCAGGTCTCGCCGCTGTTCGGGTAGACCACCACGGGCTTTCCGCCGCTCGCGTGGCGGGCCAGTGGGACGGCCGCAGCCGCGTCGGCCGGCTCGCAGCAGTTCACGCCGACCGCGACGATCGTGTCGAGGCCGGTGACCAGGGCGAAGGCTTCCTCGAGCGGCTGGCCGGCTCGGGTGCGGGAGCCGTCGGCGGTGAAGGACAGCCACGCGGGTACGCCCAGGCCGTCCAGCGCGGTCAGCAGTGCCTCGGCCTCGCGGAGGTCCGGGACGGTCTCCAGCGCGAGCACGTCCGGGGCGGCCTCGGCGAGGATCTCCAGCCGCGGGCGGTGGAACGCGGTCAGCTCGCGCACGCTCAGCCCGTAGTTCCCGCGGTACTCGGAGCCGTCCGCGAGCATCGCGCCGTACGGGCCGGCGGACGCGGCCACCCATGCGCGGCCCCGCGCGGCCTCCCGGGCCAGCCGGACGCTGCGCCGCAGCAACGCGGCCGCCTCGGTTGCGGGAATCCCGGCGGCGGCGAAACCGGGCAGCGTGGCCTGATAGCTCGCGGTGGTCAGCACCTGGGCGCCGGCGCGCAGGTAGGCGGCGTGCGCGGCGACGATCGCGGCGGGGTCGTCGCGCAGCAGGCGGGCCGACCACAGCGCGCCGGACAGGTCCGCGCCGTCCGCCTCCAGCTGCGTGGCGAGCCCGCCGTCCAGCACGAGCGGCCCGGCGGCCAGCGCCTCGGCAAATCCCATGACCGCCACGGTACGCGTCAGACGTTCTGCACCACGATCGCCAGGCCCGCGGTGATCAGCGCGGAGACCACCAGGACGGACACCGCGCCGGACTCCAGCACCGCGCCGCGCCGGTCCGCGTAGACCTTCGCGGCCAGCAGCGCGATGATCGGGCCGAGCGCCAGCGTGAGCAGCAGCGCCAGCACCGGCAGCACCACCGCGAGGTCACCGCCGACCGAGTCGCCGGCCGCGCGCACGCCGAAGCCGGCCAGCCCGGCCAGCACGCCGCCGAGCACGCCGAGCCCGGCCAGGATGTTGCGGGTCTGCTCCGGCAGGCCGGGGCGGCGGCCGGAGCGGGCCAGCTGCGCCTGCGCCTCCATCAGCCATTCCTCGGCACCGCGCGGGTCGCCGTCCGGCGGCAGCACGGGCGCCGGCGGGGCGCCGATCCGGCCGAACCGCGAGGTCGTCTCGCCCCAGGCGTCGTAGACGCGCATCTCGATGTCCTGGTCGTGCCGGCCCGCCTCGCGCACGCGCTGACCGGAGGCGGCGGCGCGCTGCTCGGCCTCGCGATACTTCGCCTCCGCGTTCGCCACGGTCCGCTCGTACCACTCGTGTGCCTCGGCCCGGTGCGCGTCGACCTCCGCGTCGATGCCGGCCAGGCTGCGGATCAGCTCGCGATAGGACGTCATCAGGTCCACCCGTACGGGATGATCGCCTCGGCGACGCGGTGCACCGCCCGGTCGAAGAACAGCCCGCGCCACGGCCGCGGGTACCAGGCCGGGCCACGACCGTCCGGGTAGAACTGGGATAGCTCGCTGCCGTGCACGTCCAGCGCCAGCCAGGAGCCGATCGCGTCGGTCCGCGAGCCGATGCCGCCCAGGTCGTCGCGGAGCCGTCCGGGCTGCC
Organism: Catenuloplanes indicus; assembly: GCF_030813715.1. NCBI lineage: Bacteria > Bacillati > Actinomycetota > Actinomycetes > Micromonosporales > Micromonosporaceae > Catenuloplanes > Catenuloplanes indicus. The sequence continues at coordinate 7,888,509 of NZ_JAUSUZ010000001.1, forward strand.
GCCACCAGCCGAGCACGTGCGTGTGGTGCTCCGGCCCGGCGGTCAGGATCCGGCGCAGGTCGTCCAGACCGGTCGGAGCGGCGGCCGGCTGATCGAGACCGGCCGGTTTCGGGGACGCCCCCGCGTGCGCGCCGACCGGCGGGATGATGCCGCGCCGCTGCGCCGGGGCGGGTCCGGAGCGGGCCAGCCGCGGCGTGACCGCGTCCACCGCGTACAGCAGCAGGAAGTGGGGTTCGCCGCCGTCGTCCTCCAGGCCGGCCGCGGTCGCGCGGAGCAGCGCGGTCACGTTGTCCGCGTGGTAGACCGCGGTCCGGTCCGGCGGCAGGACGCCGTGCAGCGCGTCCACGGCCAGCGCGGCGGACGAGTCCAGCACCGCGACCGAGAACCGCGCACCGCCGTCCGGGTACTGTGCGGCCAGCGACCGGGCGGCCGCGTTCAGCACCGCGCAGGCCTCGTCCGCGCGCGTGCCGAGCACGGCCAGGTTGCGGCCGGGCGCGCGGTTGAGCACCAGCCGCGCGGACCGGGCCTGCACGTCGATCGCCTCGCCGAGCAGCGCGACCGGCGCGCCCGCCGACCACCGGCGCCCGGCCGGGTCCGCGCCCGGGGCCAGTGCCAGGTAGTCCGGTGCGGTCTCCATCCGCGGGATCGCGTCGCCGTCGAACAGCCGCGGCGGCAGCGACCCCTCCGGCCGGGACGTCCACAGTTCGCGTTGCAGCGTGCCCCACGCCTCGCGGTCGCCGGCCGGTGGCACGCGCAGGATCTGGTTCGCCTCCGGCACGCCGGAGTCCGGGTTGACGATCGCGTGGTGCCGGGGCAGCGTGTCCGCGGCCGTGTTCTGCTCGGGCAGCACCTTGCGCGCCTTGGGCAGCGCGATCCGGAGCGAGAACTGGGCGACCAGCGACGGCCGGCCCCACAGCGCCTCGATGCCGGAGACGTCCTGGCTGGCCAGGATCAGGTGGATGCCCTGCGAGCGGCCGCGCCGGGCCAGGTCGTCGAGCAGGTTGACCGACTCGGTGACCACCGCGTCCCGGCCGTTGAGCAGGACCTGGAACTCGTCGATCACGGCGACGATCCGCGGCCAGTGCCCGGCCGGGTCCTCCGCGCGCAGCTCCGGCAGCTTGGTCGCGTCGAACGCCTTGGCCGCGTCCGCGCGGCGGCGCAGTTCCTCGCCGAGGAACCGCAGCAGCGCCAGCCCGAACTCGCGGTCGGTGTTCACGTTCACGCCGACCAGGCGTACGTGCGGCAGCCAGCTCGGGTCGCGGCGGCCGGGCGCGAACCGGGCGAAGGACACCCCCTCCTTGAAGTCGAGCAGATAGAACTCCAGCTCGGACGGGGAGTAACGGGCGGCGAGCGCGCCCATCCAGGCGTAGATCAGGTTGGTCTTGCCGGTGCCGGACGGGCCGGCGATCAGCGCGTGCGGCGGGTAGTCGGCCAGAGTGACCGGCACCGGGCGGCCCTGCGCGTCCTCGCCGACCGGAGCGACCAGGCCCTCCGCGGACGACTCGCGCCAGAACTCGGCCGGCAGCAGATCGCCGAAGCGCACCGGGGCCGGGCCCTCGGCCGCACGCCGGGCCAGCGCCGCGGACGTCTCGGTGACCAGGCGCGGCGGAGGCGGTGGGTCGAGAACCACCGGCAGGCCGCCGAGCCCGCCGACACGGACCCGGCCGTTCGCGCCGGTGCGGACGCGTTCCACGGACGGGCCGGACGGCACCGGCAGGCCGCGCACGATCAGGTGCACGCCGCAGGCCACGCCGGTCCGCGCGATGCGTTCCAGCTGCGCCTGCTCGTGCGGGGTCAGCTCGTCCTTGCGGCCGGCGCCGAGCAGCACCGCGACCCGCCACGGCTCCGGGCGGCGGCCCTCGGTCTCGGCCAGCTCGCGCAGCGACGTGTGCGCGCCGGCGAGCACCTTCTCGTTGATCCGGCGGATGTGGTCGACCAGGCCGTCCAGCAGCGCGGACAGGCCGCCGGGGCCGACGAACGTGAGCAGTCCCGCGTTCGCCAGCGGCGCGAAACCGGCCAGGCCGCCGCCGAGCTGCTCCGGGTCGTACCCGGTGATGTGCACCTGGCCAGGCGGTGCGCTGCCGAGCGCGCGCAGCAGCAGCGTGGTGACCACCCGGTCGCCGGTCTCGGCGTAGCCGGGGGTGTGCGCGGGATCGGCGTCGCCCGGGCCTATCTGCCGTGCGGTTGCCGCGTCCTCCGCCGCCGGCAGGTCCGACAGGTGCACGTGTGCCCGATCAAGGAGCGGAACCAGCGCGGGTACGGGCACGGTCCGCGCGATCCGGACCGCACCGATCCGCAGCTCCGGCGCCACGTGCCCGCGCTCGGCCGGTGTCGGCTTCCACTCGTCCCAGCCGTCCCCGGCCGCGCCCGGCGCCTCCCGGTCCCCAGCCTCGGCCGCGGCCCGGGTCAGCTGCGCGAGCCGGTTCGCGTACATCTGGTCGATCTCGGCCAGCCGGGCGTCGCGCTGCCGGGCGGCCCGGACCGGCACCTCGTCCGCGACCGCGGCCAGCCGGTCCAGCCGGGCCAGCGCGGTGTCCAGCTCGTGTTCCGCCTCGGCCAGGTCGCCGCGGGCCCGGCCGAGCGCGTAGGACAGCGTCCGGCGGATCTGGCCGGCGAGCCCGGACCGTGAGTCAGCCATCGGCGTCCGGGTCCCGGTAGGTCGGCACCGTCTCCGGCGCGGCCGCGTTCAGCGAGCCGGGGTCCCGGCCGAGGCGCTTGAGCAGCACACCGGTGAGCACCGCACCGGCCACGGCCGCGTCCGCCGGGTGCGCGCGCTCGGCCTCGTTGCGGCGCCGGCCGTCCTCGGTGCGCTCCTCGGTGCCGTCGCCGTCGTTCTCCCGGGACTTGCGCTGCTCCGGTGGGACGCGGCAGACCCGCTCGGCGAGCACGTCGATGGTGTTCGCGGGCAGGCCGGGCAGCAGTTCGCGCAGCTGTTCGGCCTCCTTGCGGACCCGGGGCAGGTCCTCCGGCCGGGGTTCGTGGCCGAGCAGGTCGGCGGTCAGCCGGTGCAGCAGCGCGGGGGAGAGCGCGGCCAGGCCCAGCCCGACCGGCGGCTCGACCTCGCCCAGCTCGCGGCGCATGCGGCCGGGACTGTCCGAGCCGACCGAGGCGGCGACGCGGCGCAGCAGGTCCGCGCTGTCCGTGGCCGCGTCCCGGTCGTGCTTGTCGCGCTCGCCCGGCGTCGCCCGGCCGGGGCCGCCGGCCGCACCGGCCGACTCCTCCTCGCCGGCCTCGCCGCCGGTGAGCACCGTGACGCGCGCCTTCCACCAGCGGCCGAGCGGCGCCGCGTCCGGCGTCCGCGGTGTCTCCTGGGGACGGTCGCGCTCCTCGAACGCGACCGCGTCCCGCCAGCTGCCGTCCGCGCCGCGGGTGGCGTCGTGGCTCAGGCCGATCGCGGCCAGGTATTCGGAGATCGCGTCCTGCGCGCTGCGCAACGCGAACGCGGCGTGCTCGGCGTGCTCGGTGGCGTTGGCCAGCTGCGGCACGCCCATCGGCTGGGAGGACGCCTGGCGGACCCAGACCAGCAGCTCGGACGCGACCCGAAGGCGCTCCAGTGCGGCGAGGACCAGCCCGACCGGGAGCTCGTCGTTGGTGGCGCGGATGCGCGCACCCAGCTCTTCCAGCAGAGACATGACGTGGATCTACAGCGTCGCGGTGTAGGTCTGCGCCTGTTCCACCGCGGCGAGCGTGGCGGTGTAGCAGTTCTCCAGGTCCACCGTGGCCTGCTGGAGCGACGCGTACGCCGCCTGCGTGGCCTGATGGCCGGAGCCGTCCCATGCCGTCGCCAGACTCATCTGCGCCTCCGAGAGCTTCTCGTTGGCCGCGCTGATCGCCACCTGGGACTCGGTCACCTGCTGGATCGCGGCTTCGATAGCGGCGCGAACCTCAGCGACACTGGCCACCTCAACCCCTCTCCCCGCCGTGCGGGGAGATCCTAACGGAGACCGAGATCGTCCGTGGAGCGCCCCAAGCGGTCTCGTAGGGTATTCACCCCGGATTGCCCGGCTTTGGGCCTGCGCGACTCTGCGTGTGGCAACCGTAACCAGCGGTGTCCGGATTTGCTACTTGAAACACGGTGAATAGTTGCTCATGCCAAATCAGTCATCGGCGTCTCAGCTTTGCGGCCTCATCGCACCGTGCGCGGGCCGAGCACGTCCGCGCCGAGCGCGGTGACGCGCTCCCGCAGACCGCGATCCGCGGTGACCACCACGACGGCCGGGTCGGTCGCGTCACGCACCAGCTCGACGATGGTGTCGTCGCCGGAGCCGGGCGCGTCCACCACGGACACCCCGGGCGCGGCGCCGATGCCGGTCGCGCGGCCCTCGACGACCAGCACCACGTCCAGCGGTGGCGGCAGGCCGGGCAGGCCGGCCGCGGCGAGCGGGCGCAGCCGCTCGCGCAGGCGTACGGCGGCACCGGCGCGGTCCTTCCACCACCCGTCCGGAACCGAGCCGACCACGTTCGCACCGTCGACCACCAGCAAGGTCATGCGACCCAGGCTAAGCGCTCCGGTCAGGAGGCGATGGCAGGCTGGCGCTCGTCGGCGTGTACCGGGGCGGGGCTCTGCACGCCGAGGCGCGGCTTGTCGGCCACCCAGTCGAGGTAGCGGGTGTTGCGGGCGACCGAGTCCAGGTAGGACTCGGTGGCCAGCTCGACCACCCGGTGCGCGAACCCGGCCGCGCCGCTCTCCGGGTGCCAGCCGACCAGGTGCCGCCAGCGCAGCGGCGTACCGGCCAGCGGCACCGTCACCAGGCCGGGCGGTGGGCGGAACGTGGGCTGGCAGATGCCGATCGCGGCGCCGGACTCGACCATGTCGATCGCGGCCCGCACGTCGATCTCGAACACCTGGCGCGGCGTGAACCCGGCCCGCGCGCACGCGGCCGCGAAACAGTCCGCGAAGCAGCCGTCGCCGGGCGCGGCCACCCAGTTGTCGTCCGCGAGTTCGCCCAGCGCGACCTCGTCGGCACCGGCGGCCTTGTGGCTCTCCGGCAGCATCACGCACACGCCGTCCACCGCGACCGCGGTCCAGGCCAGCCCGAACTCGGCGGACGGCGACGAGTCGCCGCACATGCCGAGCATCGCGAAGTCCAGCCGGCCGCCGGCCAGCTTCTCGTAGAGCTCGTCCCGCAGCCACGTGGAGTAGGTGGTGATCTGCGCCTGGGGCTGGTCCTCGGCGAGCCGGCGGAGCAGACCGCCGACGATCGGCCCCATCGTCGAACCGATTCGATATCGGGTCAGCGCGCTGCCGTTGCCGGCCAGCCGCGCCGCCTCGTCCTGCAGGCCCTTCATCGCCGGCAGCAGCACCCGCGCGCGGGCCAGCACCAGCTCGCCGAGCGCGGTCGGCCGCGCGCCGCGCCGGTCCCGGTCGAACAGCGGGCCGCCGAGCGCGCGTTCGATGCGTTGCAGCTGCGCCGTCAGCGCGGGCTGGGCGAGCCCCAAGGTCGAGGCCGCCTTTGTGACACTCCCCGTTTCCGCAATCGTGCAGACCACCTTGAGATGCCGCAGCTCCAGGTTCATAGCGTGACGGTAGGACGAGCGGGGGAGTAAGCGAAAGAGTTTCAGGCGGGGAAGTATGACCGAAAATACGAACCATGTGTCGTCGGGACCGACCGGGCTGTGCGCCACCGCGATGTGCTGCGGCAATCCGGCGGTACCGCGCGGCCCACGCCCGGCGGCCGGCGCAGAACAAGGGAAACCCCGCTTCCGTCTGATGATCTCCATGAGCGCCTGGAGCTGGGGCTATGTTTCCGGGAGATCACCCGATCAGGGACTTGCGACGTTGCCATTCCCATCGAGTTGGATCGTTGCCGCAACAACCTTCGGTCGGCGATGGTGATCGGTTGATTTTTATCGCGAATGCAATTCGAGCGTGTCAATACCTGTAACATTCATGTGCGCTCCGGGGTTTTTCCCGGCCACACGGACGCCGGCAGGAAGGAGCGCCAGCGACGACCGGTGCCCGCGGGAGCATGCGGACCCCGGCCGCGCCGGAAGCGGGAAATGAAGATCTTCAAAGGTCTTTCGGGTACGTCGGGCGCCGCGTGACCGCGTCCAGGACCTTGTCGACCACCGCGACCGCCGGGTCGACGACCTTGTTCCACGGCGGCGTGGCCGGGGTGCCGGGGTGCGGGCGGGTCGGCGCGGCCTCCTCCGCGACCTCGATGCGGTTGCCGAGCCGGATCAGGTCGGCCTCGCTGGCCGCGTCCGCGAGTTCGGGCAGCAGCCGGCCGTCCGCGACCTCTGCGTGCCGGGCGAGCTTGCCGCAGATGTCACCGGCGAGCCGGTCGAACTCCGGGTCGGCCGGCTTGGTGGACGAGAGTGTGCGCAGCGTGAGCAGGATCTCCCGGTCCTCGGCGATCTCCCGCTCGGCCAGCGTCCGGCCGTCCTCCAGCGTGCCCGCGACCGCGGGGTAGAGGTACTGCTCCTCCGCGGAGAGGTGCCGGGTGAGCGTGGCGATGACGACCTCGGCCACCCGGGTGCGCTCCTCGTCGGGCGTGGCCGGGTCGGTCAGCCGGCCGCACAGCTCGGCGATGCGCCGATGCTCGCCGGTGAGCACGGTGACGATCTCCTCGCCGGCCGGCTTCCAGGTCTCGTCGCCGGGCACGTCGGGGAGCGGGGGGAGTGGGAGTGTCACGGGTCCTCCTCGAGGGGCGACGGATGCGGACGCGTGATTCCCGCCGCGGTCAACCGGCAAACTCCGGCCCGGTACGGCGGGATGGTAAGAAAGGCGGATGAGCGAAGCGGCCGAGGTTGTCGGCATCTGCCGGGACCTGCTGAGGATCGACACCAGCAACACGGGTGACCCGGAGACCAGCAAGGGCGAACGCGCGGCCGCGGAGTACGTGGCGGAGAAGCTGACCGCGGCCGGCATCGAGCCGGTCGTGCACGAGACGCTGCCCGGCCGCACCTCGCTGGTCGCGCGCATCCCCGGTGCCGACGCCGCGCGCGGCGGCCTTTTGGTGCACGGCCACCTGGACGTGGTGCCGGCCGACGCGAGCGAGTGGACCGTGGACCCGTTCGCCGGCGAGATCCGGGACGGCTACCTGTGGGGCCGCGGCGCGGTCGACATGAAGGACTTCGACGCCATGGTGCTGGCCGTGGTCGGGCAGTGGCACCGCGAGGGTTACGTGCCGCCGCGCGACATCGTGCTCGCGTTCACCGCGGACGAGGAGGCCGGCGGCAGGTACGGCGCGAAGGCGCTGGTCGACGAGCGAGCCGATCTGTTCGAGGGCGTCACCGAGGCGATCGGCGAGGTCGGCGGCTACTCGTTCACGGTCAACGACGACCTGCGGCTCTACCTGATCGAGACCGCGCAGAAGGGCATGGACTGGCTGCGCCTGCACGCCAGGGGCCGCCCCGGGCACGGCTCGATGGTGCACGACGACAACGCGGTGACCGCGCTGGCCGAGGCGGTCGCCCGCATCGGCAACCACAAGTTCCCGCTGACCGTGACTCCCACCGTGCGCACGTTCCTGGAGCAGACCACCGAGCTGCTCGGCATCGAGCTGGACCTGGACGACCCGGAGAAGGCGATCGCGAAGCTCGGCCCGATCGCGAACATCATCGGTGCCACGGTGCGCAACACCGCGAACCCGACCCGGCTGGACGCAGGCTACAAGGACAACGTGATCCCCGGCCGGGCGTCCGCGACCATCGACTGCCGCACGCTGCCGGGCCAGCACGAGCTCTTCTACGAGCAGCTGCGCGAGCTGATCGGGCCGGACATCGAGATCGACTCCCGGGACCCGCAGCCGGCGCTGGAGACGTCGTTCGACGGCGCGATCGTGGACGCGATGGCAGCCGCGCTGAAGGCGGAGGACCCGGGCGCGCGGGCGGTGCCGTACATGCTCTCCGCGGGCACCGACGCCAAGCACTTCAACCGGCTCGGCATCCGCTGCTTCGGCTTCGCGCCGCTCAGGCTGCCGGCCGACCTGAACTTCTCCGCGCTGTTCCACGGCATCGACGAGCGCGTCCCGGTGGAGGGTCTAGAGTTCGGCACGCGAGTGCTGGACCGATTCCTGCGCGGTTGCTGAGTACACCCCTAGATCTGAGGAAATTTCCATGACTGATGTGCAATCGACCGACCTCGACGCCGCGCTGGAGCGGGTGTTCGAGGCGGCGCGGGCCCACCTCGCGGCGGTCCGGGCCAGCGGTGGCGCGGTCGAGGACGACAACGTCGGCAAGGCGTACGTCGCGCTGAACAACGCCTCGTTCGAGTACGACGAGCTGCTGCTCGACGCGTTCAACGAGGTCACGCCGTGGGACGTGAAGCCGATCGACGAGGACGAGGCCGCGCACGACCACGACCACGACCACGAGGCGCCGTCCGACCCGTACCCGCACGCGATCGCCGTCCGCCAGCGCCGCGACTACCGGGTGCCGAGCGTCGCCGCGCTCATCCGGGTCGCCGAGTCCGCCCGCCGCGCCGCTGCCGGCCCGGACGCGGACGACGCCGACCTGGGCGAGCCGATCACTTCGGTCGGCGAGGCCGTGCTGGAGCTGCTGCAGAGCGGCGACGGCTCGCTCGGCGAACTGGACATCCCCGAGCTGGAGCCGCTCGACGGCCTGGTCACCGTGACCGAGGTCGCCGCGCCGCTGGACCTCGACGCGTTCGAGGAGGAGGACGGCGACGGCCCGTTCGCCCCCGGCCCGGAGGACCGCCTGCTCGGCCGGCTCGACGAGCACCCGTTCCTCGAGCTGCCGGACGAGGACCGCTAGATCGACAGGCCCGGTTGCGGTTGCTCCCGAACCCGGCGGCGCAGCATGATCTGCCGCGTCCCGTCCCGGAACAGCCGCACCCGGGCCAGCTCCCAGCCCGAGAACTCGGCCTGGATCGCCAGCTGCGCCGTGGCGGTCATCCGATCGACATTCGCTGGCAACCGCAACGGCGCGTATTCGTAGTCCATGGCGACCAGGATGCTCCTCGGCGCGACCCGCCGACAAGCTCTTCCGGTGCGCGTCCGATCCGGGCTAGTCGTCCCGCTCCGGGTAGGCGTACCCGATGGCGGACACGTCGTCCAGCGCCAGCGTTATCTCCGCGGGCAGTTCCAGGTACTCCGCCTGGAGCGCCCCGAGCAGCTGGCCGACGGTCCGCGCGCCCAGGATCGGGGCGACCACGCCGGGCTGGTCGCGGATCCAGGCCAGCGCGACCTCCAGCGGTGAGACGCCGAGTCCACCGGCCGCGGTGACCACCGCCTCGACGATGCTGGAGCTGCGCGGGTCGAGGTAGCTCTCCACGAACGCGGCGAAGTGCGGCGAGACCGCGCGGGAGTCGGCGGGCCGGCCGTTGCGGTACTTCCCGGTCAGCACGCCGCGGCCGAGCGGGGACCAGGGCAGCAGGCCGAGGCCGAGCGCCTCGCAGGCGGGCAGCACCTCGCGTTCGACGCCGCGTTCCAGCAGCGAGTACTCCATCTGGGTGGCGACCACGGGCGCGCGGCCGGGGTAGGCGGCCTGCCAGACGGCGGCGCGGGCGGTCTGCCAGCCGGAGTAGTTGGACAGGCCGACGTACCGCACCCGGCCGCTGGTCACGGCGTGGTCGAGCGCGGACATGGTCTCCTCGAGCGGCGTGGCGGGGTCGTAGCCGTGCACCTGGAACAGGTCGACGTAGTCCGTGCCGAGCCGGCGCAGCGATGCGTCCAGGCTGCGCAGCAGGTGGCCGCGGGAGCAGTCGCGGCGGCGGCCGTTGCCGGGGCGTACGCCGGCCTTGGTGGCGATGAGCAGGTCCTCGCGCGGGACCAGGCCGCCCAGCAGAGAGCCGATCACCGCCTCGGCGTCGCCGTCACCGTAGACGTCCGCGGTGTCGACCAGGTTGCCGCCCGCGTCCAGGTAACTCTTCAGCTGTGCGGCCGCGTCGTCGGCGTCGGTGTCCCGGCCCCACGTCATGGTGCCGAGCGCGAGCCGCGAAACCGCCAGCCCGCTTCGGCCGAGCGGTCGCTGTTGCATGGGTGAACCTTATTAAGAACTGTGCCGTACGGATATCCTCGTCGGCACTCTGACGTTACTCGTGGGTATTAAAATCGGTTAAAGGGGTTGAACGCGGTGAAACTCGGACTCAGCCTGAGCTACCAGTCGCGGTGGAGCACGCCCGCGGACCACCTCGCGCTCGCGCAGGAGGCGGATCGGCTCGGCTATTCCGTCGTCTGGGTGGCCGAGGCGTACGGCTCCGACTCGGTCAGCATGCTCGCCTGGATCGCCGGTCAGACGTCCCGGATCGACGTCGGCTCCGCGGTCATGCAGATCCCGGCGCGCACACCGGCCGCGACCGCGATGACCGCGGCCACGATCGACACGTTCTCCGGCGGCCGGTTCCGGCTCGGGCTCGGCGTGTCCGGCCCGCAGGTCTCCGAGGGCTGGCACGGCGTGCGCTTCGACAAGCCGCTCGGCCGCACCCGCGAGTACGTCGACATCGTGCGCCGCGCGCTGCGCCGCGACGTCCTCGCGTACGACGGTGAGCACTACACACTGCCGCTGCCGGACGGTCCCGGCAAGGCGCTCAAGCTCGGCTTCCGGCCGCTGCGCGCGGACATCCCGATCTACCTGGCCGCGGTCGGCCCGAAGAACCTGGAGCTGGCCGGCGAGGTCACCGACGGCTGGCTGGGCATCTTCGTCGCGCCGGACCAGATCGAGGGTCAGCTCGCGTCGATCGCGGCCGGCCGTACCCGCGCTGGTCTTGATCTCAAGGGTTTCGACGTGGTCGCGTCCGTGCCGACCGTGCTCGGTGACGACGTGGCGACCTGCGCCGACGTGATCCGCCCGCACGCCGCGCTCTACGTGGGCGGCATGGGCAGCCGGAAGCAGAACTTCTACAACGGCATCGCGGTCCGGATGGGCTTCGCCGCCGAGGCCGCCGAGGTGCAGGACCTCTACCTCACCGGACGGCAACGGGACGCGGCCGCCGCGGTCCCGCAGGACTTCATCGACCGCACGTCGCTGATCGGCCCGAAGGACCGGATCAAGGACCACGTCCAGCGGTACGCCGAGAGCGGCGTGACCACGCTGTCGCTGCACCTGTTCGCGACGGACCGGGAGTCCTCGATCGCCACGCTGCGCGCGGTCGCGGAGGCCTACGAGGCGGCGGGCGTCGCATAGCGGGACGGCGAGACATCGGCCTGGACGGCACGGGCGGTACGGGCTGGGTAGTGTGAAGCGCTGTGGCTACCGTCCTTCTCCTCCGTCATGGGCGGACCACCGCCAACGCCTCCGGCGCGCTCGCCGGCCGTCAGCCCGTCGAGCTCGACGACGCCGGCCGCGCGCAGGCCGCCGCGGTCGGTGCCCGGCTGGCCGGGCTGCCACTGGCCGCGGTGGTCTGCAGTCCGTTGCTGCGCTGCCGGCAGACGCTGTCGCTCGCGTTGCCGGACGCGCTGCCGCAGCTGGAGGACGGCATCGTCGAGTGCGACTACGGCTCGTGGGAGGGGCAGGAGCTGACGACGCTGGCCAAGGACCCGCTGTGGCCGGTGGTGCAGCAGCACCCGAGCGCGGCCGTGTTCCCCGGCGGTGAGGCGATGGCCGCGATGGCGTCCCGGGCCGTCGCCGCGATCCGCCGCTGGGACGAGAAGGTCACCGCGGAGCACGGCCCGGAGGCGGTCTGGCTGGCCTGCAGCCACGGCGACGTGATCAAGGCGATCGCGGCCGACGCGCTGGGCCTGCACCTGGACCAGTTCCAGCGGATCGTGGCCGACCCGGCCTCGGTGACCGCGATCCGCTACACCGCGACCCGGCCGTTCGTGCTGCGCTCCAACGACACCGGTGGCGACCTGGCCTCGCTGGTCCCGCCGCCGGCCAAGAAGCACCGCGGCCGGCGGGCCACCGCACCGGCCGAGTCGGACGCGGCCGTGGGCGGCGGCGCGGGCGGCGGCCGGCTGCCGTAGGCGCACACCGGACCGGCACGTGATCATGGCCACGAGTCTTGTCCCAAGTGCCCGGAATCCGCCGATCGGTTCGGTCTTCTTCGGCCCTGTGCGCTACGCGCGTGACCGTTCGGGCGGATAGGGTTCTCCGTATGACCCACCAGGTGCATGCGTTCGAACCGCCGGATCGGTTCGTCGCCGGGACTGTGGGGACGCCGGGCGACCGGACGTTCTTCCTCCAGGCCCGCGGCGGCGGCCGCGTGGTCAGCGTGGCGCTGGAGAAGGTCCAGGTGTCCCTGCTCGCCGAGAAGCTCGAGGAGCTGCTGGCCGAGGCGCACCGCCGGTTCGGCGTCGACCTGCCCGTGCTCGCCACCGCCGGCGACCCGGACAACGACCCGCTGGACACGCCGGTCGACGAGGAGTTCCGGGTCGGCACGCTCGGCCTGGCGTTCGACGTGGACACCGCCACCGTGATCATCGAGGCGATCGCGGCCGGCGAGGGCGAGCAGGAGCTGATCGGCGACGACGACGACGCCGACGACGAGGCCGAGGAGCCCGACGACGACCTCGACCGGCTCCGCGTCCGGCTGACGCCGGAGGCGACCCGCGCGTTCATCGACCGGGCGCGCCGCGTGCTCTCCGCCGGCCGGCCGCCGTGCCCGCTGTGCGGCCAGCCGCTCGACCCGAAGGGTCACCTCTGCCCGCGCCACAACGGCTACCACCGCTGACCGGGCCGCTGCGTGACGTCCACCGAGATCGACCGCGTGCTCGACGAGCCGGATGCGCTCCGGCTGCTCCGCCGCGGTGAGCTGGAGCTCGAGGGTCGCCTGGTCGACGCCTCCAACACGACGCTGCGGGCGTTCGTGACGCTCGACGGGGTCACCCGCCGCTGCGTCTACAAGCCGGTGCGCGGCGAACGCCCGCTCTGGGACTTCCCGGACGGCACGCTCGCCGGCCGCGAGGTCTCGGCCTACCTGGTCTCGGCCTGGATGGCGGAGCGAGACCCGGGCTTCGCGCTGATCCCGCCGACCATATTGCGCGACGGGCCGCTCGGGCCCGGCGCCTGCCAGCTGTGGATCGACGAGCAGGAGGACGCCGAGCAGGTCGTCGGCTTCATCCCGATGTGGGAGCTGCCGCCCGGCTGGTTCCGGATCGCGTCCGCCGAGGACGACGACGGCGAGCGGTACGCGCTCGCGCACGCGGACGACGAGCGGCTGGCCCGGCTCGCCGTGCTGGACGCGGTGCTCAACAACGCCGACCGGAAGGGCGGCCACGTGCTGCTCGGCCCCGGCGACCGGATCTACGGCGTCGACCACGGCATCTGCTTCCACGCGGAGGAGAAGCTGCGGACCGTGCTGTGGGGCTGGGCCGGCAAACGTCTGCCCGACTGGGCGCTGGCCGCGCTCGACGAGTTGCGCGCCGGCCTGCGCGGTGACCTCGGTGAGGCGCTCGACGAGCACCTCACCACCGCCGAGGTCCACGCGACCCGCCGCCGCGTCGCCCGCCTCCACGCCCGCCGCACGTTCCCCGACCCACCCGAGGGCTGGCCCGCCGTCCCCTGGCCACCGATCTGAGGCACAGATCACCCACGCGGCGGCGCAGAAACGCGGCACCGCGCGCATCCCTCTCCTGAGCGGCCCGATCGCCGGGCGCGCGACGAGGGGAGACATCGTGCCGATCGACGACCGAGGCCGCCGGGCGGCGCTCGCCGGTGGGGCGGCCGGAGCCGCGCTGTTCATCGTGCTGTTCCTGCTCACCGACGTGCTCAAGCCGGACTACGATCCGGTGCGGGACGCGGTCAGCGAGGCGGCGATCGGCCCCGGCGGCGGGCTGCAGATCATCAACTTCGTCGTGTCCGGGCTGCTGATCACGGCGTCCTCGATCGCGCTGGCCCGCACCACGACGCGGTGGACCGGCCGGCTGGTCGCGGTGTCCGGGGCGGGTCTCGCGCTGGCCGGTGTGTTCGTCTCCGACCCGGTGCCGGCGGTCGCGGCGACCTGGCACGGGCAGATCCACAACGTCGCCGGGACGGTGAGCTCGGTCGCGCTGGTCGCGGCGTGTGTCACGGCCGCCCGATGGCACCCGGCCCGGTTCTGGCGCCGGTACTGCCTCGCGGTCGGCGCCGCCATGCCGTTGGTCTTCCTGATCGGGCTCGCGTTCCCGGAGACGCTCGGCATCTGGCAGCGCCTGACCAACGTGCTCGGCTGGACCTGGCTGATCGCGCTGGAACTGCGGGCGCTGCGCCTCTATGCCGGCCGCTGAGCGCTTGATCACCCGGTGGTAGGGACCGAACCGGGGTACCGGTCGTTAGGCTTGCGCCATGGATCCATGGACCGGGCACGAGGTGCCGGGGCTGCCGGGTGACGGGCGGCCGTTGAGCTTGTACGACGCGTCCCGGCAGGGCGTCTTCCCCGTGACGGCGTCCGGCGACTCCGCGTCGATGTACGTCTGCGGCATCACGCCCTACGACGCGACCCACCTCGGTCACGCGGCCACGATGATCGCGTTCGACCTGGTCAACCGCGCGTGGCGGGACGCCGGGCGGGACGTGGCCTACGTGCAGAACGTGACCGACATCGACGACCCGCTGCTGGAGCGCGCCGAGCGCGACGGTGAGGACTGGGTGGTGCTCGCGATGCGGGAGACCGCGCTGTTCCGCGAGGACATGGAGGCGCTGCGGATCATCCCGCCGCGGCACTACGTGGGCGCGGTCGAGTCGATCCCGACGATCGCCGCCCGGGTCGCCGACCTGCTGGCCGAGGGCGCGGCGTACCGGCTCGCGGACGGCACCGGCGACGTGTACTTCGACCTCGCCGCCGCGGCGCCCCGGTTCGGGTACGAGTCACGGCTGACCCGCGAGGAGATGCTCCCGCTGTTCGCCGAGCGCGGCGGCGACCCGGAGCGCGCGGGCAAGAAGGACCCGCTCGACCCGCTGCTGTGGCGCGGCACGCGCGAGGGCGAGCCGGCCTGGGACGGCGGCGTGCTCGGCCCCGGCCGGCCCGGCTGGCACATCGAGTGCGCGGTCATCGCGCTCGGCCTGCTCGGCGACCGGATCGACGTGCAGGGCGGCGGCAACGACCTGATCTTCCCGCACCACGAGTGCTCCGCCGCGCACGCGGAGCGGCTGACCGGGGTGGAACCGTTCGCCGGTCATTACACGCACGCCGGCATGATCGGGCTGAACGGCGAGAAGATGTCGAAGTCCCGGGGCAACCTGGTCTTCGTCTCCCGGCTGCGCGCCGACCACGTCGACCCGATGGCTATCCGGCTCGCGCTGATGGCCGACCACTACCGGTCGGACCGGCAGTGGACCGACGACCTGCTGAAGACCGCGCAGCAGCGACTGGCCCGGTGGCGCGAGGCGATCACGCTGGCCGGTGGGCCGTCCGGCGCCGCGCTGCTCGACGCCGTGCGCACACGGGTGACCGACGACCTGGACACGGCTGGTGCGCTGGCCGCGGTGGACGAGTGGGCGGCCGCCGCGCTGCACGGCGACCGCAGCGACGCCGAGGCGCCCCGCCTGGTCGCGGAGACCGTCGACGCGCTGCTCGGCGTGCGTCTCTGAAAGCACGATCGACGGCCGCACCCGGGGTACGGGTGCGGCCGTCGCCTTCCCGTCCCGGCCCGGGCCGCGTCGCCCGGACTCAGGCCAGGGCGAGCCCGGGATCGGGGCCGGGGTCCGGTGCCGGGCCGGGGATCGTGTACTCCTCGGTCAGCGTGGTCTGCGGGCCCGGCCAGGTCGCCTGGGACACCTCGATCGGCTTGTGCGCCGGGTCGAACGCCACGTGCAGCAGGTGCAGCACCGGCGTGTCCGGCCGGATCTGCAGGATCATCGCCTCCTCGCGGGACGGCTGCCGGGCGCTGATCACGTCGCTGGCCGACGCGTACCGCCGCCCGATGACCTCCTCGGCCTCCTGGTAGAGCGGCCGGCCGAACGCCTCCATCCGTTCCAGGCTGGTCCCGGCCGCGTCCTGCGGCCTGAACCAGGCGGCGCCCACCTCGACCGGCGCGTCGTCCACCCGCACCAGGTGCCGCCGTACGATCAGGTCGGTCCCGTCCTTCACCCCGAACGCGTCCGCCACCTCGGCCGGTGCCGGTGCCCGCGTCACCTCGATCAGCTGCTGCCGGTACCGGGCCGCCAGGTCCGCGTGGTAGCCGCGGTGTCCGCCGTAGCGCCCGCGGGAGAGCCGGTTGAGGCGCCGTTTCGTACCCCGGACGTAGGTTCCCGAGCCCGGCTTGGTGATCAGCATGCCTTCGACGCGCAGCTGGTCGATCGCCCGCTGCACGGTCTGCTTGGCCACGCCGTACTGCTCCGCGATCCCCGGGATCGACGGCAGGCGTTCGCCCGGCTGCCAGTCGCCACGCCGGATCTGCGCCCTGAGCTGGTCGGCGATCTGCCGATGCGGAAACTCGGCGGCGCCGGGATTGATCTGGGCCATGCGACCTGCCCTTCTCTTGCGGCTAGGTTCCTAGGATGCCCTACGGTGGGTGGTGTGCGCCACCGTGACACCCGGTTAGAGTGGTGGACGATGCTGCCGGAGTGGGAACGGCTGGGAGTCGCGCGGGCGGAGGCGGAGTACGCGTCGGTCGCGAAGGACACGCGCGTCGCGTTCGCGCTGTGGGCCGTTACCGGCATCTTCGGCGGCCACCGGTTCTATCTCGGTGACACCGCGCAGTCGGCCGCGATGCTGTTCACGCTCGGCGGCCTGGGGCTGTGGACGCTGGCCGACGTCTTCTTCGTCCGGCGCCGGGTGCGGGTGGTCAACGCCCGCCGTCGCGCGGTCGTCATGGCCCGGTACGGGATCGTCGAGCCCGCCGTGTGACGTGCCGGGGGCGGGCCGCCCGCCCCCGGGAACAACCGTTTACCAGGAACCGGCCGTCGGGCCGGTGGAGCCGCCGCGGCGGCGCAGGTACTTCTCGAACTCCTTGGCGATCTCGTCGCCGGACAGCGGCTGGATGCCGGCGTCCTGCGAGCGCTCCTCCAGCTCCCGTACGTACTCACCGAGCTCCGCGTCCTGCTCGGCGGCGGCGCGGACGCGCTCCTCCCACTCCGCGGTCTCCTCCTCGAGGTCCGCGGTCGGCACCGGGATGTCCAGGACGTCCTCGATCCGGTGCAGCAGCGCGAGCGTCGCCTTCGGGCAGGGCGGATTGTTCGCGTAGTGCGGCACGTGCACCCAGAACGAGACCGCCTCCAGGTCGGCCCGCGTGGCCGCGTCGTGCAGCACGCCGACGATGCCGGTCGGCCCGTCGTACCGGGTCGGAACCAGCTTGTAGCGCTCGGCCGCGCCGATCTCGGTGGCACCGCCGCTGATCGGCAGGGGCCGCGAGTACGGCACGTCGGCCAGCAGCGCGCCCAGCAGGACCACCTTGGTGATCTCCATGCTGTGGCAGACCTCGAGGATCTGCTCGCAGAACGTGCGCCAGCGCATGCTCGGCTCGATGCCGCGGATCAGCACCACGTCGCGCTCGGCACCGGGCGGGCTGGCCACCATGAACCTGGTGCTGGGCCACTCGATGCTGCGCGTCTCACCCTCGGTCATGGTCACCGTCGGGCGGCTGACCTGGAAGTCGTAGAACTCCTCCGGGTCAAGCTCGGTGACCTTGCGTGCGTCCCACACCTGTTCCAGGTGCTCGACGGCGGCAGTCGACGCGTCGGCCGCGTCGTTCCACCCCTCGAACGCCACGACCGCCACCGGGGATCGCAGCATGGGCAGCCCGTCGAACTCCGTCACGCCATCACCCTTTCCATGCTCACCCCAAGCAGCCTACGTCCCGCCGCCGGAACTGGCTTGTCGGCCGCGCCGCCCGGGGCGGACCGAGCGCATTGCGTACAATGCCGCAATTGCCCTTTATGGACTTTTAGGCTTTGGAGGGTACGAGCAGCGTGGCGAGGTGCGGGACGTCCACGTCGTCGAGCGAACCGCGGAGGTGGATGCCGGTCTCACCGTGCAGGTGGCTGAGGTCGAGCTCGCAGGGGACCGCGAGCACGGTGGCACCGGCGGCGCGGGCGGACGCGATGCCGGCCGGCGAGTCCTCGATCGCGACGCACGCGGTGACGTCGACGCCGAGCGCGTCCGCGGCCATCCGGTACGGCGCGGGGTCCGGCTTGTTCGCGGGGACCTCGTCGCCGCAGACCACGGCGTCGAACGAGTCGCGGCCGAGCGTGTCCAGCGCGACCTCGACCAGGCGGCGGCTGGTCGAGGTGACCAGCGCGGTCGGGATGCCGGCGGCGCGGACCGCGGCCAGCAGCACCGTCGCGCCGGGACGCCAGACCAGGCCGGACGTGAACAGGCCGGCGACCCGGTCCTCCAGCTCGCGGGCACCGGCGTCCGGGTCGCGCCAGGTCTGGCCGAGGTCCTCGTACATGATCCGCATGGACTCGCCCATGGCCACGCCGACCATGGCGGCCCGGGCCCGCTCGGAGAGCTCGCCGCCGTACGCACGGGCCAGCTCGACGATCGCGATCTCCCAGACCTTCTCGCTGTCGATCAGGGTGCCGTCCATGTCGAAGAGCACGGCGGCCGGGCGGAGGACGGCCGGGGACGGTGTCTCGGTGCGCAGGTCACTCACCCGGCCCATTGTCCGGATCTCCCTGGGCAACTGCCACGGACTGTGAGCGGATCGGCTCAACCCGGCCGGCCGGCGGCCGATGAGCACCACGGCGTTGAGCGGTCACTACCGCCCCGGGAGGTTCTCCCGGGGCGGTGCGCCCGCCTCAGCCGATGTCGCAGGTCTCGAGGCCGCGCTGATAGCCGGTGAAGAACGCGTCGGTGCGCTGGGCGGCGGTGCCGTGCGCGTCCGGGGCGAACCAGGGCTGGCTGGGGTCGTCGCCGACCGCGAGCAGTCCGGCGCGCAACTCCTCCAGGTCGCCGTCCTCGATCTGCAGCCGGCCGGCCTGCACCGAACCGCCGATGTACGCCCCGGCCATGCAGTCGGCCTGCAGCTCCTGCTCGATCGTGTACTCGTACTGCAAGCCGAACCGGACCTGGACGCCGTGCGCGTACTCGTGACCGAGCAGGTAGTAGACGAACGCGTCGCCGATCTTCCGGAACGCGCCGAACGCCCAGACGATGTCGTACGCGATGAAGTCACCGGCCGAGCAGTAGACCGCGTTCTGCGCCGGGATCGGCTCCTGACCGCAGGCGACCTCGCCGTCCGCCCGGTACGGCGCGATCTGCCGGACCGGCTCGAACGCCAGCCCGTTCCGCCGGAACACGTCGCTCCAGTACTGCTCCGCCACCGTGACCGCGGACTCGATGTCCCGGGCGAACTCGTCCTCGGTGTCGGCGCGGCCGGGGTTGTCGGCCGCGCCGGTCGTCGCCTCGGGCTCGCCGCCGGGTGCGGTGCCGACCGCGCAGCCCAGCGCCAGCACCGCACCCGCGACCAGCGCGGCCACCACGCGTTTTCTCACACCTTCGAGGGTACGGCGGGGACCGGTTCCCCGCCGTCTGTCCTCTGTGTTCACTCGTACGCGATCGCGTCCAGGACGTTGAGCCGGGAGGCCCGCCGCGCGGGCAGGATCGCGGCCAGCACCCCGGCCAGCGCGGCGGCCACCAGCAGGCCGAGCAGCTGCGCGTACGGGATGGTGACGACGGACAGCAGGTCCTGCTGACGCAGCGCCACCGACGCGGCCGCGCCCAGGCCCACGCCGAGCAGGATGCCGAGCAGGCAGCCGTAGACCGCGATCAGCAGCGACTCGACCCGCACCATGCCGCGCACCTGGCGTCGCGTGGTGCCGATCGCGCGGAGCAGGCCGAGTTCGCGGGTCCGCTCGTAGATGCTGAGCACCAGCGTGTTCACGATGCCGAGGAACGCCACGATCACGGCCAGGGCCAGCAGCACGTAGAAGATCGCGAGCACGCCGTCGACCAGCGCGTTCTGCTGCGCGATGAACGACTCCTGATCGCCGACCGTCACCAGCGGGTAGTCCGCCATGATCCGTTCGACGCCGGCGACGACCGCGTCCGTGTCCGCGCCCTCGTCCAGCGCCACGAACCCCTGCATGGCCAGCGGACCGGCGAAGTTCGCCACCGCGGACTCGGGCAGCAGCAGCCCGGCCGTGAGCTGACTCCGGTAGATCCCGGCGATCGTGTAGCCGACCGGGCCGCCCTTCGCCGCCTCGACCGTGGCCGTGTCACCGACGCTCAGGTTCAGCGCCGCAGCCGTGTTCGTGTCGATCAGCGCGTCCGTGGCGCCGGACGGCGTGACCGTGCCGGACTCCTCCTCCAGCGCGAACATCGGCCCGGCCCGGGTCAGGTCCGTCGCGGAGACGAACTGCTGCGGCTGCCCGTTCACGGTCGCCATGCTGAAGTGGTATGCGATCGACTCACGGACGCCCGGCAGCGCGTCCACCTGCTCCAGCCGTGCCGGGTCGAAACCCTCCCGGCCGTCCGGCAGCTGCTGCGAGTTCGTCAGGATCATCACTTCGGCGCCGATGTCGTTCTCCACCAGGTCCCGTACGGTGGAGCGCAACGACGACCCGATCACGGTGACCGTGCTGACCAGCGCCACGCCGATCATCAGCGCGACCGCGGTCACCGACGTGCGCCGCGGGTTGCGCAGCGCGTTGCGGCGGCCCAGGTCACCGGCGGTGCCCCAGGCGACGAGCCGGCCGATCAGGCCCGCGACCGGCCGGGTCAGCGCGGGCGACAGCAGCGCCACCCCGACGATCGACAGCAGCACGCCCGCGCCGATCAGCACCGCGGCCAGCGGCGCACCGGCCAGTGCCGCCGCGATCGCGGCCACGCCCAGCCCGGTGACGACCGAGCCGGTGACGGTCAGCCCGAGCATCGGCTTGTCCGGCCGGGCCACCTCGCGCATCGCCGCGATCGGCGGCACGGACGCGGCCCGGATCGCCGGGATCAGCGCGGCCGTGACCGTCATCAGCACGCCCAGCGTGTACGACACCACGATCGCGAGCACGCCGACGACCAGGTCACCCTCGGGCAGCGGCAGGCCGAACGCGCCGGCCGCGGCCTGCAACGCGTACGCGACGCCGATGCCGGCCAGCAGGCCCAGCGTGGACGCGACGAAACCGACCACCAGCGCCTCGATCAGCACGGACCCGGTGAGCTGCCCCCAGCCGGCGCCGAGCGCGCGGAACAGTGCCAGCTCCCGAGCCCGCTGCGCGATGATGATGTTGAACGTGTTGAAGATCAGGAACATCCCGACCAGCAGCGCGATCAGGGCGAAGCCGAGGAAGAACCAGTTCACGAACGTCAGCAGCTGCTTGAACGCGCTGGCCTGCTCGTCCGCGATCTCCGCGCCGGTGACCGCCTCGAACCCGGCCGGTACCGCGGACGCGACCCGGTCCTTCAGCGCGTCGTCCCCGACGCCCTCGGTCGCGGTCAGCGACGCGGCCCCGTACACGCCGGTCTGCCCGTAGAACAGCCGTTGCGCCTCCGGCATGGTGAACGCGACCATGGTCTCGCCGGACAGCGACGGACGGCCGCCCGCGTACTCCAGCAGGCCGGTCACCGTGTACTCCCGGGACTCGTAGCGCGGCCCGATGTACACCTTCACCCGGTCGCCGACGCCGACCCCGGCCTGCTCGGCCGTGAACCGGGTCAGCGCCACCTGGGTGTCCGCCGTGGGCGCGGTGCCCTCGGCGAATCCCAGCAGGTCGCCGCCGTCGGTCCAGCCGATGCCGAGCTGCGGGGCGCCGGATGACGGCACCGCCTTGCCGTCCCGCGCCCGGAACGGCACGATGCCCTGCGCGGACGCGTCCCCGGACGCGCGTGCCACCCCGTCCACCTGGCCGAGGCGCGCGACGTCGGCGTCGGTGAGCGTCCGGCCGTCCGTCGCGTCCACGGCCCGCACCTGCACGGCCGTGTCCTGGTTGACGGTCTGGAACAGCCGCTCGAACCGGCCGCCCAGCGAGTCGGTGAGCACGAACGCGCTGGACACGAACATGACCCCGAGCACGATCGCCAGCCCGGACAGGACCAGCCGCAGCTTCCGGGCCAGCAGACTCTTGATCGTCGCGCGCAGCATCAGTGCACCGGCTCGGTGTCGAGGTTCTTCAGCTTGTCCAGCACGCCCTCGGCGGTCGGCGCGGACAGCTCGTCCACCACCCGCCCGTCGGCGAGGAAGACCACATGATCCGCGTACGACGCGGCCACCGGGTCGTGCGTCACCATGATGATCGTCTGCCCGTGCTCGTGCACGCTGTTGCGCAGGAACGACAGCACGTCCGCGCCGGCCCGGCTGTCCAGGTTCCCGGTCGGCTCGTCCGCGAAGATCACGTCTGGCCGGGCGAGTAGCGCCCGCGCGCACGCGACGCGCTGCTGCTGGCCGCCGGACAGCTGGGTCGGCCGGTGCCGCAACCGGTCCTTCAGGCCGACGGTGGTCACGATCGTCTCGAACCACTCCGGGTCCGGCTTGCGGCCCGCGATCGACAGCGGCAGCAGCATGTTCTCCTCGGCGGTCAGCGTGGGCAGCAGGTTGAACTGCTGGAAGATGAAGCCGATCTTGCTGCGCCGCAGTTTGGTGAGCTGCGTGTCGTTCATGCCGGTCAGTGGCGTCTCACCGATGTGAATCATCCCGCGGGTGACGGTGTCCAGACCGGCGAGGCAGTGCATCAGGGTCGACTTGCCACTCCCGGACGGCCCCATGATGGCCGTGAACCGGCCCTTCTCGAACCGGGTGGTGATCCCGGCGAGGGCCATCACCTGCGCCTCGCCACTGCCGTAGACCTTCCACACATCCACGGCCGATACCGCCGCCACGTTGCTCTCCGACATCATCCAGCTCCCCGCTCCCGGTCCCGGCCTGCACATCCGACGGTACGGGCTGTCCGCTCCCCAGCCGTCCGCCGCCGGACGGTTTGCCACCTCGCCCGCCGGACGGGCAACGCCTCATCCTCAAGGAGGAGAGAGCCCGGCGCGACACCCGGCGGCTTCCGGCATGCGAGGTCGAGGCTGCCTCTGGCGGGTCTCGAACGGCACCCGGGGATGTCCGCAAGCTTCGCCTGCGAGGCGCCGCCCAAGGTCGATGCCGGAGATTCCGGCATGTCGCGCCCCGGTCGCGTGGGTACACCTCAGCCCTCCTGCCCGTCGCGAAGCGGCGTCTCGCGTCACCGGGACGTCGCCGGCTGCCGCGGCCCATGACGCGAACATCGGGCGAGCGACGCGGCCGCGAGGAGGTCACGCTCCCGGGCGGACCAGGCCGGATTCGTAGGCGAGGACCACGGCCTGGACACGGTCGCGCAGGCCGAGCTTCGTCAGGACGTGGCCGACGTGGGTCTTGATCGTGGTCTCGCTGACCGAGAGGGCCCGGGCGATCTCCGCGTTGGAGAGGCCCTTCGCCACCTGGACGAGGACCTCGCGTTCCCGTTCGGTCAGGGAGTTCAGCGTGCGGGGTGGTTCGGCGGCCGGGTCGGGGAGGACGACGGCGAAGCGGTCCAGGAGGCGCTTCAGGATCCGGGGGGCGACCACGGCCTCGCCGGCGGCGACCGTGCGGATCGCGGTGACCAGGTCCTCGGCGGGGACGTCCTTGGCCAGGAAGCCGCTGGCGCCGGCCCGGAGCGCGCCGACCACGTACTCGTCGAGGTCGAAGGTGGTCAGGATCAGCACGCGGACCGGGAGCCGGGCGTCGACGATGGCCTTGGTGGCGGCGACGCCGTCGAGGCGGGGCATCCGGATGTCCATCAGGACCACGTCGGGCAGCAGGCGGCGGGACAGGTCGACGGCCTCGGCGCCGTCGCCGGCCTCGCCGACCACGTGCAGGTCCTCCTCGGCGCCGAGCACCATGCGGAAACCGGTCCGCAGCAGCGGCTGATCGTCGGCGAGCAGAATGCGCACCGGCCGTGCGTCCGTCACGAAGTACCCCCTCAGTCCATCGGAATCTTCGCGTAGACGCGGAAGCCGCCGCCAGGGCGGGGGCCGACGCGCAGCGTGCCGCCGTAGAGCGCGACCCGTTCCCGCATGCCGACCAGCCCGTGGCCGGCTCCGTGCTCGGAGCCGGGGAGCGGGCCGCGGCCGGTGTCGAAGACCTCGACGATCAGCCAGTAGACGCCGAAGCTGAGCCGGACCTGCGCGGTGGCGCGGCCGGCGTGCTTGAGCGCGTTGGTCAGCGCCTCCTGGACGATGCGGTAGACGGTCAGCGCCACGCCGGGCTCCAGTTCCGCGGGGGTGCCGTCGACGCGCAGCGTGACCGGCAGGCCGGCGTCGCGGACCTGTTCGGCGAGCGCCTCGAGGCCGGCTATGCCGGGTTGCGGGGCGAGTTCGGCGGCCGGTTCGGCCTCGGTGCGCAGCACGCCGAGCATGCGGCGCAGTTCGCGCATGGCGGCGCGGGACGTCTCCTCGATCGTGGTGAGGGCCTCGTCGGCCGCGTCGGGGTCGGTGCGCAGGACGCGGCGGGCACCGGTGGCGAGCACGCCCATCACGCTGACGTTGTGCGCGACCACGTCGTGGAGTTCGCGGGCGATCCGGCGGCGTTCGTCCGCGACCGCCTGCTCGGCGAGCGCGCGCTGGTTCGCCTCGGCCGCGATCGCGCGTTCCTCAAGCGCGTGGGCGGTGACCCGGCGGCCGTGCACGGCGCGGCCGACCAGGAACACGACCAGGCCGAGCAGCGCGTTGTTGACGGCCAGGTAGGCCAGCGGCAGCTCGTAACCCTCGACCATGATCGGGACGGCCAGCGGGGTGAGCACGACCGGCACCCAGAGCAACAGGCCGGCGGCGATCGCGCCGCGCAGCGACAGCCGGGAGCCGGCCGTGTAGGTCAGGACGATGAACGCGACCGGCAGCATCAGCGGCTGGGCCGGGACGAACGCGGGGGCGGCGGCCACGGCCGGCAGCAGCATCAGCAGGGCCGGCCAGAGCAGGACGCGGCGCAGCGCGATCGGCACCGCCAGCCACAGCGTCAGCAGCGCCACCGTGACCGGCACGCCGCCCTGCTCGTCCCGGTCGATCCAGACCACGAGCGCGTCCGCGGCCAGCGCGAGCAGCGCGAGCCGCAGGTCCCGGGCGAACGCGCGCCGCGGCCGCCGGCTCCGACCGGCCGCGAACCAGTCCCACACGGTTTTCATCACGTCGGAACCTATCCGCCCGGGGCGGCCGGCGAATCGGCCCGCGCGCCGACCCCGATCTCCTGCTGGAGGAGGAGACGAGATCTGGCACACAGCGCTAAAAAATCGCGGGATGCTGCCGAAGCGCAACCCGACCACACCGAACGGAGGCGACCTCAGATGGCACTGCGACTGCCCTGGAAACGGCGGATGCCGGCCCCCGAGGCGTTCGTCGACCTCCCCGAGGACGCCGAACTGGTGACGCTGATGATCGGCGAGAAGACGTACCGGGATCTGAGCGTGGTCCGTACCCCGGACAAGGTCTGGAACTTCCGGCTGCCCGGCGGCCTGGAGGAGGGCGTGACCGTCGAACTGGTCTGGACCGCGGACGGGCGGGGCGGCGAGGGCACCGGGTGCGTGGTCCGGGCCACGGACGCCACGATCGGGGTCCGGGCCACCCGGGTCGAGACCGGCATCCAGCGCCGGGGCAGCCTGCGGGTGCCGGCCACGGTGCCGCTCACGCTGAACGGGCCGGAGGGCGCGGCGTTCTCGCTGACCACCCGGAACCTGTCGCTCGGCGGCGCGCTCGCGTTCGGCCGCGGCCCGGAGCCGGGCGAGCCGCTGCCCGGGCGCCTGGACCTGCCCGGCCAGTTCGTCACCGTGAACGCGCAGGTGCTGCCCGGCCTGGACCCGGTGAACGTGCACCGGCTGCTCTTCGTCGGCCTCTCCACGCAGGCCGAGGACCTGATCGCGGACTACGTGGCCGCGCAGGAGCGGCGGCGTGCCTACGCCCGCTGAGCCGGGATCACCTCCGGGTACGGCGGGGGCGTCCCGCCGTACGCCGGGCACAGCGCCTTGTGGTTGCACCAGCCGCACAGCTTGCTCGGCTGCGGCCGGAAGTCACGGGCCGCGGTGGCCGCCTCGATCGCCTTCGCCAGCGCGAGCACGGTGCGCTCGAACCGCTGCAGCTCCTCCAGGTCGGGGGAGTAGTCGCAGACCTCCACGTCCTTGAGGTAGATCAGGCGCAGCACGCGCGGCACCACGCCCCGGGTCCGCCACAGCACCAGCGCGTAGAACTTGAGCTGGAACAGCGCCTTCGCCTCGAACGCCTCGCGCGGCGCACCACCGGTCTTGTAGTCGACGACCCGGATCTGCCCGTCCGGCGAGACGTCGAGCCGGTCGACGAAGCCGCGCAGCCGCAGCCGGTCGTCGATCACCGTGGAGATCAGCTGCTCCCGCTCGGCCGGCTCCAGCCGACGCGGGTCCTCCAGCGTGAAGTAGCCCTTGAGCAGGTCACGCGCGGAGCCGAGGAAGTCCTCCAGGCCGGCCACCGGCGCCTCGCCGGGCTGCACCTCGATCAGGACCTCGGCCTGCTGCCCGTCGGCCGGCCGGTCGAACAGGACGGACAGCGTGGGGTCCTCGTCGAGCAGCCGCTCCCAGGAGGGGGCGACCAGGTCGAAGGCGGCATCGGGGGTACGGTCGGCAGCCGGGAGGTCGTAGAGCCGCTCCAGCACCGCGTGCACCAGCGTGCCCCGCACCTGGTCGGCGGTGGGCAGCTCGGGAAGACGGTCGATGGTGCGGAAGCGGAACAGCAGCGGGCAGGTCTTGAAGTCGCCGGCCCTGGAGGGGGAGAGCGACGGACCGGTCCAGTCCGGCTCGGCGAGCTCCGCGGGCGTGGCAGTGTTACGGCCTGTCTGCAAGTGTGCCGCCTCCGTCTCCGTCGTCATGCCCCCAAAGATACGGCGGAGGTACGACGGTTTCAGTGGGCGCACGCGGTCAGCGGTCCGGCGGACATCCCACGTAGCATCGGCACGGTGGACAACGAGGCGCCCGAACCGGGCCGTCGCGCCGGCGTCACGGTGGGGCGGGTCTTCGGCGTCCCCGTCCATCTCAACGCGTCCATGTTGCTGCTGGCGGTCGCGGTCACCGTCATCTACGGCGAGTTCGTCCGCGGCGCGCTCGACCTGTCCCGCCCGGCCGGCTACGCGGTCGGTCTCGGCTTCGTGGTCTGTCTGCTCGGCTCGGTCCTGCTGCACGAGCTCGGCCACGCGCTGACCGCCCGCCGGTTCGGCATCGGCGTCCGCGGCATCACGCTCGAACTGCTCGGCGGCTACACCGAGATGGACCGGGACGCGCCGCGCCCGCGCGTCGACCTCGCGGTCTCGCTGGCCGGCCCGGCCGTGTCCCTGGTCCTCGGTGTGCTCGCCACCGCCGCGACGCTGCTGCTGCGCGACGGCACGCTCGCCGACCAGGTCGCGTTCCAGCTCGCGGTCAGCAACCTGGTCGTGGCCGTGTTCAACTCGCTGCCCGGCCTGCCGCTGGACGGTGGCCGCGCGCTGCGCGCCGCGATCTGGGCGGTGCACGGCGACCGGCACACGGCCACCGAGATCGCCGGCTGGTCCGGGCGCGGGCTGGCCGGGCTGACCGCGGCAGGTGTGCTCGTCACGTACCTGCTGGGCTGGTTGACGGTCTTCGGTGTGGTCTTCATGCTGCTGGTCACGATGACCCTGTGGCAGGGCGCCGGCCAGTCGATCCGGCTGGCCCGGATGAGCCGCCGCTTCCCGATGATCAACCTGTCGCACCTGGCCCGGCCGGTCTTCGCGGTCCCGGCCGGCACGCCGCTGGCCGAGGCGCAGCGCCGCGGCCAGGAGGCCGGGCCGGGCAACGCCGCGCTGGCCGTGGCGGACGCGTCCGGCCGGGTGGTCGCGCTGGTCGACGGCGCCCGCGCGGCCGCGGTGCCGGCCGAGCGGCGGCCCTGGGTCAGCGTGGACACGGTCGCCCGCGGCGTCGAGGGCATCCCGGCGATGTCCGTCGACCTCACCGGCGAGCAGGTGGTGCGCGTGGTGCAGACTCACCCGGGCGCGCAGTACCTGGTGACCGCCGGGGAGGACGTGGTCGGCGTGCTGCACCTGATCGACCTGGCCGAGGTGCTCGAACCACGCCGTGGCCGGGGCAACCCGGCCGTTTGACCCCCGATACGGTGTTCGCGCCCGTATCAATAGAGATAGCAAGACCGAGGAAGAGGAACACCGTGACCGTACCGTCCACCGCCGTCGTCCCGACCGACCAGCCGGTGCCCGCGCGCCGCGGGCCGTTCCGGGCCGGGGACCGGGTCCAGCTCACAGACCCGAAGGGACGGATGCACACCGTTGTCCTGGAACCCGGCAAGTCGTTCCACACGCACCGCGGCGCGCTGGAGCACAACGACCTGATCGGCCTGCCCGAGGGCAGCGTGATCACCTCCGCGAACGGTACGGCGTACCTCGCGCTCCGCCCGCTGCTCTCCGACTACGTGCTCAGCATGCCGCGCGGTGCCCAGGTGATCTACCCGAAGGACGCCGCCCAGATCGTGCAGATGGGCGACGTCTTCCCGGGTGCGAAGGTGCTCGAGGCCGGTGCCGGCTCCGGCGCGCTGAGCTGCTCGCTGCTGCGCGCGATCGGCGACGGCGGCGAGTTGCACTCCTGGGAGCTGCGCGAGGACTTCGCGGTCATCGCTCGGAAGAACGTGGAGGCGTTCTTCGGCGCGCCGCACCCGGCCTGGCACCTCCACAACGGCGACGTGGCGGACAACCAGGAGACCGGCTTCGACCGGATCATCCTGGACATGCTCACGCCGTGGGAGGCTCTGGACATGGTCGAGCGGTGCCTGGTCCCCGGCGGCGTCTTCATCGGGTACGTGGCGACCACACCGCAGCTGTCCGAGCTGGTCGAGGCGCTGCGTGAGCGCGGCGGCTGGACCGAGCCGCGTGCCTGGGAGTCGCTGGTGCGCGACTGGCACGCCGAGGGCCTGGCGGTCCGGCCGGACCACCGCATGATCGCGCACACCGCGTTCCTGGTCTCCGCGCGCAAGCTCGCCCCCGGCGTGCAGGCCCCGCCGCGGCGGCGCAAACCCTCCAAGGGCGCCGAGGCGTACGCGGTGCGCAAGGCCGCGATGCAGGCGTCCGCCGTCCCGGACCAGCCCGACTCCCCGGAGGTCGAGTGAGCCACAGCCTGGGTGGGGGAGGGGACCTGCCGGCCGTCTTCCCGGACTGGTCCCCCTACCACGACCTCGACTCGGCGGCCCGTGCCTACCTGCGCGACCCCGACGTGGCGCTGGAGTCGCTCGGCGGCGTGCTCCGCGGCGCGGACGTGCTGTGCTTCACGCTGGAACGGTTCGTCAACGAGGTCAACGGCGTCTGGCAGGAGGTCGTCGTCTGCGACGGCAACCGGCTCATACTGTGGCACGGTGAGGACGTGCCGCTCGGTGAGGGCCCGCCCGGTTCGATGACGTCGTCGCTGCGCGTGGTGCCGCTGTCCACGGTCACCGAGGTCGGCTGCCGGCGGCAGCTCACCCGCACGCCGAACGGGCAGGCGCAGGTCGGCAGCGTCGACGTCTACCTGCTGCTGAGCACGATGGACGAGGCGGCGCCGAGCGGCGGCACGCTGGAGGACGGCGAGCGGCCCCCGGTCCGGCACGACGCGCTGCGGTTCGGCAAGACGATAGACGACGGCGGGGCCGGGCAGATCGCGCGTCTGGAGGAGTTCGCGCGGGTCATCGCTTCTCTCGTGGGACGACCGACCCTGTAGCCCCGCCGCGTGAATCACGTGAATTATGCCGTGGGCGGACTCACTCCGTACCAAGGATGTGGGTTGACGTTCTTCGGGGGTTTTCGCGCCATGCGCGGGATGTTTTCGCACTCCGCAGGCAGGTTTCGACCCCGGTGACCGGTTGTGATCGCATGGACACATCTGATCAAGCTTCGGTGACGAGGGTGTTGCGTGGGTTGGAATCCCGGCGTTTGCGGCTAGTGTTATGGCAAGACGTTCGAGCCCCCGGGGAGGTGGGACGTGGCACGTAGCGACGACGCCGACCAGCGCGCCGCACGGTGGGAGAAAGAGGCCCACGATCTCTCCACGCAGGTCGCGTTTCTTCAAGAGGAACTCGCTCTGGTGCGGCGCAAGCTGACCGAAAGCCCCCGTCACGTGAGGCAGCTCGAGGAGAGGCTCGCGGCAACGCAGGCGCAGCTCTCCCGGCTGTCCGAGAACAACGAGCGACTGGTGGCCACCCTCAAGGAGGCCCGCAGCCAGATCGTCACGCTGAAGGAGGAGATCGACCGCCTGGCGCAGCCGCCGAGCGGTTACGGTGTCTTCCTGACCCGCCATGAGGACGGCACCGTCGACGTCTTCACCGGTGGGCGCAAGCTCCGCGTGGCGGTGTCACCCTCTCTGGAGGTCGACGAGCTGCAGCGCGGGCAGGAGGTTCTGCTCAACGACGCACTGAACGTCGTCGACGCGTTCGGGTTCGAGCGCGTGGGCGAGGTGGTGATGCTCAAGGAGATCCTGGATTCGCCGACCGGCGGCCCGGGTGACCGTGCACTCGTCATCTCGCACGCCGACGAGGAGCGCATCGTGCACCTCGCCGACACGCTCATCGGCACCGCGCTGCGGGCCGGTGACTCGCTGATGATCGAGCCCCGCTCGGCGTACGCGTACGAGCGGATCCCGAAGAGCGAGGTCGAGGAGCTGGTCCTGGAGGAGGTGCCGGACGTCGGCTATTCCGACATCGGTGGCCTGCACTCCCAGATCGAGCAGATCCGCGACGCGGTCGAGCTGCCGTTCCTGCACGCCGACCTGTTCCGGGAGCACCAGCTGCGCCCGCCGAAGGGCATCCTGC
The DNA here is from genome assembly GCF_030813715.1 of Catenuloplanes indicus. Lineage (NCBI taxonomy): Bacteria > Bacillati > Actinomycetota > Actinomycetes > Micromonosporales > Micromonosporaceae > Catenuloplanes > Catenuloplanes indicus. The sequence continues at coordinate 7,919,014 of NZ_JAUSUZ010000001.1, forward strand.
TCTACGGCCCGCCCGGCTGCGGCAAGACCCTCATCGCCAAGGCCGTGGCGAACTCGCTGGCGAAGAAGATCGCCGAGCGGCAGGGCAAGGAGAAGCACACCAGCTTCTTCCTCAACATCAAGGGCCCGGAGCTGCTCAACAAGTACGTCGGCGAGACCGAGCGGCACATCCGGCTGATCTTCCAGCGGGCACGGGAGAAGGCCGGTGAGGGCACCCCGGTCATCGTGTTCTTCGACGAGATGGACTCGGTGTTCCGCACCCGCGGCACCGGCGTCTCCTCCGACGTGGAGAACACGATCGTCCCCCAGCTGCTGTCCGAGATCGACGGCGTGGAGGGGCTGGAGAACGTCATCGTCATCGGCGCCTCCAACCGTGAGGACATGATCGACCCGGCCATCCTGCGCCCGGGCCGGCTGGACGTGAAGATCAAGATCGAGCGTCCGGACGCCGAGGCGGCCAAGGACATCTTCAGCAAGTACATCCTCGAGGGCCTGCCCCTGCACGAGGACGACCTGGCCGAGCACGGCAACGACACGGCCGCCACGGTCGCCGCCATGATCGAGTCGGTCGTGCTGCGGATGTACTCGGAGACCGAGGAGAACCGCTTCCTCGAGGTCACCTACGCCAACGGTGACAAGGAGGTCCTGTACTTCAAGGACTTCAACTCCGGCGCCATGATCCAGAACATCGTGGACCGCGGCAAGAAGATGGCGATCAAGGAGTTCCTCTCCTCCGGACGCAAGGGCCTGCGCCTGCAGCACCTCCTCGACGCGTGCGTCGACGAGTTCCGGGAGAACGAGGACCTGCCGAACACGACGAACCCGGACGACTGGGCCCGCATCTCCGGCAAGAAGGGCGAGCGGATCGTCTACATCCGCACGCTCGTCTCCGGCGGCAAGGGCGCCGAGGCCGGCCGATCCATCGAGACCGCGTCGAACACCGGGCAGTATCTGTAAGCGTCCCAGTGTCTGTAAGAGTCCGAGTATCTGTAAGTGTCTCTGCGAAAACGGGCGGCCCGAACGGGCCGCCCGTTTCTTTTTATCCATGTGCCGACACGTTTCGTCACCCCTCGTAGGGGCTAGGCTTCTCTCGACGGGTGATGGGGAGGGCTTTATATGTCTGTTCGTCGGATCATGGGAACCGAGGTCGAGTACGGGATCTCCGTGCCCGGCCAGCCGGGCGCCAACCCGATGGTGACCTCCTCGCAGGTGGTCAACGCCTACGGGGCACGGCCGGAGCTCAACCGCGGCGGGCGCACCCGCTGGGACTACGAGGAGGAGTCGCCGCTGCGCGACGCGCGCGGCTTCACGTACTCCGGCGCCGCCTACGACCCCGCCGAGGCGCTCGCGGACGAGGATCTGGGCCTGGCCAACGTCATCCTCACCAACGGCGCGCGCCTCTACGTCGACCACGCCCACCCGGAATACTCCACGCCCGAGGTCACCAACCCGCTCGACGTGGTCAAGTGGGACAAGGCCGGCGAGCGTGTGATGGCCGAGGCGGCCCGGCGCGCGGCCACCATCCCGGGCACGCACCCGATCCATCTGTACAAGAACAACACCGACAACAAGGGCGCGTCGTACGGCGCACACGAGAACTATCTGATGCGCCGTCAGACGCCGTTCGCGGACATCGTGGCGTACCTGACGCCGTTCTTCGTCACCCGGCAGATCGTCACCGGCGCCGGCCGGGTCGGCATCGGCCAGGACGGCTCCGGCACCGGCTTCCAGATCTCCCAGCGCGCCGACTTCTTCGAGGTCGAGGTCGGGCTGGAGACCACGCTCAAGCGGCCGATCATCAACACCCGCGACGAGCCGCACGCGGACGCGGACAAGTACCGCCGGCTGCACGTCATCATCGGCGACGCGAACCTGTCCGAGATCTCCACGTACCTCAAGGTCGGCACCACCGCGCTGATCCTCTCCATGATCGAGGAGAAGGCGCTCACCGGCGAGCTCGGCATCGCCGACCCGGTCTCCGAGCTGAAGCACATCTCGCACGACCCGTCGCTGCAGCACCTGGTCCGGCTGCGCGACGGCCGCAAGCTCACCGCGCTCGACCTGCAGTGGGCGTTCTTCGAGCGGGCCAAGCAGTTCGTCGACGACCGGCTCGGCACCGACGCGGACGAGGCCACCACGGACGTGCTGAACCGCTGGGAGAACGTCCTGGACAAGCTCGGCCGGGACGTCATGTCCTGCGCGGACGAACTCGACTGGGTGGCGAAGCTGCGGCTGCTGGAGGGCTACCGCGAGCGGGAGAGCCTCGGCTGGGCGTCGCACAAGCTCCAGCTCGTCGACCTGCAGTATTCCGACGTACGGCCGGAGAAGGGGCTCTACCACCGGTTGGTCGCGCGCGGCTCGATGAAGACGCTGCTGGACGAGCGGGACACCTGGGACGCGATGGTCAACCCGCCGGACGACACCCGGGCGTTCTTCCGCGGCCGGTGCCTCGCGCAGTACGCGTCCGAGGTGGTCGCGGCCAGCTGGGACTCGGTCATCTTCGACATCGGCCGGGAATCGCTGGTCCGGGTGCCGATGATGGAGCCGGAGCGGGGCACGAAGAAGCACGTCGGAGCGCTGTTCGACCGGTGCGAGAGCGCCAAGGACCTGCTCGAGGCGCTCACCGGCGGCACCAGGCCGGCGACGTAGAACTTCCGCGGTTGATCGGAAAGGGCTCGGCTGAGCGCGAAACACGCGCTTGGGCGAGCCTTTTCGTCATAACTCCGGGGTAGGTTTTAGGTACCTGATGTTGCCGGGGCGGTCGAGTCCCGCGGCACGAGGCGAGGGAGGGACCGGGATGGCTACCAGGGACACCGGCGGACAGTCGCAATCCAGCAAGAGCAGCCAGCAGGGCGAGGTCGACGAGGCCACGGTCGAGGCCAACCCGGAGACCGCCGAACGTGTCGCCGAACTCACCGAGGAGGTCGACGACCTCCTCGACGAGATCGACTCGGTCCTCGAGGAGAACGCCGAGGAATTCGTGAGGGGATACGTCCAAAAAGGCGGCCAGTGACCTAATTGTCCGCTTCCAGAGCTGCTGTGCCGGGTCGGGTGTGTAACGCACCTGACCCGGAACACGTAACAGATGATCACCACCGCGTGACCTCGCGCGGGATAGGGTGCTTCCACCACAACGGCGGCTCCGGCGTCTCACCGCGCCAGGGCGATCGACATAGCTGAAGGGACATACGTGGCTACGGGTTTTGATCCATCAGGGCGCCTACCGGATGCGTTCACCAACCTGGGGACCTCCTCCTTCACCCAGTTCCTGAGTGTCGCCGCCCCCGATCTGCTGCCCGGCCGCCGGCCGCTGCCGCCCGGCCTCTCCGCCGGTGACGTCGCGCCGCACGGCACCACGATCGTGGCGATCTCGTACGCGGGCGGCGTGGTGCTCGCCGGTGACCGGCGCGCGACCATGGGCAACATGATCGCCAGCCGGGACATCGAGAAGGTGCATCCCGCGGACGCGTACTCGCTGATCGGCATCGCCGGTACGGCCGGTGTCGGCATCGAGCTGATGCGGCTGTTCCAGGTGGAGCTGGAGCACTACGAGAAGATCGAGGGCGTCATGCTCTCGGTCGACGGCAAGGCGAACCGGCTGGCCGCGATGATCCGGCAGAACCTCGGCGCGGCGCTCCAGGGCCTCGCGGTCATCCCGCTCTTCGCCGGGTACGACCAGGCCGCGGCGGACCCGGCACGAGTCGGCCGGATCTTCAGCTTCGACGTGGCCGGTGGCCTCTACGAGGAGACCGGCTACGACGCGATCGGCTCCGGCTCGCTGTTCGCGAAGGCCGCGCTGAAGAAGCGGTACCGGCCCGGCATCTCCGCGGAGGAGGCGACCCGGCTCGCGGTCGAGGCGCTCTACGACGCCGCGGACGACGACACCGCGACCGGCGGCCCGGACCTGGTTCGCAAGATCTACCCGGTGGTGATGACCGCGTCGGCCGAGGGCACGCACCGGCTCACCGAGGAGCAGGTCTCCGCGATCGCCGAGGCCGTCGTCAACGCCCGCCACGAGAACCCCGGCGGCTGAGAAGCGGTTCCCCCGCCGCTTCTGACGCCAAAGACCAAGAAGGAGAGCCGCCGTGGCAATGCAGTTCTACGCCTCACCCGAGCAGATCATGCGCGACCGCTCCGAGCTGGCCCGCAAGGGCATCGCCCGGGGCCGGAGCGCGGTGGTCCTCAGCTACGCCGGTGGGGTGCTCCTCGTCGCGGAGAACGTGACGTCGCTGCGCAAGGTCAGCGAGATCTACGACCGGATCGGTTTCGCCGCCGTCGGCCGCTACAACGAGTTCGAGAACCTGCGCCGCGCCGGTGTGCGCAAGGCCGACATCGACGGTTACAGCTACGACCGGCGGGACGTGACCGGTCGCGCGCTGGCCAGCACGTACACGCAGGTGCTCGGCGCGATCTTCACGGAGCAGCAGAAGCCGTTCGAGGTGGAGCTGTGCGTGGCGCAGGTCGGCGCGTCCGCGGAGCAGGACGAGATCTACCGCATCATGTACGACGGCTCGGTCCAGGACGAGCCCGGTTTCATGGCGATGGGCGGCCAGGCCGAGGCCATCTCGAGCACGCTGAAGGACGGCCACGCGTTCACGCTGTCGCTGTCCGACGCGCTGAAGCTCGCGGTCAAGTCGCTGGCCAGCGTGGGCGGCGAGAACGGTTCGCCGCGCACGATCACGGCCAAGCAGCTCGAGGTCGCGGTGCTGGACCGGACCCGGAAGGGCCGCACGTTCCGCCGGATCACCGGTGAGGCGCTGACCGCGCTGCTGGAGGGCGGCGACCTCCCGGCCGACGCGGTCGAGAAGCCGGCCAGCCCGGCCCCGGGGCCGGACACCCCGACGGTCTCGGCGGCGTCCGCCGACCTGGAGTCCGCGGGCGAGTCGTCCGCGGTCGACGAGGACGGCCCGGCCGACAAGTAATCGCTCATGTCCGGCGGCCGCCGGAGCGGTCTCCCCGCTCCGGCGGCCGCCGCATGTGCGCGGTGGCAGGGCCGCCGCGTGCTCGCCACGGACGGCGGCGGCCGGGCCGCGGGGGAGGGTAACGGGAGCGCGCCGGTGACGGTCGCCACACATGCCCGGCCGTGCTCAAGGCAGCGGCAACCCCAGCGGCATCTCCGGTGCGGAGATCTCGGGCACGGAGTGCCGCTGTGCCACACTCGAACGGCCGGCGAGCCGGAAGCTTGCGCCGACCGGAATCGCCGCCGGCCCTTGGCGATCACCGCGCGAGCCGCCCGGATGCCCTGTGGGTTTGCCGGGCCACCACGGGACCGGCAGGGAGGCCGCCTGCGGCCGACCGGTGCCCGCGGGAGCACGCCCGACGTCACCACGCCGGAAGTGGGAAGAACGGTTCAGGATCGTGCCGCTTTGGCCAGATCGGCGAAGCCGGGTTCGCTGAGGGCGTGGTCGAGCTGGACGCGCCAGTCGGGCTGGACCGGGATGCCGGCGGCGGACCAGGCGTCGTGGCCGAGGACGCTGTAGGCCGGGCGCGGGGCCGGGCGGGCGAACGATTCGGCGGTGGTGGGGCGGATCCGGTCGGGATCGAGGCCGGCCAGGTCGTAGAGCGTGCGGGCCAGGTCGTGCCAGGAGGCCTGGCCGGCGGCGGTGCCGTGATAGATGCCGGGCGGTGCGGTGCCGGCGAGTGCGGCGGTGCCGAGGCGGACGAGTTGTTCGGCGAGCGCGGCGGTCCAGGTGGGCTGGCCGATCTGGTCGGTGACCACGTCGACGGTGGGGCGGGACGCGGCCAGCTTCAGCATGGTCTCGATGAAGTTCGGCCCGTGGTCGCCGTAGAGCCAGGCGGTGCGCACGACGTAGCCGCCGGTGCGGAGCGCGAGCTGCTCGCCGAGGGACTTGCCGCGACCGTACGCGTTGATCGGCGCGGTGGGGTGGGTCTCCGGGTACGGCGTGGTGGCGGTGCCGTCGAAGACGTAGTCGGTGGAGATCTGGATGAGTTTCGCGCCGTTGACGGTGCACGCGGCCGCGATGTTGTTGACCGCGCGGCCGTTGATGTCGGTGGCGACGTCCTCGTGGTCCTCGGCGGCGTCGACGTCGGTCCAGGCGGCCGCGTTGATCACGATGTCGTGGCCGGAGACCGCGGAGGCGACCGCAGCCGCGTCCGTGACGTCGAGCATGTCGCGGGTCGCGGCGGTGATCTCGACGGGCGTCTCGCTGCGCCGGGCGTGCCGGCCGTAGGAGGCGGTCGGCTCGGTCAGTGCGGCGACGAGATCGCGGCCGAGCATCCCGCCCGCGCCGGTGATCAGCCAACGGGTCATTGTGCCGGCCCCCCAGGAAAGCTCTACGTCTGCTCCGGCCAGGAGCGCAAGCCACGGTACCAGGACCGGAACCGAGCCTGGTCGCGCTCCGGTTCGCGTCGATCACAGGTTCATTGCGAAGTGACTGCCGGTAGCGGGCCGACGTGAGTACGATTCGCCGGTGCGCGGGATCCTTTTGGCAGGTGGAACCGGGTCTCGGCTGTGGCCGATCACCCAGGCGGTGTCGAAGCAGCTGATGCCGGTGTTCGACAAGCCGATGATCTATTACCCGCTGACCACGCTCGTCACCGCGGGCGTCCGTGAGGTGCTGATCATCACGACGCCGGACGACCAGCCGCAGTTCCGCCGCCTGCTCGGTGACGGTGCGCAGTGGGGGCTGTCGCTCACCTACGCGGTGCAGCCCCGCCCGGAGGGCATCGCGCAGGCGTTCCTGATCGGCGAGGAGTTCCTGGCCGGTGACGACGTGGCGCTGATCCTCGGCGACAACATCTTCCACGGCGGCGACCTGCCGACCAGGCTGAAGGAGAACGCGGCGCACGCCGGTGGCCGCGTCTTCGCCTACCCGGTCGCGGACCCCACGGCCTACGGCGTCGTCGAGTTCGACGAGTCCGGCCGGGTCATCTCCATCGAGGAGAAGCCGGAGAAGCCCAAGTCGCGGTACGCGGTGCCCGGCCTCTACTTCTACGACGCGGACGTGGTCCGGATCGCCAAGGAGCTGCGCCCGTCCGCGCGCGGCGAGCTGGAGATCACCGGCATCAACGACGCGTATCTGCGCCGCGGCGATCTCACGGTCACGGTGCTGGACCGGGGGACCGCGTGGCTGGACACCGGGACGTTCGCCGACCTGGTGCACGCCGCCGAGTACGTGCGCGTGATCGAAGCGCGCCAGGGCTTCAAGATCGGATGCATCGAGGAGGCGGCCTGGCGGGCCGGCCGCATCGACGACGATCAGCTGCGGGCGCTGGCCGGGCCGCTCCGCCGCAGCGGCTACGGCGACTATCTGCTCCGGTTGCTCGACTGGGAGCGATAAACCCGACAAAACACCCCACGGAGCAGATTTTTTCGCGCCCTGTCCCCGAGGCGGGTCACACAGGTGCCACAACAGGGTCACGTGGGGCTAATGTTCGTTCATGGAGCGGCGAATCTTCGGTCTCGAGACCGAATACGGCGTCACGTGCACCTACCGAGGTCAACGGCGTTTGTCACCGGATGAGGTGGCGCGCTACCTGTTCCGGCGGGTCGTCTCCTGGGGGCGGTCCAGCAACGTCTTCCTGCGTAACGGCGCCCGGCTCTATCTGGATGTGGGCTCGCACCCGGAGTATGCGACGCCCGAGTGCGACTCCGTGCTCGACCTGGTCGCGCACGACCGGGCCGGCGAGCGGATCCTGGAGGGACTGCTCGTCGACGCGGAGAAGCGGCTGCACGACGAGGGGATCGCGGGCGAGATCTACCTCTTCAAGAACAACACCGACTCGGCCGGCAACTCGTACGGGTGCCACGAGAACTACCTGGTGTCCCGGCACGGCGAGTTCGGCCGCCTGGCGGACGTGCTGATCCCGTTCCTGGTCACCCGGCAGCTGATCTGCGGCGCGGGTAAGGTGCTGCAGACGCCGCGCGGCGCGGTCTACTGCCTGTCGCAGCGCGCGGAGCACATCTGGGAGGGCGTCTCCAGCGCGACGACGCGCTCCCGGCCGATCATCAACACGCGGGACGAGCCGCACGCGGACGCGGAGCGCTACCGCCGGCTGCACGTGATCGTCGGCGACTCGAACATGAACGAGGTCACCACGCTGTTGAAGGTGGGCAGCGCGGACATCGTGCTCCGCATGATCGAGGCCGGCGTGGTGATGCGTGACCTGTCGCTGGAGAACCCGATCCGGGCGATCCGCGAGGTGTCGCACGACGTGACCGGCCGCCGCAAGGTCCGGCTCGCGTCGAACAAGGAGATCTCCGCGCTGGAGATCCAGCAGGAGTACCTGGCGAAGGCGACCGAGTTCGTCGAGCGGCGCGGCGGCGACGACACCGCGAAGCGCGTGGTCGAGCTGTGGGGCCGGGTGCTGGACGCGGTCGAGTCCGGCAACCTCGACCCGGTCTCCCGGGAGATCGACTGGGTCAGCAAGCTGAAGCTGATCGAGCGGTACCAGGCGAAGAACGATCTGCCGCTGTCCCACCCGCGGATCGCGCAGATGGACCTGGCCTACCACGACATCCGGCGCGGGCGCGGGCTCTACGGCCTGATGGAGCGCCGCAAGCAGGTCGACCGGGTCGCCGGTGACCTGGACATCTACGAGGCCAAGGAGACGCCGCCGCAGACCACCCGGGCCCGGCTGCGCGGCGAGTTCATCAAGCACGCGCAGGAGAAGCGGCGCGACTTCACGGTCGACTGGGTGCACCTGAAGCTGAACGACCAGGCGCAGCGCACCGTGCTGTGCAAGGACCCGTTCCGGGCGCACGACGAGCGCGTGGAACGGCTGATCGCGAGCATGTGAGCCGATCGGGGCCCCGGGCGCCGCGTCCGGGGTCCCGTTTACGCTGGCAGGACTATGACCAGACCTGAGCACGAGCAGAACCGTTTCGACCGGCGCCGGGAGAGGATCGTCGCCGAGGTGCAGGCCAACCGGCGTGGTGAGTACCGCGTGCCGACCTGGGTCTACGCCACGATCCTCGGCGTGATCGTGGTCGCCTGGACGCTGTTCGTCATCTTCGGCTGACGCGAAGTCGCCAGCAAGATCAAATTCTTGGAACCTGTCTTCCCGCTTCCGGCGTGGCCGCTTACCCAGCGCTCCCGCGGGCACCGGTCGTCGCTGGCGCTCCTCCCTGCCGGCCGGGCGGGTGGTCGCGAAGGAACCAGCGGTTCACAACGCGGGTGACACCCGGGCCGATGGCGGCGGAGAACCGTCGGGGCCTCGCCGCCGGAACGGTTCGGGCGGGTGGTGCAGAACCGTCGGGGTCCCGTCGCCGGAACGGTTCGGGCGGGTGGCGGAGAAGCGGTGGATCACGCCGCCGGCAACAGTGACGCGGCGTGGCGGCCGGCGGCCGCGGCGGCCAGGAAGTAGGCGTGGTCGCCGTCCAGGTCGCGGCCCATGGTGGAGAGCGGCACCGGAGAGGCGCGGAGCGCGTCGTCCAGGCCGTCGGCGGGGACGCGGACGATCGTGTGCCGTTCGGCCAGCAGCCGCAGCGTCGACTCCACGTCCTCGGCGACCGAGGACGGCAGGGGAGTGGGCACGACCAGGTCAGCCGGGGTGAGCGCGACCCGGCCGTACGCGGTGACGCTGTGGTGCGAGACGCCGCGGTGCCGGGGGCGCGGGTCGGCGTCGGAGATGCGCAGCGAGCCGACCGCGCGGCCGCCGAGCGTGTTGACCGCGTTGACCGCCTCGCCGACCGCGACGCCGGAGAAGCCCCAGCGGGTGCCGGTGCCGAGGTTGCCCGGGCCCTGCGCGACGATCGTGACGTCCGCGCCGAGCACGTGCCGGGCGGCCAGCAGCCCGCTGTGCACGGTGGTCGCCTCGAGGTCGCCGCCGAACGCCTGGCCCGCGGTCACCGTACCGGCGAGGTGGGGTCTGAGGGCCGACAGCGTGCGGGAGAACCAGGCGGGCAGCGCGCCGCCGTCGGTCATCAGGTAGGCGACGCGCGGGCCGGTGCCGATCCCGGCCAGCACCGCGGGCAGCGCGGAGTGCAGGTCGGCCAGCACGACCGGCATGCCCTCCAGGTCGTCCGCCTCGGCCAGCACCGCGCGGTGCGGTGAGGCCTCCTCGTCCACGCCCATCATGATCGCCTGCAGCGGCGTGTAGCGCGCCTTGACCAGGTGGCCGTTGTCCCGGTGGTCCGCCAGGTGCGAGCCCGGCAGGTTGTCCGGCAGCGCGACCACCAGCGCGTACCCGCCGGTGCCGAGGCCCATCTCGAGCGCGCCCACGTTGAGCAGCACCCGGTCGCCGACCGCGGGCTCGCCGACCAGCGGCGTGTACGCCAGCGCCTTGATCGAGTCCTGGTCGCCGTCCACCGTCACCGACAGCTCGCTGGCCCCGTCCCAGCTGCGCCGCAGCGCCGTCACCGTCCCCGACCGCCACCGAATCATGAGGAGCAACCCTATACAGCGCCCCGGGTCGGGTCGAGGAAGACATACGCGATGTTCGGGTAGCGGTCGCGCAGCCGGCGTTCGGCCAGGTCGGCGGCGGACTCGATCTCCGCGCCGGTCGCGGTGTCGGTGAAGTCGACCTTCGCGGCGACCAGCACGTCGGACGGGCCGAGCTGCATGGTGAGCAGCGTGCTGACCCGCTCCACCGAGGGCAGCGCCGCGATCTCGTCGTGGATCTCCTCGTGGATGCGCCGCGGCACCGCGCGGCCGACCAGCAGCGACACGTTGCTGTGCGCCAGCGTCGCGGCCACGAACAGCAGCAGCACGCCGATCAGGATCGACGCCACGCCGTCCCACGTCTCATCGCCGGTCAGCTGCGACAGCCCGACGCCGAGCGCGGCCAGCAGGATGCCGGTCAGCGCGGCCGCGTCCTCCAGGAACACGGCCTTGACCGTGGTGTCGGACGTGTGCCGCAGGAACCGGCGCGGCGTGGTCCGCCACTCCCGGGACGAGGACCGGACCTGCCGGACCGCGCGCCGGAACGAGATGCCCTCGGCGACGAACGACGCGGCCAGCACCAGGTACGCGATCAGGTAGTTGCCGCTGTGCTCGCCGGTCCGGATGGTGTTCACACCGTGCGTGATCGAGAATCCGGCACCGGCGACGAACGTGAACAGCGCCGCGATGAACGCCCAGACGTAGCTCTCCTTGCCGTACCCGAACGGGTGGCGCGCGTCGGCCGGTTTCGCACCCCGGCGCAGCGCGGTGAACAGCAGCACCTCGGTGACCGTGTCGGCCAGCGAGTGCACCGCCTCGGACAGCATCGCGGCGGAGTGCGAGACGATCCCGGCCACCAGCTTGGCGACCGCGATCGCGAGGTTGGCCAGCCCGGCCACGACGACGGTGCCGACGCTCTCGTTCTCAGGGGAGGTTGCCACGAGGGCATCGCATACCCGGATGAGGGAAAGCTAACCGGACGCGGGGCGCGGCCGGCCGGGCGGCACTGCTAGTTTTGCGGGCGTGTCGCGCATCCGCACCGAGCGGTTGGTCAACCTGGTCATCTGCCTCCTGTCCACGCGCCGGTTCCTGACCGCCGCGCAGATCGCCGCGACCGTGCCCGGTTACGAGCACGATCCGGAGGACCCGAAGGAGCACGAGGCGTTCCAGCGCAAGTTCGAGCGGGACAAGGCGGAGCTCCGCGAGCTCGGCGTGCCGCTGGAGACCGGGACGGAGAGCGTCTTCGACGCCGAGCCCGGCTACCGGATCGCCCACCGCGACTACGCGCTGCCGGACATCCCGCTCGAACCGGACGAGGCCGCGGCCGTCGGCATCGCCGGCCGGCTCTGGCAGCACCACGGTCTCGCCGCGGCCGCCTCCTCCGGGCTGGCGAAGCTGCGCGCCGCCGGCATCGACATGGACCCGCAGGCCACGCTGGGTGTCGAGCCGGTCGTCACGGTCGATCCGGCGTTCGCGCCGCTGACCACGGCCGCCCGGGAGCGCCGCGCGGTCGCGTTCGACTACCGCGCGCCCGAGGGCGACGAGCCGGCCACCCGCAAGCTCCAGCCGTGGGGCGTGGTCTGCTGGCGTGGGCGGTGGTACGTGGTGGGGCACGATCTCGACCGCGGCGCGGTCCGCTGCTTCCGGCTGTCCCGCATCCTCGGCAAGGTCCGCCCGGCCGGCCGCCCGGGCGCGTTCACGCCGCCCGCGGACCTCGACCTGATCAGCCACGTGTCGCGCTTCTCCGGCCCGGTCGAGTGGACCGGCCGGGCCACGCTGCTGATCACGCCGGGCGTCGGCGCCGGACTGCGCCGCTGGGCGCGGGTGGTCGAGCCCGGGCAGGGCGACAACCCCAAGGACAAGATCACCATTCGGTACGGGGACACCGAGCGGCTGGCCGGCACGCTGGTCCGCTACGGTCCCGAGGTGCAGGTGCTCGACCCGCCGGAGCTGCGCGACGCGGTCATCCAGCGGCTGAAGGAGATCGTGTCCCGGACCGAGGAGGTGCCCGCGTGACCACCGCGCCGTCCGCCTCGCGCGCGTCCGCCGACCGGCTCGGCCGCGTGCTCAACCTGGTGCCCTACCTGCTGGCCCGCCCCGGCATCGCGATCGTCGAGGCCGCCGCCGACCTGGGCGTCTCGGAGAAGCAGCTGCGCGAGGACCTGGAGCTGCTCTGGGTCTGCGGGCTGCCCGGCTACGGCCCCGGCGACCTGATCGACATGGCGTTCGACGGCGACAACGTCACGATCACCTACGACGCCGGCATCGGCAAGCCGCTGCGGCTCACGCCGGACGAGGCGCTCGCGCTGGTCGTGGCGCTGCGCATGCTGGCCGAGACGCCCGGCACCGGCAACCGGGACGCGATCGAGCGCGCGCTGGCGAAGATAGAGTCGGCGGCCGGGGCGGATGCGGACGCGCCGGTCGCGGTCCGGATGAGCGGCAACGCGAAGAAGGTCGACCGGGTCCGGAGCGCGCTGGAGAGCGGTAGGGCGCTGCGGATCACGTATTACACCGCGTCCCGGGACGAGACCACCGAGCGCGTCATCGACCCGATCCGGGTGGTGAACGTCGACGGCTGGGCGTACCTGGAGGCGTGGTGCCGCCGGGCCGAGGCGACCCGGCTGTTCCGGGTCGACCGGATCGACGGCTGGACCGAGCTGGACGAGCCGTCCGCGCCCCCGGCGGAGGCACGCCCGCACGACCTGAGCGCCGGTGTGTTCCGCCCCGGCGCCGAGCTGCCACTGATCACGCTGCGGGTCGGCCGGTCCGAGCGGTGGATCACCGAGTACTACCCGTGCGAGTCGGTCGAGCGCGGCGCGTCCGGTGAGGACTGGCTGGTCACCATGCGGGTCACCGACCTGGACTGGGCGCGGCGGCTGATCCTCGGCCTCGGGCCGGAGGTGACCGTGGTGAGCCCGCCGGAACTGATCACCGGCATCCGGGAGCAGGCCGCGGCGGCGCTCGCTGCGTATTCCGTACCCTCGGCATAGGGTTTGGTCATGATTTTGTGGATCATCGTTGGTGTCGCCCTGTTCTCGCTTCTCGTGCTCGGGCTGGCGGTGCGGCCGGTGCTGGCCCGCGTGCCGGAGCTGCACCGCGCCGTGCGGCGGCTGATGCTCAAGCAGGAGGCACTGGAGCGGTTGCAGGCCAAGGCCGAGGCGCTGCAGGAACGCTCGCTCGTGGTGGCTGACCAGGCCGGCCGGGCGGCGGACCAGGTCGCGGCGATCCGGGCAGCCAAGCCGTAACGGGCGCGGAAACGCCCGGTTTCGGGCTGTTCTGCTCGCCAACCGCCTGTTGACGTGCGGGTTCGGTGTGGCAGAGACTACGTCCAGCAAGGTCTTTCATGTCAACGCTGTCTTTACCCTGTGAAGACGTGCGGGCCCGATGGCAACGGGCTGTTCCGCACGTACCATGGGCTCGGCGCCTGACGTCGACGGGTCGCCCTCGACACCGAGTTGGAGAACGAAATGCAGTTCCTCAAGCCGTGGCACATCATCGTCCTCGTGGTGGTGCTCATCCTCCTCTTCGGCGCGAAGCGGCTCCCCGACGCGGCCCGCTCGCTCGGCCGCTCGATGCGCATCCTGAAGGCGGAGACCAAGAGCATGGTCGACGACGGCAAGGACGCGCCGGACGACCTGTCCGACAAGGCCGACGCGAAGAACGGCCGCGCACCGCTGCAGGGCGACGTGATCCCGCCCGCGCACGCGACGCACGCGACGGCCGAGCAGCCGGTCCGCGACCGCTGATCTGAGCCGTGAAACTCGCCCTGCCTGGCCGTAACAAGGGGCCGTCGAAGTTCGAGCAGGCGGCCAACGGCGAGATGACCCTGATCGAGCACGTCAGGGAACTGCGCACTCGGCTCTTCCGCGCCTCACTCGCGGTCGTCGCCGGTTTCGTGGTCGGGTTCTGGCTCGCGGACTGGGTGTTCGAGCTGCTCAAGCAGCCGTACTGTGACCTGCCGACGATGCGGCAGGCGGACGGCGGCTGCCCGATGACGCAGCTGGGCCCGGCCGACGGCTTCCTGCTTAAGCTGAAGATCGCGCTCTGGGTCGGCCTGATCGTCTCCGCGCCGATCTGGCTCTACCAGCTGTGGGCGTTCATCGCGCCCGGCCTGCACAAGCACGAGCGCGGCTACGCCTACGCGTTCGTCGCGCTCGCCGCGCCGCTGTTCACCGGCGGTGCGGTGCTGGCCTACTACGTGGTCGAGAAGGGTCTGTACTTCCTGCTGACGTCCGGCGTCACCGGCCTCGACACCCAGCTCGAGGTCACGCGGTACATCAGCTTCGTCACCAGCCTGATCCTGCTGTTCGGCGTCGCGTTCCTGTTCCCGCTGGTCGCGCTGATGCTCAACGTCGTCGGCCTGGTCAGCGGCGCGCGGCTGCTGTCCTGGTGGCGCGTCGCCGTGTTCGCGTTCTTCCTGTTCGCGGCCGTCGTCACGCCCACCCCGGACCCGTTCGGCATGACCGTCCTGGCGCTGGCGCTGTCCGCGCTGTACTTCATGGCGGTCGGCGTGGCGCTGCTGAACGACAAGCGCCGGGGCCGCGGCAAGTCGCTGTACGAGGGGCTCGACGACGACGCGGTGTCGCCGCTCGACCTCGGCGACACCGAATCGGTCACCGCCGGTGACCGCGTCACGGCCAGCGGCCCGGTCAGCGCGAGCGGCCCGGTGACCGTCGGCGAGCCGGTCGGCGCCAGCTCACCGGTGTCGGCCTCCGGCCCGATCGAGCCGGTCGAGCCGATCAGGCCCCGGCCGATCGAACGCGGCTTCGACGACATGACCTGATAGCGCAGCACAGCACGACGACCACACGGCCGGCAGCGATCTCGCTGCCGGCCGTGTGCGTGGCTGCCCCGGACGATCGGCGCCGGCGCGGGAGTGCAGGACGGCGGGAGGCCCCGGGGTCGGCGCGTCCCCGGGGCCTCCCGTGCGCGCCGGCCGCCCGGTGTCGACTCAGGCGGCCGGCGCGGCGGAGCAACGCGTCATTGCCGGATCGCCGGCGGCAGCCAGCCGGTGGGCCGCACCGCGTCGCGCAGCGCGGCGACCCGGATGGTGAACGTCAGGTGGCGGTGGTCCACCCTCCCGTCGTGCCCGATGCGGTGGCCGTGCACGACCAGCCATTCCGCGCCCGGCGTGCCCAGGGCGGTGACGCGCAGCGCGAGCGGCCCGACACCGAGCCGGTAATCGCGCTCGTCCGCGATGAACAGCACGGTGCCGGGCACGATCGCGGGGATCGGCGGCGGTGCCACGGCCATGGGTCCTCCAGGGTTCGCGAGAGGCTCGGCCCCGTCACGCCTGCCGGCAGTGACGGGGACGGCTACCTGCCGTACACGATGGCGCACCCGTACGCTTCCGAGAAGTGCAGAAACGGGATTTCCGGAATTCAGATTCCTGAGCCGTCATTGTGACGGCCCGGACCCGTCAGAAATCGCGTTCGGGAGGCTCAGATGTCACACGACGGGGGATCGTCCGTACCGCGCCGCCAGGTCGGTCGTTTGCTCCGCCAGCTCCGGGAGGGTGCGCGGACCACGCTGAAGGACGCGGCCGCGCACATCGAGGTCTCGCTGTCGAAGATGTCGCGGATCGAGGGCGGCGAGGCACCGGTCCGGCAGGTGGACGTGCGCGCGCTCGCGGACCTCTACCACGCGCCGCCGGACATGCTGGAGGTGCTGCTCTCGCTGGCCGCGGCCACGAAGGAGAAGGGGTGGTGGGCCGCGTACGGCAAGGCGGTCCCGGCCTGGTTCGAGCTGTACGTGGGCATGGAACAGGCCGCGTCCCGGCTGCGCCACTACGAGAACGGCGTGATCCCGGGCCTGCTCCAGGGCGAGGAGTACGCCGCGGCCGTGCTGGGCGCGGTCCCGGGCGTGACGCCGGAACAGGTCACGCAGCGGGTCCGGCTGCGCCGCGAACGCCAGCGGCTGCTCTCCCGCGCGAACCCGCCCGCGCCCGAACTGGACGTGATCATCGAGGAGGCCGTGCTGGTCAAGGGCCTCGGCGACCCGGACGCGTGGGCCCGTCAGCTCGCCCACCTGGTGAACATCTCGCAGAGGCCCGGGATCAGCGTGCGGGTGATCCCCCGCGACCGGGCGCTGCACTACGCGGGCTTCGCCGGGTCGTTCACCGTGCTGGACTTCCCGGAGGTGGGGCTGCGCCGGGCGGAGCCGACCACGGTCTACATCGAGGGCCTGACCGGCGCGCTCTACCTGGACGAACCCGCGGAAGTGGATACTTACCAGAGGGCGTGGGACGTGCTGGACCGGATCGCGCTGGGTCGGGACGCTTCGGACGACCTCATCGGGGAACTGATCAAGGAGAATATCGATGATTGACCTGACCGGTGCGACATGGCGTAAGAGCACCCGTAGCGGCTCCACCGGCGGCAACTGCGTCGAGGTGGCGGTGAACCTGCCCGGCGTGGTCGCGGTGCGGGACAGCAAGGACGTCACCGGCCCGGCGCTGGTGGTCAGCCCGGCGGCGTTCGCGGCGTTCACCGTTCGCGTGAAGGCCGTCTGACGACGACGGTGTTACCGTGAAACGAAGCCTCGGGCACACGGGGCGATGACGAAAGCCCCCGGGCCACCCGGCCCGGGGGCTTCCATGTCCGGGGCGTCCGCGGCGCGTGGTGCACCCGGACGTTCGGCTCCACGTGGACCGCGGAGGCCGGGTCGTGCCGCATGACCGGCGGCCACCGCCCGCTCAGGCGGTCGTGCAGCTCGGGGCGGGAAGCTTCTCGGGGCGGGGAAGCTACTTGGTCAGCGCGAGCGTGGCCCACAGGCCGTTCGCCCGGCCCGGCTCGGCGGCCGGCAGCACCAGCGTGGCCAGGCCGGCCTTGACCGCGCCCGCGTCCGCGGCGGAGTCGCCGACCATCAGCGTACGCTCCGGCGGCACGCCGATCAGCTTGCACGCCTTCTCGAAGATCTGTGGGTCCGGCTTTATCCGGCCGATCTCGTACGAGAGCACGAACTCGGTGACGTAGCGGTCCAGGCCCCATGCGGCGAAGTGCGGGCGGATGTCGAAGCCGATGTTGCTGACCACCGCGACCGGCACGCCGCGCTCGTGCAGCGCGGCGAGCGTCGCGGCCGCGTCCGAGTAGGGCGCCCAGCCCGCCGGGACGGTTCCGCGGTCGTAGAGCGCCTCGGCGAAGCCGGATATCCCGGATTCCACAGTGTCCGCCAGCCCGGTGTACGCGGCGCGGTGGCAGTGCGCGTACAGGTCGCGCTCCGCCCACACCTCCGCGAGTTGCGGCGGGATCCGGCGGGGGACCGGCCCACCGGCCCGGCCCGCGGTGATCAGCCGGTCGGCCAGCGCGGTGGCACGCCCGGGGTCGAGCGTCGCGCCGCAGGCCGTGGCCGCCGCGAGCACCCAGTCGACCGGCGGCTCCACCTGCGCGAGCGTGCCGTGGAAGTCGAAGAGGATGCCCTCGATCGCTCGTGGCGGCTCCACCTCCGCCGGGCTCGTCTCGCTCGAACGCTCGTCGTGATCCGCCACGTCGAGAACCATATCTGGTGGCCTCCCGCACCCCTCCTCACGGTGCGTGCCGTCGCCACGCCGCGCCGTGTGACCAGGCCCGCCGGAAAAGAGAAAAGCCAAGATCGAGCGGCCTCGGCTACTGTTGAGCACGTGACATCTCCCGCTGAGCGGTATGCGGCTTCTCGCCGGCGGGCCGCGGAGTCCGCGAAGTTCCCCCGTCTGGATGACTTCTCCGCCGACCTCGGCTTCGACCTCGACGACTTCCAGCGCGAGGCCTGCCAGGCCCTGGAACGCGGCAGCGGCGTGCTGGTCTGTGCGCCGACCGGTGCGGGAAAGACCGTGGTCGGCGAGTTCGCGGTGCACATGGCACTGTCCGCGCAGGCCCGTAAGAAGTGCTTCTACACCACGCCGATCAAGGCGCTCTCCAACCAGAAGTACCACGACCTCGTCGACCGCTACGGTGCGGACAAGGTCGGCCTGCTCACCGGCGACAACGTGATCAACGCGGACGCGCAGGTGGTCGTGATGACCACCGAGGTCCTGCGGAACATGCTCTACGCCGGCTCCGCCGCGCTGGACGGCCTGGCGTACGTGGTGATGGACGAGGTGCACTACCTGGCGGACCGGTTCCGCGGCGCGGTCTGGGAAGAGGTGATCATCCACCTGCCCGCCACCGTGACGCTGGTGTCGCTGTCCGCGACCGTGTCGAACGCGGAGGAGTTCGCCGACTGGCTGGTCACCGTGCGCGGCCACACCGAGGTCGTGGTCTCCGAGCACCGCCCGGTCCCGCTCTGGCAGCACATGCTGGTCGGCCGGCGGATGTTCGACCTGTTCCACGACGCGGACGCGGCCCGCAAGCACGACGTACACCCGGAGCTGCTGCGGTACACCCGCGAGCAGCTGCGCCGGATGGAGATGGGCGACCGCACCTCCGGCCCCGGCTGGGGCGGCCGCGGCGGGCGGAACAAGCGCTGGCAGCCGCCGCTGCGGTTCGACGTGATCGAGCGGCTGGAGCGCGCCGACCTGCTTCCCGCGATCATCTTCGTGTTCAGCCGGGCCGGGTGCGCCGCCGCCGTGCAGCAGTGCATGGCCGCCGGGCTGCGCCTGACCACGCCGGACGAGCGCGAGGAGATCCGGGCGATCGTCGAGGAGCGGATCACCGCGATCCCCGGCGAGGACCTGACCGTGCTCGGCTACTGGGAGTGGCTGGACGCGCTGGAGCGGGGCCTGGCCGCGCACCACGCCGGCATGCTGCCCGCGTTCAAGGAGGTCGTCGAGGAGCTGTTCGTCCGCGGCCTGGTCAAGGCGGTCTTCGCCACCGAGACGCTGGCGCTCGGCATCAACATGCCGGCCCGGTGCGTGGTGCTGGAGCGGCTGGTCAAGTACAACGGCGAGGCGCACGTCGACCTGACCCCGGGGGAGTACACGCAGCTCACCGGCCGGGCCGGCCGCCGCGGCATCGACGTCGAGGGGCACGCGGTCGTGGTCTGGTCGCCGGAGGTCGACCCGCGGCACGTGGCCGGACTGGCCAGCACCCGGACGTACCCGCTGAAGAGCTCGTTCCGCCCCTCCTACAACATGGCGGCGAACATCGTCGGCAGCGTCGGCATCGACCGTGCCCGCGAGCTGCTGGAGTCGTCGTTCGCGCAGTTCCAGGCGGACCGCTCGGTCGTCGGCCTGGCCCGCCAGGTGCAGAACAACGTCAAGACCATCCAGGGGTACGAGGACGAGGTGCGCTGCCACCACGGCGACTTCGACGAGTACTTCGGCCTGCGGGTGGCCATCGCGAACCGCGAGCGTGCGATCGCCCGGCAGGGCCAGGCGCAGCGCCGGGCGGAGACCGCCGCCTCGCTGTCCAAGCTGCGCCCGGGTGACGTGATCCGGATCCCGGCCGGCCGCCGCGCCGGACTGGCCGTGGTGATCGACCCGGGCGTGGGCGGCTTCGGCGAGCCGCGGCCGATGGTGCTCACTCAGGATCGCTGGGCCGGCCGGGTGCCGGCCAGCGACTTCCCCGGCCTGGTCGAGGTGCTGGACCGGGTGCGGGTGCCGAAGAACTTCAACCCGCGCTCGCCCGCTGCCCGCCGGGACCTGGCCGCGGCCGTCACCGCGACCGGTCTGGACCGGCGCGAGGGTCGCCGCAACCGCACCCGCTCCGGCGCGGCCGACGACCACGAGCTGGCGCTGCTGCGCATCCAGATGCGGCAGCACGCCTGCCACCAGTGCCCGGACCGGGAGGAGCACGCGCGCTGGGCCGAGCGCCGGCACCGGTTGGAGAAGGACACGGACGCGCTGCGCGAGAAGGTGGCCGGCCGGACCGGGTCGCTGGCCCGTACGTTCGACGCGGTCTGCGGCATGCTGACCGTGCGCGGTTATCTGTCCGAGGCCGGTGAGGTCACCGACGCCGGCCGCATGCTGGCCCGGATCTGGACCGAGACGGACCTGATGGTCGCGGAGTGCCTGCGGCGGGGCACCTGGGAAGGCCTGGCCCCGGCCGAGCTGGCCGCCGCGGTGTCGGTCGCGGTCTACGAGGCGCGGCGCGAGGGCGACGAGCGCGCGTCCGTGCCGCGTGGCCCGGTCGCGGACGCGGTCGAGGCGACCACGAAGATCTGGGCCGAGCTGGAGGCCGAGGAGGCGTCCCGCGGCCTGGAGCTGACCCGCGAGCCGGACCTGGGCTTCGTCTGGCCGATCTACCGCTGGGCGCGCGGCGAGTCACTGGAGAAGGTGCTGGCCAGCGGCCACAACCTGGACGGCGACATGCCGGCCGGCGACTTCGTGCGCTGGGCGCGGATGGTGGTGGACCTGCTCGGGCAGATCTCCAACGCCAGCGGCGCGTCCGAGGAGGTGCGCACGACCGCGCGGCAGGCGATCGGCGTGGTCAACCGGGGTGTTCTGGCCTACAACGCGGTCTCCTGAGCGCTCTCGCCCGTTTTCCCGCTCCTTGACCGAAGCTGACCCTTCGGTCAAGGAGGTCTCACCGTTAGTCACTGGCGATCCCGAAATGTGGGCGCGACCATCGGACGGGGTCTCACGTCCGATCGGGGAAGGCGCTGCGGTGTCGGGTCAGATACACCACTTCGAGTACGGCGTGATCACGCCGATTCTGAGCTACGCCCTCTCGGTGCTCGGCTCGGTGCTCGCGCTCACCTGCGCGGTTCGGGCCCGGGAGGCGACCTCCACCGGCCAGCGTGCGCGCTGGATCGTCGGCGCGTCGATCGCGCTCGGCGGCACCGCGATCTGGACCATGCACTTCATCGCCATGCTCGGCTTCGGCGTCGAGGGCACCACCATCCGGTACGGCGTCCCGCTCACCGTGGCCAGCCTGCTGCTCGCGATCGTCTCGGTCGGCATCGGCCTGAGCCTGGTCGGCTTCGGCCGGGCGAACGCTGTCACGATCATCGGTGGCGGGCTGTTCACCGGCATCGGCGTCGCGGCCATGCACTACACCGGCATGGCCGCCATGCAGCTGGACGGCACGATCGGCTACGACCCGGTGCCGGTGGTGCTGTCCGTGCTGATCGCGGTGGTGGCCGCGATCGTGGCGCTGTGGCTGTCCGTGCGGGTGCGCGGCGCGTGGGCGATCGTCGGATCCGCGCTGATCATGGGCATCGCGGTCAACGGCATGCATTTCACCGGCATGACCGCGATGCACGTCGAGCTGCACTCCGAGACGGTACGGCACACCGGCGTCTCGTCCGGCACGCTGCTGGTGCCGATCGTGGTCGGTGTGATCATCGGCGTCATCGGGCTGGTCTACGCGATGCTGGCCGTGCCGTCCGACGAGGACCGGGCCGCACTCGCCTACATGGACTCGCGCCGTGCCGCCGGTGCCGTACCCGGCCCGGCCGGTTCCACCGGTGCCGGTGGCGCGGGTCCGGCCTCCGCGGGTCTGCCGCCGGGGCGTGGCCGCCGCGGCGCCATCGCGGCCGGTGGCGCGTTCCAGCAGCAGCCACGCCGCGCGTCCACGCCGGGCGGCTCCGGCTTCAACGGCTTCGAGCCGAGGAACAAGGCCTGACACCACCTCCCCGAACGACGGCCCGGCGGTCACGCCGGGCCGTCTTCGTGTGCCGGCCTCCACGGCGCCGGGATCCCGCGCGCCGGTACCCGGGGGCCGCAGCGCCAGGACGCGGGTGACCGTAGGCGCGGGCACCCGCGCGCCGGGTCCCGCAGGCGCCGGGGCCCGGGCGGCCAGGACCCGTGCGCGCCGGTACCCGCGCGGCCGGGGCTCGCCGGACGCCGCCACCCGCGCGTGCCGGGATCTCGCCTTCCGTACCGCGGTGGTCTGGTTTCGCGAATGGCGGACCGATTCTTTACCGGCGATATATAACGGCGATATTTTTAGCGCATGAGCCCACGCGCCGCGGACCCGGAGGTCCGTACGAAACTGGTCGAGGCCGCCGGCCGGATCCTGGGCGAGGAAGGGCCGGCCGCGCTCACCAGCCGCCGCCTCGCCGCCGAGGTCGGCACCTCGACGATGGCCGTGTTCAGCCGCTTCCGGAGCATGGCCGAGATCCACCGTGCGGTCCGCGAGGAGGGTTTCGCCCGCCTGCACGCGGAGCTGGACGCGCTGCCCCGCGCCGACGACCCGGTCGCCGGCCTGGTCGCCGCCTGCGACGTGCTCTTCGCCGTCGGTGTGCGCAACCCGCATCTCTACCGCGCGATGTTCGTCGAACGCCCACCGGAGGCCGACGACCTCGGCGTCGGGACGTACACGCGGCTGGTCGCGCTGGTCCGCCGCTGCGTCGGCGCCGGCCGGTTCCCGGCGGCCGGTGGGCTGCCCGCGGCGCCGGAGGTGTGGGCCGCGCAGCTGTGGAGCATGCGGCACGGTCTGGTGACCATGGCGATCGCCGGACTGCTCCCGCCCGGTCAGGTGCGGTTCGTGCTCGACGACATGACGCTGCGGCTGCTGATCGGCTACGGCGACGACCCGGCGCGCGCCCGGGTCTCCGTCTCCGCCGGGAGGGCCGAGGCATGAGCACGCGGTTCGACGAGCTGTGGGAACGTGCCGGGGGATTCGCGGGTCTCGTGCAGTCGTCGCTGCCACCGGTCGCGCTGGTCGCGGCGAACGGGTTGTGGGGCCTCCACCCCGCGATCGCGGTCGCGGCCGGCGTGGCGCTGGCCGTGGCGGTGTGGCGCGCGTTCCGCGGTCAGTCGCTGCGGCCCGCGGCCGGTGGCCTCGCCGGCGTGGTGATCGCCGGTTCGCTGGCCGCCCGCAGTGGTGAGGCCCGTGACTTCTTCCTGGCCGACATCGCCTGGTACGGCGTGGCCGCCGTGCTCCTGGCGATCTCGATCATGGTTCGCCGTCCGCTGGTCGGCGTGCTCTGGAGCGTGCTACGCGGTGCCGGACCGTCCTGGCGGCACGACCCGGTCTCGCTGCACGGCTACGATCTCGCCACCGCCGTGCTCGCCGCGGTCTTCGCCACCCGCTTCGCGGTGCTGTACCGGTTCTACGCGCAGGACGAGGTCGGCTGGCTGACGGTCTCGAAGATCCTGCTGAACCATCCGCTGTGGGCGCTCGCGATCTGGGCCGCCCGCCGCTCCGATCGCCGCCTGGCGTACTGCACGACCTGAGACATGTCGCCATGTCCCGATCCGGGGCGATGCCGGGCACGGCATCGGCGCCACCACGTTCCAGGCGTCCACGCCCCGCTGCTGCGCGACGTCCGGGCCGGGTGCCCCCGGCCGCGGCCGGGCGACCGCGGCCCGGTTCGCACCCGTCGTGCCGGCCCGGATCCGAGGGATTCCTGACCGGGACGGCCTGTCGGCGTATCTACGCCGAGCGTCGCTCCAGGACGAAGACCGGGATCACGCGCTCGGTCTTCGTCTGGTACATCGCGTAGTCCGGCCAGGCCTCGCAGGCACGCTCCCACCACTCCGCCCGCTCGGCGCCGTGCACCTCGCGCGCGTCGTAGTCGTGCTTCTCGTCGCCGTCCTGCAGCTCGACGTGCGGGTGCGCGATCAGGTTGTAGTACCAGACCGGGTGCTTGGGTGCGCCGCCGAGCGAGGCCACCACCGCGTACCGCCCGTCGTGCTCGACCCGCATCAGCGGTGTCTTGCGCAGCTTGCCGCTCTTCGCGCCGACCGAGGTCAGCACGATGATCGGCTTACCACGCAGGTCACCGCGCTCCGCGCCGTCCGACGCCTCGAACGTCTCGGCCTGCTCGCGTGCGTAGTCGGACGGGCTGGGTGCGTACTCTCCGGTCAATGGCATGATCCGATCGTAGACACATCCGGGTCCCGGATGCTTGCGCGGGACGCTTTCGGTGCCGGTTGCCCGTCGCATCGGGGCGTCCGCGATCGCGCGCGCACCATCCTGTGAAAATGCGCCTTCTTCGATATGTCGCCGCTGTCCTGGCCGCGCTGGCACTGCCGGTCCCGCGGCTGCGCACGGACGGCTGGACGTTCGCGCTGCCGCCCACGCTCACCCGGGCTGCAAGCGCGAACGCGCTCACCCGGGCTGCAGCGTGAGTGCGGCGGACGGCACCAGGTTGAGGTCGCGGATCGCGCCGCGCAGGTCGCCCGGCCAGAGCCACAGCCGGTACTCCGGCCCGACCCGGACGTAGTCCTCCGGGCCGAACAACTCACGCGTCCGCATGTCCGCGCAGTACCGCTCCCGCCACGCGTGCGGGCTGCCGGTGAGCTCGCGGCCCTCCACCAGCGACCGGGTGATCTGGAACAGCCGCTCCATCGACCGGTACTCGTACGCCAGCAGCGTCTCCGCCGACTCCCAGATGCCGCGCCCGGCCGCGCGCGCCTCCACCGCGGCCTCGACCAGCAGCGCCAGGTCGGCCGCGCCCGGGATCGACGGGTGGATCACGAACGGCGCCGCCCACCCGGCCCGGACCAGGTCGAGGTTGAACGTGGACCGCTGCTCGCGCGTCATGGTGCGGCGTTCCGCGGCCGAGTAGTCCGGCGCGACGTACGCCAGCAGCCGGTGGTTGCCGTCGAACGGCGCGTCCGCGGTCCGTACGAACAGGTTCCGCTTCGTCCCGTTCGGCCGGGTGAGCCGCGCCGTCATGTTCGCCTTGCCGAACGCGGACGCGGCCTGCCCCTGGCTGAAGTGCAGCGTCCCGGCGTGCCCGGTCTCCAGCCGCGGCTTCAGGTGCTCGGCCAGCGCGTCGCCGATCGGCGCACGGCCCTCCTCCATCCACGACGCGAGCTGCTTGAAGTCCTGATCGATCGCGGCCGCCCGGTCCGCCGACCGCGCGGTCACCTCCGGCGTGTCCACGCTCAGCATGCGTACCGGCATGCGCAGATTCGGGGTGTCGCCGTCCGTCACGTCGACGAGCGCCTTCGCGCCCAGGTGCGGCATCGAGGCGCCGTCGGGCGCCCAGAGGATCTGTATCGGGTCCATATCGGCTCCAGCTGCCACCGGCTCGTCTGCCTGACCCCTTCAGGACAGCACCGCCGCCGGTTCTCCGGCACCCTCGCGCCGAAAGCCGACCCGATCGGGCGGAGGCCCCGCGGGATCGCGGCGACACCGGCGCCGTCGCGGATTACGCCCGCGTTCTCGGTGGACGCGACGCTGGAGAGCGGCATGGAAACGGCCTCCCCGAAGCCGTACGGTGGTCCGGGGCATTGAAGCTTGCCAATAGTCGAAGGTCGATGAAGGGCGCGAAGGCCCCCTCCCGATGCGCCGGGAGGGGGCCTTCGCGATACGGCGAGAAGGGGATCAGTTCTCGCCGACGGGGTTGCCGTTCGCGTCGTATGCGGCGCCCTCGGTGCCCTCCGCGGCGGCATCGCCCTCGGCGCCGGCGTCCGCTTCGCCCTCGGCGTCCGCTTCGCCCTCGGCGCCGGCGGCACCCGCCTCGCCCTCGGCGCCCGCGGCGTCATCAGCGCCGGCCTCGTCCACGCCGCCGACGCCCGCGGCGGCCTTCGCCTCGGCGAGCGCCAGGCAGGCCTCGAAGAGCACGGTCTGCGCGTCCGCGACGGCCTGAGCCGCGTCCGCGGCCTCCGCGTCGCCGGCTGCGGCGTCGTCACCCGCCGCGTCGTCAGCCGCCGCGTCGTCGCCCGCGGCTTCGTCCTGGTCCGCGGCCTCGCCCTTGTGCGCCGGGCCCTCGCCGGCGCCCTTCGCGGCCCGCTCCTCGGCCTCGGCCTTCTCCGCCCAGCCGGCGGCCATCTCCGCGGACTTCTTCGCCGACTTCGTGGTGGCGGCGATCTCCTTCTCCGCCTTCTCCCTCGCGGCGGCGTCCTCGGCGGACTCGCTCTCCTCCGGCGCCGCGGTCTCCTCGGCCGCGCCCCCGTCTGCGACGTCCTCCTGCGCGGTCTGCAGCGCGGCCGCGAACACGTCGCACGACTCGTCCAGCGCCACCGCCGCGGCCTGCGCCGCCTCCACCGCGTCCGCGCCGCCCTCCGGCGCGAGTTCCGCGCCGTCGCAGAGCACCACACCGGCGTTGATCTCGACCGCGGCGCACTCGGAGACGTCGAATTGCTGGCCCTCGACGTTGATCAGGCCGGCCGTGGCCGCCGCCTCGCTCTTGTTCTCTCCGGCGTTGGCGAAGCCGAGGCCCGTGACGCCGGCCACCACGATCGCGCCTGCGACGACGGCCGCGCCGATCGCCTTGCGGTTCTTCAGGGTGCCGTATCGCCATTGCATGTCTGCCACCACTCCCAGCGGGCTCGGATTCATGAACGTGCGCGCACCGGGTCCTACGCGGGTCGCCGCCGAAAAGGTTCAGACCCGGCCGGAATCGGCGCCGATTCACCCATACGGGGGCGTATACATCCGGACCCTCAAGATCGTTGACCAAGCGGATATCGATGTATAGGGTCTGCGCGACCCACCTGTGGAGGAGAGGGATGACCACCAGACCGCTGTCCCTCCCCGCACCGCCGGAGAGGGCGCCCGAGTTCGGCGGGGACTCGCTGATCGTCTGCGAGAACCTGGTCCGGATCTATCAGACCGGCTCGATCGAGGTGCAGGCGCTGCAGGGTCTCGACCTGACCGTGGACGCGGGTGAGATGGTCGCGGTCGTGGGCGCCTCCGGCTCCGGCAAGTCGACGCTGCTGTCCATCCTGGCCGGTATCGACGCGCCCACCGCGGGCCGGGCGCGGGTGGACACCTGGAACCTGCTCGACATGTCCCGCTCCGACCGGGTGCGCTACCGGCGGCACACGGTCGGGTTCGTCCGGCAGCAGACCGCCGGCAACCTGGTGCCGTACCTGACCGCGCGGCAGATGGTGGACCTGCCGATGACGGCGGCGCGCACCCCCGCCCGGGCCAGGAAAGCGCGTGCCGTGGAGTTGCTGGACATGCTCGGCGTGGGCGCGCTCGCGGACCGGCGGCCGGCGCAGCTCTCCGGCGGCCAGCAGATGCGGGTGGCGATCGCGGTCGCGCTGGCGAACCGGCCGCGCGTGCTGCTGGCCGACGAGCCGACCGGCGAGCTGGACACCACCACGTCGGCCGAGGTCTTCGGCGTGCTGCGGGACGTCAACCGCGAACTCGGCGTCACGGTCGTGGTCGTCACCCACGACCCGGCGGTCAGCGGGCAGGTCGAGCGCACGGTCGCGATCCGCGACGGGCGCACCAGCAGCGAGGTGCTGCGCCGCGCCGCCGTGAACGGCGACGGCGACCACGAGGTGATCGCGGAGGAGTACGCGGTGATGGACCGGGCCGGTCGCGTGCAGGTGCCGCGCGAGTACCGCGAGGCGCTCGCGCTGACCCGCCGGGTTCGGCTCGCGCTCGAGTCCGACCACGTCTCGATCAAGCGGGACAACGCATGAACATCTTGAGGGTACGGGGTGTCAGCCGCCGGTTCGGCGACGTGCACGCGCTGCGGGACGTGTCGTTCGAGGTCGAGGCCGGCACCATGGTCGCGCTGGTCGGCCGCTCCGGCTCCGGCAAGACCACGCTGCTCAACGTGATCGGCGGCCTGGACCGCCCGGACACCGGCACGGTCCACGTCGACGACGTCGAGGTCACCGCGCTCGACGAGGACGGCCTGGCCCACCTGCGGCGCGAGCGCGTCGCGTACGTGTTCCAGACGTTCGGCCTGATCCCGGTGCTCTCCGCGGCCGAGAACGTGGGTGCGCCGCTGCGCCTGGCCCGCACGCCCGCGGCCGAGCGGGAGAAGCGCGTCCAGCTGCTGCTGGAACTGGTCGGCCTGGCCGGCCACGCGGCGCAGCGACCGGGCGAGATGTCCGGCGGCCAGCAGCAGCGTGTCGCGATCGCGCGGGCACTC
The DNA here is from genome assembly GCF_030813715.1 of Catenuloplanes indicus. Classification (NCBI taxonomy): domain Bacteria; kingdom Bacillati; phylum Actinomycetota; class Actinomycetes; order Micromonosporales; family Micromonosporaceae; genus Catenuloplanes; species Catenuloplanes indicus. The sequence continues at coordinate 7,947,002 of NZ_JAUSUZ010000001.1, forward strand.
GCGGCCAGTCCCCGGCTGCTGATCGCGGACGAGCCGACCGGACAGCTGGACGCGGAGACCGGACTGGCCGTGATGGCGCTGCTGCGCGGCATCGTCGAGTCCGAGGGCGTCACCGCGCTGGTCTCGACGCACGACCCGGTGATGATGGCGCTGGCCGACCGCGTGATCGACATCCACGACGGGATCATCGAATGAGCGCGCTCACGAGCGGATCATGGGCGCCGGCATGAGTTTTCTGGCCCGGCGGGCGCGCGCGCAGTGGCCGCTGCTGGCCGCGCTGCTCGCGGTGGTCACGGTCGGCGTCACGCTGCTCGGCGTCTGCGCGCTGCTGGTCACCCGCACCGGCGAGCGCGCGGTCGAGGTCGCCGCCGCCCGCGCCTCGGCCGAGGACACGGCGGTCACCGCGTACACCGTCACGGTCGCCGGCCGGGACGCCCGCTCGGTGATGGACGACAGCGGCGCCGTGCTCACCGAGGCACTCGCCCCGCTGCCGGCCGCGCTCTCCGCCCGTACGTCCACGCTGCTCCGGCCGTTGCCGACGATGCCGAAGGGCGGCGACTTCCCGTCCCAGGGCTACCTGTCCGCGATCACCGACCTGGAGTCGCGGGTCGAGGTGCTCGAGGGCCGGCTGCCCGGCGGCGGGTACGAGGCCGCGCTGCTGCCCACCACCGCGTCACTGCTCGGCCTGACGATCGGCGACCGGCTCCCGTTCGGCCCGGAGAACTCGCCGGACCGCCCGGCCGGTTTCGAGGTCACCGTGGTCGGCATCGTCGCGGCGCTGCCCGGCAGCGGGTGGGACCGCGACCCGCTGGCCGGTGCCGGGTTCGACGCCGCCTACAACGACGGCCGGTTCCAGCGCCCGCTCGCCACGTACGGCCCGTTCCTGGTCGGCGTGGACGCGGTGCTGGCCAGTGGCTCCTCGCTGGACCGGCTGGACGTCACCGCGCTCCCGGACCTCTCCGCCGCGGACCGCCGGGACCTGGACGCGATCGAGACCCGGGTACGCGCGGCGGACCGGCGGCTCGGCGGCGTGCTCGGCGACCGGGTGGAGATCGAGCGGATCTCCACCGCCCTGCCGCGCACGCTCGCGGCCGCGGACCTGCAGCAGCGGGTCACCACGGCCACGGTGGCGTCGGTCGCGATCCTCGGCTCGGTGCTGACCGCGACCGCGCTGGCGCTGGCCGGGCGGCTGACCGCGGGCGTCCGTACCGTCGAGACCTCGCTGCTGACCGCGCTCGGCTTCGGCCGGCGGCAGCTGGCCGCGACCGCGATCACCGAGTCGCTGCTGCTCGCCGCGCTGGCCGTCGCGCTCGGGGTACCGGCGTCGTCCGCGCTGCACGCCGCGCTGACCCGGCTGCCCGCGCTGCGCGCCGCCGGCCTCGCCGAGGAACCGGGCGTCACCGTGATCCAGGTGCTCACGGTCGCCGGTGGCGCGCTCGCGCTGACCGCGGTCCTGGTCTCGCTCGCACTGCGGCCGGTCGCCGAGGTCAGGGACCGGCGCTCACGCGGCGAGATGCTGGCCCGCTCCGGTACGGACGTGCTGCTGGTCGCGTTCGCCGGCGTCGGGTTGTGGCAGCTGTGGACGCAGCCGGCCGGCGCCGGCGCCGGCCAGGACGCGGTCCGGGTGCTGGCACCCGCGCTGCTGCTGCTCGCCGGTGCCGCGCTCGCGCTCCGGCTGGCCCCGCCCGCGCTCGCGGTCGCGGACCGGCTGGCCCGCCGGGCCCGTGGCTTCGTCGTCCCGCTCGCGGCGTTCGAGGCGGCCCGCCGGCCGCAGGCGGTCGCGGCCGGGCTGCTGGTCGGGCTGGCCTGCGCCGCTGCCACGTTCGGTGCCGGCTTCGACGCCACCTGGCAGCGGTCCCAGGTCGATCAGGCCGCGCTCGGCGTCGGCACCGACCTCGCGATCACGCTGGACACCGCGGCCGCGGCCGGTCAGGGCGCGGCCGTCGCCGCCGCGACCGGTGGCACGGTGAGCGTGGTCGCCGACCGGCCGGTCGCGGTCGGGCAGTGGCTCGGTACCGGCGGCGACGCGCCCCGGCTGATCGCGGCGGACACCGCGCACGCGGCCGAGCTGCTACGTGGCCGGCTGGACGGCGGGCGCACCTGGGCCGGCGTGGGCGCGACGCTGGCGCCGGAGCCGCTGCCCGCGGGCATCCCGGTGCCGGCCGGCACCCCGATCACCGTGACCGGCACGACCACGGCCGCGCTGACCACGTTCGTCGCGCCGCGGCTGGTGTTCCAGGACCGGATCGGCGCGCGCGTGTCGTGCATCGCCGGTACCGTCCCGCTGGACGGCGCCGCGCACCCGCTGCCGGACTGCGTCGCCGCGGACGGCCTGGAGCTGGTCGCGGTGGTGATGCCGGTCCGGATCGACTGGGCGACGCTGTTCGCGGACCCGGACGCGCAGGCCACCGACGGCGACGGCACGATCTCGGTCGCGCTGACCGTGCCGGGCGCCGGGAGTGCCCCGGGTGCGGCGTGGCGGGGCCACTCCGCCGGGGTGATGCCGGAGACGATCCAGGACCCGGCCGTGGAACTCACCGGCGGCGTGCTCCGGATGAGCGCGGACGTGTCGATGGCCGGCCCGCCGGAGGCGAGCCGGACGCTGGTCGCGAGCGTGTTCGGCACGGTCGCGGCGGTACCCGTGATGATTTCCCAGCGGTTCGCGGACGAGCTGAGCGTCGGCCCGGGGCAGCTGCTCTCGATCGCGATCGGTGCGTCGCCGGTGGACGTGCGGATCGAGGGCGTGCTGCCGGCCGTGCCGTCCGCACCCGGCGCCGGTGCGCTGCTCGCGGACGTCGACTGGCTGTCCCGCGCGCTGATCCTGCACAGCGGCGACGTGACGCCGCCGGTGGACGCGCTCTGGGTCGGCGGCCCGGCCCCCGGCGCCGCGGAACGGGCCGCGGCGCTGCACCTCGGCCCGGTGCTCACCCGGGACGGCGAGACCGCACGGCTCACCGGCGGGCCGCTGCGCGCCGGGCTGCCCGCCACGCTCCGGCTGCTGGTGCCCGCGGCGGCGCTGCTGCTGCTCGCCGGCGTGATCCTGCACGTCACCTGCGACCTGCAGGTCCGTGCGCTGGAGGTGGCGCGGTTGCGCGGGCTGGGCATGACGCGGCGGGAGATCCGGCGGGTGCTGCTCGGCCAGCACGCCGGTGTGCTGATCCCGCTGATCGTCGCGGGCACGCTGGTCGGCGCGCTGGCCACGGTGCTGGTCGCGCCGTCGCTGGTCCGGTCGGACACCGGCGCCGCGCCGGTGCCGGACGCGCTGCCGTACTGGCCCTGGGTGGCCGAGGCCGGGCTGTTCGCGGCGCTGCTGACCGGATGCCTGCTGGCCGTCGCCGTGGTGGTGTCCGTGCAGGCCCGGCGCGCGGACGCGGCGCACCTGCGGGTGGCGTCATGAGGCCGGTACCGGCCCCGCACTGGCCGAGCGTGGCCGGGCGGGCGCGCGCCGACGCCGGACCGCTCGCGCTGGTCGCGATCGTGGTCGCGGTCACCGCGCTGCTGTCGTCCGCGGTGCCGCCGCTGCTGCGTGCCACCGCGGACGCCGCGGTCCGGCACGCGGTCCGCCGTGCCGGTGCCGAGGCGACCGTACGCGTGCAGGTCGGCTGGACGCCGGACGAGGGCCTGAACGGCACCCGGGTGCGCTACCCCGAGCTGCCGGAGGAGGTCGACTCGTCCCGGCGGATCGCCGGGGCCAGCCTGGACACCGGCATCGAGGCGCTGCTGAAGCCGGCGATCGCGTCCGTGCTCAGCGAACCGTTCAGCATCGTCGCGGGTACGGCGCCGCGCACGCTCCAGCTGACCTACCTCGCGAACTCACCGGACGCCGGCGGTGGACCCGGCGTCGTCTGGGTCGCCGGTGCCGCGCCCGCCGCCACCGAGGAGGGCCGGGTGGAACGCGCCCTGAACGCGCCGTGGACGGTCCAGGCCGGGCTTACCGAGCCGGCCGCGGTCACGCTCGGCGTCGGGCCGGGGGACCGCCTGGTCGTCCGTGACTCCACCGGCCTGGAGCGGACGATCCTGATCAGCGGCCTGTACCGCCCGGTCGACCCGGCGGACCCGGCGTGGCGGATCGCGCCCGCGGCGGTCGAGCCGGTGGCCGGCGCGGACGGGGCCGGCATCACCCGGTTCGGCGCGCTGCTGTCCCGCGAGTCGCTGCCGGACGCCCGGCTCGCGCTCTCCGGTCAGCAGCTCGCGCAGACGATCTGGCTCAACCCGGACACCGGCACGCTCACCTGGACGTCCGCGGAGGCGCTGGCCGCCGCCGTGGTCAAGCTCAAGACCACGTCCGCGACGTCCGGCGAACGCGGCGAGACGATTCGCTGGGAGACACGGCTGGACGAGGTGCTCAGCGACGCCCGGGGCGCGGTCGACGCCGCCGTCACCCAGGCGTCCGTGCTGCTCATCGCCGTGATCACGGCCGCCGGGCTGGTGCTGGTGCTGGCCGCGGACCTGCTCGCCCGGCGGCGCGCGCCCGCGTTGGTCACCGCCCGGCGGCGCGGCGCGTCGCTGCCCGACCTGACGCTCGAACTGCTCGTCGAATCCGTGCTGCTGGCGCTGCTCGCGGGCGCGGCCGGTCTCGCGCTCGCCCGGCAGCTCACCCCGGACGTCGCCTGGATCTGGGCGCTGCCGGTGGTGATCGTGGCCGCGGTCGCCGGCCCGGCGTTCGGCGCGGTCACCGCGGCGCGCGCCACCCGCAACCGCCGCGCGCCCGCGAACCGGTCCGCCCGGGTCTGGGTCGCGCGCACCGCGCAGATCCGCCGGGTCACGCTGGAGGCTGCGGTCGTGCTGGCCGCGATCGGTGCGTTCGTCTCGCTCCGCCAGCGCGGCATCGTGGCCGGCGACGACGGCCTCCCGGCCGGTGCCCCCGCGCTCGCCGCGGTCGCCGGTGGGCTGCTGGTACTGCGGTTGATGCCGCTCGGCACCGGCTTCGCGCTGCGCCGGTCGCTGCGCTCCCGCCGCCCGCTCGCGGTCTTCGGCGCCGCGCGGGCCGCGGTCACCTCCGGCCGTGCGCTGCCGCTGCTGGCCATGGTCGCGGGTACGGCACTGGCCACGTTCGCGCTGACGCTCGACGCGACCACCACCCGCGGGCTCGCCGACGGTGCCTGGCGTACCGCGGGTGCGGACGCCCGGCTCGACGTGGCGGCGAGCGCGGCCGGATCCACGCGGGACGTGGCCGCGCGGATCGCCGCGGCGCCCGGCGTCCGGCGGACCGCGACCGGGCAGATGCTGGACGGTGTGCGCGTGGTCGCGGACGGCCAGGCCGTCACGGTCCGGCTGCTCGCGGTCGACCCGGCCGCGTTCCGGCGGCTGCTGGCCGACACCCCGATCGAGGGCGCGGCCCGGCTCGACCGCCTGGGCCCGGCGACGGCACCGGTCCCGGTCCTGGTCCGGTCCGGTGACGGGGTCATGCGGACCGGCGGGCGCCTCGACCTGCTGCGCGAGGCGCAGCCCTCGGTGCCGCTGCTCGCGGCCGGTGACGCACCCCGGGCCGGTGACGCCCCGGACCTGGTCATCGCGGACGCGGCCGCGCTGGCCGCGGCCGGGCTGACCATCACGCCGAACACGGTCTGGGTCACCGGCCCCGGCGCGGCCGACGCGGTCCGGAACGCCGGCGTCGCCGGCACCACCGTGATCCGGGACGACGTCCTCGACGCCCGCCGTGACGCCCCGCTCACCGCCGGCCTGCTGCTGCTCGCCCGGGCCGCCGCGGTCGCGCTGCTCGGGTTCGGCCTGCTCGGCCTGTTGCTCGGCGCCGCCGCGGACGCACCGGAACGCTGGCGCACGCTCGGCCGGCTCCGCACGCTCGGCCTGCGCCCCCGCGACACCCGCTGGGTGGCCGCCGGTGAGCTGCTGCCGCCCGCGCTGGCCGCCGCGATCACCGGCCCTTTTCTCGGCCTCGGCCTGGCCTGGCTGACCCGGGAGCCGCTGGCCCTGCGCCTGCTGACCGGTCAGCAGGCCGACCCGGCCCTGACCGCGCCGTGGTGGCAGATCGCGCTGGTCCTCGCGCTTGTGCTGGCCACCGCCGCGCTGCTGGCCCCGGCCGAGGCCGTGATCCGCCGGCGCCGCAACCTCGCGGAGACGCTCCGGATCGGCGGCTGACGGCGGCACCCGGCACCCCTCACCGTGCGCGGGAGGGCGGGACCGGCCCGTCCGGCTGAGTGCCCAGGTTCGACGTGCGCGCCGGCCGGTCCGGCGATGCGAGACGGTCCGGCCCGCGCGTTCGTCACCGAGGGGAGGGTGGCGGTGCTGCGTGCATCGTCATCTCGACCGTGTAGCCGTCCGGGCCATGCCGCTCGGCCACCGCGTCGCAGCACTGGTGCGTGACCCACAGCCCGAGCCCGCCGCGCGCGCCGTCACCGGCCGGCAGCAGGCCCGCGAACGGGTCGGCGGGCCCGCGACCGGCGTCCGTCACCGACACCGTGACGCGGTCCGGCAGCGCCCACAGCCGCACCGTGACCGGTGGTGTGCCGTGCCGGTGCGCGTTCGTCACGGTCTCGCTGACCGCGACGGCCAGGTCGTCGAGCGCGTCCCGCGTGAGCCGGCCGGTGCCGGCCGCGAAGACCGCGCGCCGGGCTTCCGCCGGGGGCGGGCCGTGCAACTCCAGGTGCGGTGCGGGCAGCGGCTCGCCGGTGTGCGGGCGGGTGCGGGTCATCGGCAGGAACGTGGCCGGTGCCAGGTAGGACGGGTGCGGCAGGTGCTGACCGTGGGGCGCGGCGGTGCGCGGGTGGGTGCGGGCCACGTCCGCCAGCACGTGCGCGGGCGTGCGCAGCCGGTCGTAGGCGCAGATGCCCCAGACCGGGAAGTCGTCGAACGTGTGGTTGATCGCGGACTCGTAGCGCGCCCATGCGTCCCAGGACCGGCCGGACGTGGCCGCGGGCAGCTCGCCGACCACCCGGATCTGCGCGGCGCCGGCCTCGGTGTGCCCGGCGAACATCGCCCGGAACTCGCGGATCGCGGACGCCGGCCGGGCGTAGCGGGTGCCGGCCGCCACGAAGTCGACCTTGACGTCCGGCGGCAGCGCGTCCTTGATCAGCGCCGCGCGCTCGTCGCCGAGCGCGACCAGCGTGGGCTCGCCCGCGGCCACCCCGTCCAGCAGGAACGGCAGCACGATCGCGAGCAGTTCGGCGGGGGAGCCGTAGAACGCGGCCTCGTGGAAGTAACCGAGGTGCCCGGCGGCCGCACCCGTGCGTGTCGGAGCGGCAGGGCGGGCGGGGGTGGTCACGTGAACAGTCTATGCCCGCGCTGCCCAGGACCCGTCGGCGCGGCAAAAGCCGCCGACGACCGGAAAACCCGTCCGGGGGTACGTTCTCCCAGCCGTACCCCCGAACGGGTTTGATCTAGAGCGACCAGTCGCGGATCTCCGGCATGTCCTCCAGGTGCTCGACCACGTAGGCCTCGTGCTCGGCGAGCTTGGCCGTGCACCAGTCCTTCAGGTCGGCCGCGCCGCGCGGCAGCCGCTTCGCGTTGTTGATCGCGTCGAGCACCAGGTGGTAGCGCGAGGCCCGGTTCCGTACCGTCATGTCGAACGGCGTGGTGGTGGTGCCCTCCTCGACGAAGCCGCGCACCCGGAACCGGTCCGCGTCCGGCCGGCCGTGGATCAGCTGGTGGATCGCGCCCGGGTAGCCGTGGAACGCGAAGATCACGTCGACCGTGTCGGTGAACAGCTCCGTGAACCGGGTCTCGCTCATGCCGTGCGGGTGGTCCTTCGGCCGGACCAGCGCCATCAGGTCGACCACGTTGACCACGCGCACGGAGAGCTGCGGCAGCCGCTCCTTGAGGATCTGCGCCGCGGCCACGGTCTCCATCGTCACCACGTCGCCCGCGCAGGCCAGCACGATGTCCGGTTCGCGGGTCTCGTCGTCGTTGCCGGCCCAGTCCCAGATGCCGGCGCCGCGGGCGCAGTGCTCGATCGCCTCGTCGATGCCCAGCCACTGCGGCTGCGGCTGCTTGTCGATCACGATCAGGTTGATGTACGACCGCGACCGCAGGCAGTGGTCGGCCACGCTGAGCAGCGTGTTCGCGTCCGGCGGCAGGTAGACCCGGGCGATGTCGCCGCGCTGGGTGAGCACCACCTGGATCAGGCCGGGCCCCTGGTGCGAGAAGCCGTTGTGGTCGTTGCGCCAGGCCGTGGAGGTGAGCAGCACGTTCAGGCTCGGTACCTTCGCCCGCCAGTCCAGCCGCCGCGACTCCTGCAGCCACTTGCCGTGCTGCACGGTCTGCGACGCGGAGACCATCGCGAACGCCTCGTAGGTGGCGAACATGCCGTGCCGGCCGGTCAGGTTGTAGCCCTCCAGCCAGCCGTGACAGTTGTGCTCGGAGAGCACCTCCATCACCCGGCCGTCCCGGCTGATCGCGGTGTCGTGCTCGAACGTCTGCTCCATGAACCCGCGGTCGGACGCCTCGAAGACCGCGCCGAGCCGGTTGCTGTTCGTCTCGTCCGGGCAGAACAGCCGGAACCGGTCGTCGTTCGCCCGGTAGACGTCGCGCAGCAGTTCACCGAGTTTGCGGGTGGACTCGGCCTTCTCGGTGGCCGGCGCCTTCACGTCGATCGCGTAATCGCGGAAGTCCGGGATGTCCAGGTCCTTGGTGAGCAGGCCGCCGTTCGCGTGCGGGCTCGCGCTCATCCGCAGGTCGCCGGCCGGGTTCAGCGCGGTGACCAGCTCGGTCGGCCGGCCCTGGTCGTCGAAGAGCTCCTCCGGGCGGTACGAGCGCATCCACTCCTCGAGCAGCCGCAGGTGGTCCGGGTTCTCCCGGACGCCGGAGAGCGGCACCTGGTGCGCTCGCCAGGTACCGGTGACCTGCGTGCCGTCCACCTCGTCCGGGCCGGTCCAGCCCTTCGGCGTACGCATGATGATCAGTGGCCAGCGGGGACGGGAGCCGTCCCAGTCACCGCCGCGCGCGCTCTGCTGGATCGCGCGGATCCGGCCCCAGGCGTCGGCCAGCGCGGCCGCGAACCGCCGGTGCATGCCGGGCAGGTCCGCGCCGGAGACCTCGATGACCTCGTAGCCGTGGCCCTCCAGCAGCGCGTGCACCTCCTGCGGGCTCTTCCGGGCCAGCACGGTAGGACCGGCGATCTTCGCGCCGTTGAGGTGCAGGATCGGCAGCACCGCGCCGTCCCGGGCCGGGTTGATGAACGAGATGCCCTTCCAGGAACCCTCCAGCGGACCGGTCTCCGCCTCGCCGTCGCCGACCACCGCGATCGACAGCAGGTCCGGGTTGTCCATCACCGAGCCGAACGCGTGCACCAGCACGTACCCCAGCTCGCCGCCCTCGTGGATGGACCCGGGCGTGGTGACGGAGACGTGGCTCGGGATGCCGCCCGGCGCGGAGAACTGCCGGAACAGCCGGGTCATGCCCGGCTCGTCCTGGGACACCCTCGGGTAGATCTCGGAGTACGTGCCCTCCAGGTAACCGGCCGCGACCAGCGCCGGGCCGCCGTGCCCCGGGCCGGCCAGGTAGATCGCCTGCTGCCCGGTCCGCTGGATCAGCCGGGACACGTGCGCGTAGACGAACGACAGCCCGGGGCTGGTGCCCCAGTGCCCGAGCAGGCGTGGCTTGACGTGGGCGGCGGTCAGCGGCTCGCGCAGCAACGCGTTCGCCCGCAGGTAGATCTGGCCGACGGTCAGGTAGTTGTTCGCCCGCCACCAGGCGTCCAGGCTCGCGATCTCGTCGTCGCCGGGCTCGGCGAGCGTGTGCAGCAGGTTTTCGTCGACGGTGGTCACTGTCACCGCGTACCCCCTCATGCGATCTCTATCCACGGATCAGCGTGCCGGATCGCGGCCGATCGCACAGGGGGACCCGGGCCCGCGGGCCAGGGCCGTTGGTCCCTACCGGGACGCCTGCCTGCGCGCCTCCAGGTGGCGCTTCCACTGGTCGCGCGCCTCCTGGGTGCATCCCTGCAGCGCGTCGCCGGAGACCGTGGCCGGACCGAAGACCTTGTAGAGCTGCCGCCAGACCCAGCCGCCCTCGTCCGGTGCCCGCTTCGCCATGGATCCCTCCCGAGCCGTTGGTGTGCAAATACTTTGTACACCAACTATCGGTACGATGGCACCGTGGCTGAGGACATACTCGCGCTGGAACGACAGGTCTGCTTCGCGCTCTCGGTGGCGTCCCGCACGGTCGTCGGTGTCTACCGCCCGCTGCTGGAGCCGATGGGCCTGACCCACCCGCAATACCTCGTCATGCTCGCGCTCTGGCAGTCCTCGCCGCTCTCCGTCACCGAGCTCAGCCGCCTGCTGCTGCTCGACCCGGGCACGCTGTCGCCGCTGCTCAAGCGCCTCGAGGCGGGTGGGCTGATCCGCCGCGAGCGGGACCCGGGCGACGAGCGCAGCCTCGCGGTCACGCTCACCGACGCCGGCCGGGCGCTGCGCGCGGAGGCGGAGAAGATCCCCGGCACCGTCATCGAGCGGCTCGGCCTTCCGCTCTCCGACCTGCAGGACCTGCACGCCGCGCTGACCACGGTGATCGCGGCGGCGTCCCGGCCGAACGGCTGACAATTCGCCGAACAGGCCCGCTGGCAACCCGGGCGGCGTTCACTGGGACCCACGTCGCAGGGAGGTCGCCATGCTCAACTACCCCACCGGCCCGGGTGACCTGGACCGGATCGTCGCGGACGCACACGCGGTCGTCGAACGCCAGCTGCAGCACCTCGCGGCCGGCCGTGGCGACCGCCGGGTCCTGGCCGACCAGGTCTCCTACGAGCTGGCCCGGCAGACCGACGCGGAGGAGCGGGTGCTCTGCCCCGCGCTCGCCCGGACCGGCGCGGTCGCCGAGGCCCAGCACCTGCGCGACGAGAACAAGCGGCTCAAGGAGCTGCTGGTGGTGATCCAGCAGAGCGAGCCCGGCGACGAGGAGTTCGAGGAGGCGGTCGCCGAGCTGATCGACGACGTGCGCCAGCACGCGGCCGAGGAAGAGGAGGAATACCTGCCGCAGCTGCGCGATCAGCTCGGCCCGGACCGCATGCCCGAGCTCGGCCGCGACTGGCTCGCCGCGATGCGCGCGGCACCGGCCCGCCCGCACCCGTACGGCCCGGCCGGTGCGCTCGCCCACCGGCTCACCGACCCGGCCACCGCGGCCGTCGACCGGCTCCGCGACCGCGTCTCCGGCCGCCGCGACATCCTCGCCACCGACCCGTCCGGCCTGCTCGACCGGCAGTCCCAGCGGCTGCTCGACGCGTTCGCGGCGCTGCACCCGGCGCCGCTGGAGACGCTCACCGTCGGCCGCGCCCGCCGCCGGCCCGGCCTGGCCGCCGCGGTCCGCGCGCTCACCCCCGGCTTCACGCCGGAGCCGGTCGGCGACGCCCGCACACTGCTGCTGCACGGCGGCCTCCCGGTCCGCGTCTACCACCCGTCCGGCGGGCCGGCCGAGCCGCTGCCGGTGATCCTCTGGGCGCACGGCGGCGGCTGGGTGCTGCCCGAGGCCGAGGAAGCCGACACGATATGCCGGGCACTGACGAATCGGACCGGCGCGATCGTCGCCTGCCCGGGCTACCGGCTGGCGCCGGAGGAGCCGTTCCCGGCCGCGTTCGAGGACATCCGCACCACGTACCACTGGCTGGAGACGCACTCCCGGTTCCTCGGCGCCGACCCGGCCCGGATCGCGCTGGCCGGTGAGTCCACCGGCGCGACCATGGCCGCCGCCACCGCGTGGAACCTGCGCCTCACCGACAGCACGATCCCGGCCGCGCTGCTGCTGGTCCACCCGCTGACCACGCTCGCGCCGGCCGGCGACAGCATGACCACCGAGGCGGACGCGAAGCCGCTCACCCGGACCGCGCTTTCCTGGATGCTCACCCACGCGGTGCCGCCGTCCACCGCCGACGATCCCTGGCTCGACCTGCTCGGCCTGCCCCGGCAGTCGCTGACCGGCCTGCCGCCGACCCTGGTGATCACGGCGGAGCGGGACGTGCTGCGGGACCAGGGCGAGGCGTTCGGGCACCACCTCGCGCTGGCCGGCGTCCCGGTCACCACCACCCGGTACCAGGGCGTGCCGCACGGCTTCCTCGCCGCCGCGCCGGTGCTGGACACCGCACAGCGCGCGCTCGCGGAATGCGCCGCGCACCTCCGGCGCGCGTTCGCCGGCCTTCCGGCGAAGCCGTTCTGATCTCGTTGATCTACCATGCCGAGCCGTGAGGACCGACCTGACGACGCTCTACCGCGAGGCGTCCGGCGCCGCGGGCGGCCGGTGGCACGTGCTGGTCACCCGGTACGGCACGCCGGTGCTGGAGGAGGACGCGGACGCGGTGCTGCACGCGTACAGCGTGCAGAAGGTGGCCGTGGCGGTCGCCGTGCTGGACGCGGTGGACCGCGGCGTGTTCCCGCTCGACCACCGGATCGACGTACCGGCCGAGATCGTGCTTCCGGGCAGCGGCATCTACGCGCTGCAGACGGTCTGGGGCGACCGGGTCACGATCGCGAACGCGCTGGCCGCGCTGCTGCTGGTCTCGGACAACACGGCGGTACGGCTGTGCGGGCAGCTGGTGCCGGCCTGCGAGATCAACGAGATCCTGGCCGCGAAGGGCTTCGCGCACACCCGGGTCGAGCCGGTCGAGAACCCGCACCGGTTCTTCCTCGGCGTGACCACGCCGCGGGAGACGCACGACCTGCTCACCCGTCTGGCGGCCGGCACGCTGCTGTCGCCGGCCAGCACCGAGTTCGTGCTCGGCGTGCTGCGCGCGCTCAGCGGCTACCACGACGGCGTACGCCGGGTGATGTCCTCGCCGGAGCGGGCCCGGGTGGCCAGCAAGTACGGCGCGGACTGGCAGGACGGCCTCGCGTCCCGGCACGAGGCCGGCGTGATCTTCGACGGGGACGGCCGGCCCGCGGTGGTGTTCGCGCTGTTCGCGGACCGGCTCGGCGACGTGCTCAACTACGGCTCCACGCACCCGGCCGTGCAGGCGCACGCGGTGCTCGGGCCGGCGCTGCTCAGGCTGGCGACGCCATAGCGTCGACCAGGCGCTGGCACGGGCCGGTCAGGTTCCACTTCTCCGCCAGCGCGAACAGCGCCTCCGCGTCGGCCGGCGCGGACGGCAGCGCGAACGCGGTGACCGGCAGCGGCACGTCGGTGGCGACCCGGACGACCGGCCCGGCGGCGCGCAGGTAGTCCCGGGCCGCGGCCAGCTTGGTGCGCAGACCGGCGGCGAACCCGGCGGCCGGGTCGTCCAGCGCGGTCAGGATGTCGTCCAGGCCGCCGTACCGCTCGACCAGCCGCGCCGCGGTCTTCTCGCCGACACCGGCCACGCCGGGCAGCCCGTCGCTGGGGTCGCCGCGCAGCGCCGCGAAGTCCGCGTACCGCTGGGGTGCCACGCCGTACTTCGCCCGGACCAGGGCCTCGTCCGCGTCCTCCAGCTTCGCCACGCCGCGGCCGCAGTAGAGCAGCCGGGTGCCGCGCGCGTCGTCGACCAGCTGGAACAGGTCCCGGTCGCCGGACGCGACCTCGACCGGGCCGGGCTGGGTGACGGCCAGCGTGCCGAGCACGTCGTCCGCCTCGTAACCGTCCACGCCGAACGCCGGGATGCCGACCGCGGCCAGCAGCTCCAGGATGATCGGGACCTGCGGCACCAGCGTGTCCGGCACCTCCTCGACGGCCGGTGCGACCGCGACCCGGTGCGCCTTGTACGACGGGATCAGCGCGACCCGCCACTCCGGCCGCCAGGACGCGTCCAGCGCGCAGACCACCCGGTCCGGCCGGCGGGTGCGGATCAACGTCGCGAGCATGTCGGTGAAGCCACGGACCGCGTTGACCGGGCTGCCGTCCGGTGCGCGGGCCGCCGACTCGGGAATGCCGAAGTAGGCGCGGAAGTACAGACTGGGCGCGTCGACGGCGAGCAGCGGTCGCTGGTTCACACCCGTCACACTAGCCGTCATGCGAAGGTAGTCCTCGGGAGCCACTGACTTACGGACGGTGAACGTGCGCGAAAGCTTCTCACACAACGGCCCCCCGGTCTGTGCCGCACAAGCGCGCCGACCTATTGTCTCCGGGTGTCCCCGACTCCTACCTCTCGGGCCGCTACTGTGACTTCTGACAGCGCCGCCGAAGCCCCGCAGACCCCCCGACGGCCGCTGCGCGTCGGCATGATCGTCATCAGTCAGTACGAGTCGGACCCCCGCGTCCGCCGCCAGGCCGAGGCGCTGGTCGCGCGCGGTGACGAGGTGACCGTGCTGGCGCTGGAGGCCGAGGGCCGCCCCCGCGAGGACGTGGTCGAGGGCGTCCGGGTGATCCACCTGCCGGTGAAGAAGTACCGTGGCTCGTCCGCCAAGGCGTACCTCGGCCTCTACGGCTCGTTCGGCGCCCGCGCGACCGCGTGGCTGACCCGCCACCCGCGCCGCTTCGACGTGCTGCAGGCCCACTCGATGCCGGAGGCGCTGGTCTTCGCGGGCATCGCGCAGCGGCTGGCCGGCGTGCCGCTGCTGCTCGACGTGCACGACCTGACCAGCAAGCTGTTCGCGGCGAAGTTCGAGGGCAAGAGCGCGATCATGTCCGGCGTGCGGCTCTCCGAGCGCGCCGCGCTGCGCTTCGCCACCGAGGTCATGACCGTGCACGAGCCGTACGCGGACCTGGTCCGTGCGGACACCAGGAAGCCGGTCTCGGTCGTGATGAACTGCCCGGACGAGCGCCTGTTCGCGCCGCGCCCGGAGCCGCGCCGCTGGGACCCGGACGGCGAGGTGGTGTTCAGCTACCACGGCCTGATCGCGCCGCGGCACGGCCTGGTCAACGTGGTCAAGGCGCTCAAGGGCGTGCGCGAGACGCTGCCCGGCGCGCGGGTGCAGATAAGGGGTGGCGGCGACGGCATCGACGAGGTCGCGGCCACCGCGCGCGAGCTCGGCCTGGAGGACGCGGTCGACCTGCCGACCCGGCTCTACTCGATGACCGAGATCGTCGGCGAGCTGACCGACGTGCACATCGGCCTGGTCCCCAGCATGCTCGACCAGTGGACCGAGGGCGTGCTCCCCACCAAGCTGCTGGAGTACTCCGCGCTCGGCGTCCCCTGCGTGACGTTCCGAAACCCGGTCATCGAGCGGTACTTCCCGGAGGACTCGGTCACCTACGTCGACCCGGCCACGCCGGAGACGCTGCGCGAGGCCATGATCGCGCTGGCCAAGGACCCGGACCGCGCACTGGAGCAGGCGGCCCGCGCCGGCAAGGTGATGGAGGGCCTGCGCTGGAGCGCGCAGAAGGAGATCTACTTCAGCGTGATCGACCGGCTTGCGGCCCGGAAGAACCGTGGTTGAGCAGACGACGGTGACGGCCGGGCGTCCCGCTGCGCCGGGCATGGCGCGCAGCGGGATCGCCAGCCTCGCCGCGCTGGTCGCGCTGGGCCTCACCCGGCTCGTGCACGGCGCGCTGGTCGCCCGCGCGACCGAGCCGGAGGTCTACGGCCTGGTCGGCTCGCTGGTCGCGGTCAGCACGATCGCCAGCCTGCTGCTGCCGGCCGGCCTGGCCAGCGCCGCGTCCCGGTTCATCCCGTTCCAGCAGGGCCGGGGCGACGCCGGTGCGGTCGGCGCGGTCGACCGCATGCTGTCCCGGCTCGGCCTGGTCGCGGCCGTGGTGCTCGGCGCGGGCGCGGGCGGGTTCGCCTGGCTCGTCTACGACCTGGACCCGATCGACGTGGTCCAGGTGGTGCTGCTCTGCGTGACCTTCTGCGCGTACACCGTGCAGAAGGCCACGCTCTACGCGTTCGGCGAGGTCGCACACTACGCGAAGCTGGAACTCGCCTCGTCCGTGATCGCGATCGGCGCCACCGTGGCGGTGGTGCTGACCGGCGTGCCGCTCTACATCCTGCCGCTGGCGCTCGGCTACGCGCTGTTCGGCCTGGCCGGCTGGGCCCGGCTGCGCGCCCCCCGCAGGGAACTCCCGCACGGGTACGTCCCGGACCGTCGCGAGATCTGGGTCTACATCGCGCTCGCCTGCGTCGGCACGGTCTGCGCGAGCGGCTTCCTGCAGAGCACCCAGCTGCTGGCCGGCTGGGTGGCCACGCCCGGCGTGGTCGCCTACTTCACCGCCTCGGTCACGCTGGTCGCGCCGTTCTACTTCCTGCCCCGCGCGCTCGGCATGGTGCTGTTCCCGGCGATGGCCCGGGCGCACGGTGCCGGCGACGCCGAGGCCGTGCGCACACAGGCCGACCTGTCCACCCGCGCGCTGCTGGCCGCGCTCGCGCCGCTGTTCGCCGGCGCGATCCTGCTGGCGCCGGAGGTGCTGGCGGTCTACGGCGGCGGCGAGTTCGCGGACGGCGCGCCGATCCTGCGCCTGATCCTGGCCGGTACGTACCTCGCGGTCATCCCGGTCGCGGCCGTGAACTCGCTGTCCAGCGGCGAGCACGTCCGGGTTCCGACACTGGCCGCGGTGGCCGGTGCCGGCACCGGCCTGCTGGCGGTGGCGCTGCTGACCCCCGCGTTCGGCGCGACCGGCGTGGCGGCCGGCTACGTGCTCGGCACCGCGATCACGGCCGGCGTCCCGCTGATCACGGCGTGGCGCCTGCTCCGGATGTCCTGGTTCGGCCCGGTCTTACGTGCACTCAGCGTAGTCGGATCGGCACTTGTCCTGGCGGCCGTCCTGGACCACCTCGACGCGGGTGTCCCGCTGGACGTCACGGCCGCCCTGCTAGGCGCTTTGATCGGTGCATCGGTGCTGGTCGGAGACCTTCGCAAGCTGTGGCGCGAAGGCCGCGGCACGCCCGCCACCCCGGGTAGCGGTGACGCAGCGTGAAAGGTAGCCTTTCGGCGGACGGTGGTCCCACACCGGCGTCCGCGATCCATGAATGTGGCCGGAGACCGCTCCATGGACCGGTGCGGTCCATGGTCGCCGCCACTGTCCCTGTCCGACGGCGTTCGGCCCCCACCGGGTCGACAATGACCGCCACCGGCTCGGTGGCGGCGGGAAGAGTTCAGGTTGTCTTCGATGGTTCTCGCGCGTGACGCCGAGCGGGATGATGCGGCGCCGACGGCGCGACGTCTGATCCCCCGCTGGCTGTCCGGAGTCCTGCTCGTCCTGCTGTCCCTCCTCCTCGTCGAGGTCGTGATCGAGGCGTGGGTCCAGGTGCTGTTCAGCAGCACCACGATCGACGCCCAGAACCGGGTCGTCGAAGACCTGCCGACCTGGCCCAAGACGCTCAAGAACGCCATCTACCTGTCCATGCTCGCGATCAGCGCACTGGTCCTCGCGCTCGAGTGGCGGCGGTGGCGCGAGTTCACCTCCAAGGCCGACATCGCGCTCGCCGTGCTCGGCGTGGTGCTGATCCTCGCCGGTCTGGTGAATGGCTCCGAGCTCTCACTGATCGCCCAGGCCGGCTACGTCTACCTGCGCGGCGTGATCGTGTTCTACGCGTGGCGGGTGGCGTTCCCGTCGCCGAAGCACATCCGCTGGGCGCTGATCCCGGTCGGCGCGCTCGTCGTCGTCAACTCGGTCCTCGCGATCTGGCAGACGCTCGCGGGCTACCAGGCGTACCAGATGGTCGGCTGGAACAACATGACCTGGGCCCGGATCAACCGGGCGCACGCGCTGATGGACCACCCGAACCACCTGGGTCACTTCCTCACGCTCGCGCTGCTCGGCCTGCTCTGCTGGTTCCTGGTGCGGAAGAACGTCGGCTGGAAGCTCTGGCTGCTGTTCGGCTTCATCGCGCTGGCCGGCTCCGCCACCCAGTCCCGCGAGTCCGCGCTCGGCTTCCTCGGCGCCGCGATCGTGCTGGCGATCCTGCGCCGCGGCAAGTACGTCGTGATAGCGGTCGCCACCGCGATGGTGCTCGCGTTCGCGGTCGGCCAGGTCGCCATCTCCCCGGAGAACCGCACCGAGCTGGCCCGCCGCCTGGCCGGTGTGACCAGCGCGCTCTCGCTGCCCAGCGGCGCGGAGCGGGAGGGCTTCTGCGTCCAGGGCAACGCCGGCTGCGAGGACGAGAACAGCATCCCGCAGCGCGAGGTGCGCGTGCTCTACGCGCAGCAGGGCGTCAAGCTCTTCTTCAAGCGGCCCGTCCTGGGGTACGGCATCGGCCAGTTCGGCGGCATCGCGGCCTACACCGCGGACCCGAAGTGGTTCGAGGACACCCGCTTCGGCCCGGACGGCTTCGAGCTCTACGGCTCCAACGAGAAGCAGGTCGACTCGTTCTGGCTGCACCTGTTGGTGGAGACCGGTACGCTCGGCGTCCTCGCGTACCTGACCTGGCTGTTCTTCCTGGCCTGGCCGCTGCTGCGCAGCTCCTGGGCCGACCGGAAGGAACGCTGGAAGGAGAACCGGGCCGGCCCGACCACGCTGTGGGGCATCGCGGTGCTGGTCTTCGCGGTCCTGGTCGCGGCGCTGGCGCCGTCGCTGGAGGACCCGGTGTTCCCGGCGATGCTCTTCTCCGTGCTGGGCATCTCCTGGGTGATGCTGTCCCGCGCCGGCGCCCGGACCCCGGTCCCCGCCGCCGAGACCGCCGCACCCGCCGACGAGCCGACCGCTCGCCGTACCGACGAGGAAGTTTAGGGGGCGACCATGAGTGGAGTCGCGCTGATCGGCTTCGGGTACTGGGGGCCGAACCTGGCCCGCAACCTGCAGAACCATGCCGGTTCCCGCTGGCGTTACCTGGTGGAGCTGTCGCCTGAGCGCGCCGCGCGCGCCCAGGCGCTCTACCCGCAGGTGCAGGTCGTCAGCGATCTCGACATCGTGCTCGACGACCCCGAGGTGACCGCCGCGATCGTGGCCACGCCGGCCGCCACGCACACGCCGCTGACCCGGCGCCTGCTGGACGCCGGCAAGAACGTCATGGTGGAGAAGCCGCTGGCGCTCAGCACCGAGGACGCGGCCTCGCTGGCCACCCAGGCCGACCGGGCCGGCAAGGTGCTGATGGTCGGGCACGTCTTCGAGTACGTGCCCGCCGTGCTGGAGATGAAGAAGATCATCGACGCCGGCGAGATCGGCGACCTGCTCTACCTGCACTCCCAGCGCCTCAACCTGGGCCGGATCCAGAGCGACGTGAACGCGTTCACGTCGATCGGCCCGCACGACGTCTCGATCGCGAACTTCCTGGTCGGCAAGGGCGCGGAGTGGGTCTCCGCGCGCGGCGCCCGCTACCTGAACGAGAACGTCGAGGACGTCGTCTTCGTGACGGTCGGCTACCCGGGCGGCGTGCTCGCCCACATGCACGTCAGCTGGCTCGACCCGTCCAAGACCCGCAAGACCACGGTGGTCGGCTCGCAGCAGATGATGGTCTTCGACGACGTCGACTCCGAGACCAAGCTCCGGGTGTACGACAAGGGCGCGGACCGGCTCGACCCGGACGCGTACGGCGCCTGGCAGTACAAGCTGCGCGACGGCGCCATGCGGGTCCCGAGCCTGCCGATGGCCGAGCCGCTCGGCGCCGAGCTCAAGCACTTCCTCGAGTGCGTCGACACCGGCGCCCGCCCGCGGACCGACGGGTGGAACGGCGTCGAGGTGGTGGCCGTCCTGGAGGCCGTCGAGGAGTCGCTGCGCAAGGGCGGCGACCAGATCGGGGTCAACACGCACCGGCCGGCCAGCTGATGAGCACCGTGATCAGCCCGCTGTCCGTGGTCGCCGACGGCGTCACGCTGGGGGAGGGGAGCGTGGTCGAGGAGTTCTGCGTCATCGGCCGCTCCGGTCCCACCGGCGAGAAGACCGTGATCGGCGACGGCGCGACGCTGCGCACGCACACCGTGCTCTACGCGGGCAACACGATCGGGCCGCGGTTCGCCACCGGCCACCACGCGCTGGTCCGCGAGTCGAACACGATCGGCGAGAACGTGTCGATCGGCTCGCTCTCGGTCGTCGAGCACCACGTGACGCTCGGCGACCGGGTGCGGATCCACTCGCAGTGCTTCATCCCGGAGTTCTCGGTGATCGAGGAGGACGCGTGGATCGGCCCGCGCGTCACGCTCACCAACGCGCCGTTCCCGCGCTGCCCCTCCGTCTCCACCTGCATGAAGGGCGTGCACATCGAGCGCGGCGCCAAGATCGGCGCCAACGCCACGATCCTTCCCGGGGTACGGATCGGGGCGGGCGCGATCATCGGCTCCGGCACGGTCGTCACGCGTGACGTCGCGCCCGGCGCCGTGGTGGTCGGCAACCCCGGCCGCCAGACCAAGACCACGGACGAACTGACCTGTCCGGCCGGTCTCGACCACCGTCCCTACCCACCCCTCGAGTCCATCGGAGCGAGCGCATGACGATTCCCCTGGTTGATCTCAAGGCGTCCTACGAGCGCCACAAGGCCGGCATCGACGCCGCGATGGCCGAGGTCATCACGAACACCCGGTTCATCGGGGGCAAGGAGCTCGTCGAGTTCGAGGAGGCGTTCGCCACGTTCTGCGGCGCCCGCTTCGCGATCGGCGTCGGCTCCGGCACCGCCGCGCTGCACCTGGCGCTGGCCGCGCTCGAGGTCGGCCCGGGCGACGTGGTCGCGGTCCCGGCGCACACCTTCATCGCCACCGCGGAGCCGGTCGTCTGGCTCGGCGCCACCCCGCGCTTCGTGGACATCGAGCCGGAGACCGGCTGCATGGACCCGGCCGCGCTGAAGGCCGCGCTCGCCCCCGGCGACGTCAAGGCCGTCATCCCGGTGCACATCCACGGCCAGCCGGTCGACCTGGCCGCGATCGGCGCGATCGCGGAGGAGGCGGGCGTCCCGATCATCGAGGACGCGGCCCAGGCGCACGGCTCCTCGGTCACGCTGGCCGACGGCACCGTGGTGCGCGCCGGCGCGTACGGTGCGATCTCCTGCTTCTCGTTCTACCCGGGCAAGAACCTCGGTGCGTTCGGTGACGCGGGGGCGCTCACCACGAACGACCCGGAGCTGGCCCAGAAGCTCAAGAAGCTGCGCGACCACGGCCGGCTCAGCAAGTACGAGCACGACATCGTCGGCTACGCGCACCGGCTGGACACGCTGCAGGCCGCGATCCTCAGCGTCAAGCTGACCACGCTGGACGCGGACAACGACCGCCGCCGCGAGATCGCCGCCGGCTACCGGGCCGGCCTCGAGGGCGTCGGCGACCTGCGGTTCGTGACCGAGGCCCCGGGCCGCCGCGGTGTCTACCACCACTTCGTGATCCACACCGCCGACCGGGACGCGCTGCTCGCGCACCTCAAGGCGGCCGGGATCGGCGCGGGCATCCACTTCCCGCTGCCGCTGCACCTGCAGCCGGCGTTCACGTTCCTCGGCGGCAAGCGGGGCGACCTGCCGAACACCGAGGCGTTCGAGTCGACCTGCGTGTCGCTGCCGATCTACCCGGAGCTGACGGACGCGCAGCGCGACGAGGTCATTGCCGCGGTCCGCTCGTACTTCGACGGGAACTGATGTCCGAGTCCTTCGCGGCGGCGGGCGGGTCTGCGGACCCCCCGCCGTCGCTTCGCATCCTGGCGGTCACCAACCTGTGGCCGTCCCCCGGCGGGTTCCGCGGCGTGTTCGTCCGCGACCAGGTCGAGTCGCTGCGCGCGGCCGGCCACCACGTCGACGTCGAGGTGGTCGCGCAGCAGCGCGGCAAGTCCGACTACCTGACCGCGGCCCCGCGCGTACGCGCTCGTGCGGCCGCCGGCGGATATGACCTGGTGCACGTCCACTACGGACTGACCGCGCTCGCGTCCCGGCTGGTCAAGGACATCCCCCGGGTTCTCTCCCTGTACGGCAGTGACGTCAACGAGCCCTGGCAGCGCCGGATCACCCGGGCCACCACCGGCACGGTCGCGGCTACGATCTACCCGTCCCGGCGGCTCGCGGCCGCGGCCGGCGACCCGGACGGCTACGTCGTACCGAACGCGGTCGACTTCGACCTGTTCACGCCGCCCGCCACCGCGGACGGCCGGGAGAAGATCCGCGCCTCGTTCGGGATCGCGCCCGACGACCAGGTCGTGCTCTTCGGCGCCCTCCCGGAGAACCAGGTCAAGGGGTACGACGTGTTCCGCGCCGTGCTCGACAAGCTCTCCGCCACCGGCGCGCCGATCCGCGAGCTGGTGCTGGCCGAGGCCGGTCAGGAACGCGACGCCGTGGTCCGCAAGTTCGCCGCCTCGGACGCACTGCTGCTCACCTCCCGCCGCGGCACGGAGAGCGGCCCGCTGGTGGTCAAGGAGGCGGCCGTGATGGGTGTCCCGGTGGTCACGGTCGACGTCGGCGATACTTCGGAGATCCTGGACGGCGTCACCCCGTCCGCGATCGTGCCGTTCCCGGACCCGTGGGGGACCGCGGCCGCGACGGACGAACTGGTCTCGAACCTGGCGGCCGCGCTCGCGCCGATCCTGGCGGCCCGCACCCGAGCCGACGGCCGGGAACGGCTTCGCCGCCTCGCGCCGGACGCGGTCACCGCCACGCTGGTCGACGTCTACCGCCAGGTCCTCGCGACTGCGGGTGGCGCGCGATGACCACGCCGGCCAAGTCCTCCCCGGACACCCCTTCGATACCCGACCCCACGCCGCCGGCCCCGGCCCCTGGCTCATCCGCGCCGGTCCCGACGCCGTCCGGTGGGCGATCCTGGGCGCGGCGATGGCTGGCCGACCTCGGCCCGGCCGTCCTGGCGTACCTCGTCCTGCGGTTGATCTGCCTTGCCGTCCTGGCGGTCTTCGCCCGGCTGGCCGGCACGCCGCTCACCGCCGCGCTGACCGACTTCGACGCCGGCTGGTACGTCGGCATCGCCACCGGCGGCTACGACGAGGCGATCCCGGTCAAGCCGGACGGCTCGCTCGCCAGCACCAACCTCGCCTTCTTCCCGCTCTTCCCGGCCCTGATCGCGCTGTTCAACCCGGTGCTCCCCGGCGGCGCCGCGATCAGCGGGGTGATCGTCTCCTGGATCGCGGGCCTGTTCGCCGCCGCCGGTCTCGCCGCGATCGGCCTGCACCTGCGCGACCGCCGCACCGGCATCGCACTGGCCGCCGTCTGGGCCGTCCTGCCGCATGCGCTGGTCCAGTCCATGGGCTACAGCGAAACCCTGTTCACCGCGCTCGCCGCCTGGTCGCTGTGGGCACTGCTGCGCCACCGATGGCTGACCGCCGGCCTGCTGTGCGTCCTCGCCGGCCTGACCCGCCCCACCGGCGGCGCACTCGCGGTCGCCGTCGGCCTGGCCGCCCTCCTCGCCGTCATCCAGAACCGCGGCCGCTTCACCCGCGGCGGCTGGCGCCCATGGCTGGCCGGCGCACTGTCGCCGCTCGGCATGCTCAGCTTCATCGCCTGGGTCGGCCTCCGGCTCGGCCAGCCCGACGGCTACTTCCGCGTCCAGGGCGACGCCTGGGGCATGGCCTTCGACGGCGGCTTCTACACGCTGAAGACGCTGAAGGCGATTCTGACCGACTCCCAGCCGCTCGCGCTCTACATGGCGACCGCGGTCCTCGCGGTCGCGGTCCTGCTGCTGGTCCTGGCCTTCACCGAGCGGCTCCCATGGCCGCTGCTGGTCTACGCGGCCGTGGTCCTGGCGCTCGCCCTGGGCGGCGAGGGCTACTACCACTCCAAGTCCCGCCTCCTGATGCCCGCGTTCCCGCTGCTGATCCCGGTCGCGTACGCATTGGCCCGCGCCCGGATCCCGCAGCTGGCCGTGGTCGTCGCGGCGTTGACGGCGCTGTCCGCGTGGTTCGGGTCGTACCTCGCGCTGGTCTGGGAGTACTCGCCCTGACACGTTTTGTGGCCCGGCCCTCGCGGGGGCCGGGCTTTTTCATGTTCTGGGCCGCCGGGTTCGCGACTCGCCGGTTGCGCGTCGCCTCCGGGCAGGCTGGTCCCGGACTGCCTCGGGCAGGTCTCGAGCTTCGGGGGCGGAAGGCGGGGTTGCGCCTCATCGCCTCGGCCGCGGAGCTGCTTGCCGTTCCCGCGCCCGTTACGTCGGGCATGTTCGACCGGGCTGGCATGGTCAGGACTCGCTTTCTCCGAAAGCGTCTTTCGCACGTGCCTGCATGGCGTGCAGTGCGTAGCTATATATGGCGATAAGTCGGACAGTGCCAGCGATGATCTCTGCCCGGGCGCAACGGATAGAGATCTTTCCGCCTGCATTGCCGTTTCCGGAATCCGGAAACGGCAACACGGGCTTCGATCCCGGGCGATGGAAGATGGCGGACTCCTGACGGTGCGGCGGCCGCGCGGCACGCCCTGAACGGCGTGCGCGGCGCGGTGGCACCGCTGTGACTGTGGCACGCGCGCACCGGGCAACCAGGCGCGACGCCACTCATGCCACCCGGCAACGACAGCCGGGTCAACGACGCGCGGAGACGCTGACCTCCCGGTGCGAGAGAGGCGGCCCTTGGTCCACCACCCCCGCTGCCAGGATGGCACCCGGCAACGCAAGACCGGCAACGAAGAGCGGTATGCCGGGCGCGCAGCGCCCGGGGTCGTGGAGAAAGCCGACCACCGCGGAACAAGAGCCCGCGGGAGCAAGCCCGAAGTGCCCACGCCGGAAGCGGGAATATCCCACAAGCCGCTAAACCGACTCCTCCAGCAAGGCCCGACCGAGCGCCGTTATCTGATGCAACACCAGATTCGCATGCCGCCGGCTCGTGATCAGCCCAGCTTCGCGCAGCACCGTCGCGTGGTGACTGGCCGTCGCCGGAGATATCCCGACCCGCCGGGATATCTCGCCGGTCGTCGCCGCCGCCGCGACCGCGCGGAGCACCTCCAGGCGCGTCGCGCCGATCAGTGGTCCCAGGCGGCGGCTGCCGTCGGGGCTGCCGATGGTGGGGGCCTCGCGCTGGCGGTGGGCCGGGTAGACGAGCATCGGGGGCAGTTCCGGGTTGGCCAGGGCGATGGGGTCCTGCCAGCAGAAGTACGACGGGACGAGCAGCAGGCCGCGTCCGTCGAGGTGCATGTCGCGGTCCATCGGGTAGCCGTGGATCTGGAGGACCGGGGCGTTCCACTCGCAGCGTGGGCCGAGGTCGTCGAGGAGGTGGCCGGCGCCGTGGTCGAGCATCAGGGTGCCGCGCAGTGCGCGGTCGTCGGCGACGGCGCCGGAGATCTCGGTCCAGTACGGCGCGATCGCGACCTCGTAGTAGCGGCGCAAGCCGTCGCCGAGCGCGTGCATGGCCTGTGGGCGGCCGGAGGCCAGATCGTCGAGCCAGACGTCCGCGCCGGCCGGGTCCGGGATCATCCGGATCTCCTCGTTGACCCGGGCCGCCTCGGTGTGCTGGAGCATGTCGATGCCCTGGTCGAGCGTGGTGACGTCGCCGGGCGTGAGGAAGTCGGGGAAGTAGCGGCCGAGCGGGGAGATGGGCAGCAGCGTGCTGCGCAGCAGGCCGGTCATGTTGTGCCGGCCCAGGTCCAGGCGCACCTGGCGGTGCCAGCCCTCGTATGCGGCGTAGCCACGCCGGGTCTGCAGCCGGTGCAGGCTGCACACGATCTCCCACAGCGGATCGGGGCGCCGGGCGATGCGGGTGCGGGCCACGTCCTCAGCGGTGAAGTGGATCGACAGGGTGCCCATTGTCTGAGTGTCCACACAAGGATCGGCGGGGCGCTGCCGGCGGCGCGGCAACGCGGTACTCCTGAAGTTTAAAGGGGACGGCGACCCCCCGTCAGCCGCCGTCCCGCACCTAGAGTGATGGCAGGCGGACCGGTGGGCCATGGACGTTCGAGCAGGATCGAAATACGGACTTGATTTGCACGATCCGGGTCGATTTGATGGCAGGCATGTCGTTTCGGCTCCGGCGATTCCGGTCCGTCCTGGTCGCCGGTGCCGGTGCCCTGCTGCTCACCGTGGTCGCGGCCGCGGCCCCGCTGATCGCCGCGGTCTACGGCACCGGGCCGCAGGACACGTTCGCGGACGACCTCGACGCGTACGGGATGCCGTACGGCATCGCCGGTGGCGTGTCCACTGTGCACTGGCTCGGGCTGGAACCGGGCCTCGGTCGTGACCTGCTGATTCAGATCATCTACGGCGTACGTACGTCGCTGGCCGTGGTCGGCCCGGCCGTGCTGCTGGCCACGCTGCTGGGCACGGTGATCGGCGGGCTGGCCGGGCTGCTCGGCGGCTGGGTCGACGCGCTGCTCACCTGGATCACCGACGTGGCGATCGCGTTGCCGCTGCTGCTCTGCGCGATCGCCGTGATCCGGCCGTTGGAGCTGGCGTTCTACGGCCCGCGGGACGCGGTGCCGGGCTGGTTCCGGATGGTCACGCTGATCGGTCTGTTCGCGGTGCTCGGCTGGACCGGCGTGGCCCGGATGGTCCGCACGCAGGTGCGGTCGTTGCGCGAGCGGGACTTCGTGACCGCGGCGGTCGCGCTCGGTGCCCGGCCGGGCCGGATCCTGCGCCGCGAGGTGCTGCCGCATCTCGGCCCGCCGATCGTGGCCGGTGCGTCGCTGCTGCTGCCGATCTTCACGTCCGCGGGGGCGGCGCTGAGCTTCCTCGGGCTGGGCGTGCTGGAGCCGACGCCGGATCTCGGGCGGACCATCCAGCGCAGCCTCGGCTACCTGCAGACCGACCCGGCGTACGTGCTGTTCCCGGGTCTGGCACTGGTACTCGTGGTGTTCGTGTTCACGGCGCTGGGCGAGTCGGTGCGGCGTGCGTTCGACCCGGGTTCGGGCCGTTGATCCGCCGTCTGCTGCGCCGGTGCGTGCTCGCGCTGCTGACGCTGGCCGGGGTGAGCGTGCTGGCGTTCCTGCTGCTGTTCGCGGTGCCGCGGGACCCGGCCGCTGCGATGTGCCCGAAGAACTGCGACACCGCCCGTCTGGAGCGCATCCGCGAGGAGTGGGGACTGGCCGACCCCGTACCCGTGCAGTATCTGGCTTTTGCCCGGAAGCTCGTCACCGGCGAGGACGGCTGCCCGGCGCCGTGCCTGGGACGGTCCTATGTGACCGGTGAGCCGGTCGGTGCGATGCTGGCCCGCGCGCTGCCGGTCACCGCGAGCGTGGTGCTGCCCGCCGCGGTGCTCTGGGTGACCTCCGGTGTGCTGCTCGGCACGGTCGCGGCGGCCCGGCCCCGCTCGGCCGTGGACCGGCTGATCGGCGCGCTCTCGCTGGCCGGGCTGGCACTGCCGCTCTACCTGGTCGGTGCGGTGCTGCTGCTGATCCTGGTGTACGGCACCGCCGCGCTCCCGCCACCCGGCTGGACCGCGCTGAGTGACGACCCGGCACAATGGGCGTCCGGTCTGCTGCTGCCCTGGGTGACGCTCGGTGCGATGCTCGCGCCCGGCTACACCCGGCTGGCCCGGGCCCAGGTCGGTGACGCGCTCGGCTCCGACTTCGTGCGCACCGCCGAGGCCAAGGGCCTGACCGGGCGCGCGGTCGTCGGCCGGCACGCGCTGCGCGCCTCGGCCGGTCCGCTGGCGACGCTGGCCGCGCTCGACGTCGGTGCCGCGCTCGGCGGCACCGTGATCACCGAGATCACGTTCGGCCTGAACGGCCTGGGCCGGACCGTGATCGAGGCGGTACGCACGGACGACCTGCCGGTCGTGCTCGGCGCCGTGCTGCTCGGCGCCGTGTTCGTGATCGGTGCCAACACGATCGTCGACGGCCTCCAGGCCGCGATCGACCCCCGTTTGCGCAGATAGGAGATCGATGAGGAGAGCGGTGACCCGACGGCGAGTTCCACGACGGAGCCCGGGCTGCGGCGAGGCCCAGGCGCCGCCTGGCCGGACGTCGCACAAGCCCACATCCAACACCGGTATGCGGGCTCTCGCGTCGCGCACCCAGACGACACCTGGACCGCGCCTCGCACCCCGCCCCATCGTGACACTCGCCCTCGCACTGGTCCTGGCGGCCTGTGCGGCCTGCACCGACAACCCCCGCGACGGCGGTACGCCGCCGGACGGGGAGATCCGGCAGAACACCGGCGTGATCGCCACCGACCCGGCCGCGTCCCGTGGACCGGCCGCCGAGGTGCCCGGCGCCACGCGGGGCGGCACCGTCACCGTCTTCCGGGAGACCACGCTGGCCCGGCTGGACCCGCAGCGCATCTCCGCGTTCATGGGCCTGAGCATCTCCCAGCTGTACGCGCGGCGGCTCACCACCTACGCGGACGACGGCAACGGCAAGCTCACGCTGGTCGGCGACCTCGCGGAGACGCCCGGCACGGACGTGCACGGGGACTGCCGCACCTGGGAGTTCCGGCTCAAGCAGGGCATCCGGTTCGAGACCGGTGCGCCGGTCACCGCGCGCGACGTCGCGTACGGCATCGCCCGCTCGTTCGACATCACGCTCACCGGCGGGCCCACGTACCTGCAGGAGTGGCTGGCCGGCACGCCGCAGTACGACACGGTGTACGACTTCGCGGCGGACCGGACCGCGCTGCCGCCCGGCGTCGAGGTGCCGGACGACCGTACGCTGCGGCTGAACTTCCCCAAGGCGCACTGCGACCTGCCGTTCGCCGCGGCGCTGCCGGCCACCGCGCCGGTACCGGCCGACGCGGACACCGGGCTCGGCTACGACAAGAAGCCGATCGCGACCGGGCCGTACCTGATCGAGGGCCGCACCGGCGACACCGAGCTGCGGCTGGTCCGCAACCCGCAGTGGGACCCGGCCACGGACGCGGTCCGGCACGCCTACCCGGACCGGTTCGTGCTCGCGTTCGGCGCCGACCCGGTCACCCAGACCAACCGGATCCTCGCGGCACAGGGCGCGGACGCGGCCGCGGTCTCGTTCGACGGCGTGCCACCGTCGCTCATCCCGAAGGTCACCGGCGACAGCCTGCTGCGCTCGCCGACCCCGCGGCACAGCGTGCTGAACATCAACACCCGCCGCGTCACCGACCTGGCGGTCCGCCGGGCGCTGAACGCGGCCATCGATCGGGACGACCTGGTCAAGGCGCTCGGCGGTGCGGCCGTCGCCCGTCCGGTCACCACTCTGCTGGCGCCGAGCACGATCGGCTGGCGCGACTACGACGCGTACCCGTCCCCGGCGTCGCCGCCCGCGGGCACGCCGGAGCTGGTGCTGGCCCACCCGGACGACGCGGAGGGGCAGATCCTGGGCACCGCGCTGGCCAACAGCCTCCGCCGGGCCGGGTTCCGCATCCTCACCAAACCGGTCCCGGCCGACGGCTTCCTGAACGACATCAAGGAGCCGGACAACCCGTGGGACCTCTACCCGGACCACTGGGCGCCGGACTGGCCGAGCGGCGCCGCGGTCCTGCCCGCGCTCTACGACGGTCGCGCGATCAAGGCATCCGGCGGCAACAACGGTACGTCCTACCTGGACGCCCGCCCGCTGGACGCGGAGTTCGACCGCATCCTCGCCATGCCGCTGGACGCGCAGGGCGCGGAGTGGGCGACGCTGGACGAGAAGATCATGCGGGAGTACGCGCCGGCGGTGCCGCTCTACGTCGAGCTGACCTGCACCGTGCGCGGACCCCGGCTGGGCGGCCTGTTCGTCGACGGGGTGTTCGGCAGCCCGTCGTTCGTGAACGTCTTCGTCCGGTCGTGAAAAGCTTCGAACCACCTTTTCCCGCTTCCGGCGGGGGCTCAGTGTTTACTCCGGCTTAGGGGTGAGGGCCGGGGCGGCAGCAGGGCGTGCTCCCGCGGGCCCCGGTCCAATGCCACTCAGCTTAAGTTGATCACGGACTCTGACCTGGGTCCTACAACGCACCCCACCGTGTCTGCTCCCCGCCCGTCGAACCGCACGGGACACCATCTGCGCTGGCCGGAGATTCGTGGCCTCGCCAGCTCCGCTTCAAGATCAAATAAGCTGAGTGGCATCGGGCCCCGGTGCCGGCGTGGCCGGCGGCGGGGCCCCGCTCCGGCACGTGCTCGGGTGACGGGTGACACGGCGGTGCGCCGCCGGCGCTCAGTGCACCGCCGGCGCTCAGTGCACCGCCGGCGCTC
Source organism: Catenuloplanes indicus (assembly GCF_030813715.1). NCBI lineage: Bacteria > Bacillati > Actinomycetota > Actinomycetes > Micromonosporales > Micromonosporaceae > Catenuloplanes > Catenuloplanes indicus. The sequence goes on from NZ_JAUSUZ010000001.1 coordinate 7,976,696, forward strand.
GGTCCACCGCCGTGGCGAACGTGCGGTAGCGGCGCATCGCGATCAGCAGCCAGCCCACGCTGACCAGCCCGAGCACCGCGTAGGCCAGCACCGCGCCGATGCTGTCCCACAGCGTGTGCAGCGCGATCGCGCCCGCGAACGTGCCGGCGAACACGGCGAGGCGGCGGCCGCCGGGCCGGGCCGCGAGTGCCCAGAGCGCGCCGGCGGTCAGCCCGGTCCAGGCGATGTGCCCGGCCGGGGCGAGCACGCCGCGCAGGAACAGCGTCTGCTCGACCGCGCCGATGCCGCCCTTGGAGGACAGCAGCGCGGTGAACGCGTACCCCATCGTCTCCAGTGCGGCGAAGCCGACGCCGCTGGCCACGCCGATGACCAGGCCGTCCGCCGGGTCCCGGCGGCCGGACGACAGCGTGGCGACCAGGATGATCACCGGCACGACGAGTTTCGCGGTCTCCTCGATGACGGCCACGAACAGCATCGGGAGCGTGCCGAGGCTGCGCAGCGCGTCCCACTCCAGCCAGCCGGCCACCACCACGCCGATCACGCCGCCGATGAACGCGGTGCCGGCCAGCACGGCCGGTGACACCTGCCACCGGCCGCTCCGGCCCTCCGCGAAGACCAGGAACGACACCGGCACGACCGTGGCGCCGAGCAGGATCACCGACGGTACGAGGTTGGGGTTCTCCGTGCGGACCAGCGTGATCAGCACGAGCGCGTAGAGCCCGCCCAGCACGAGCAGCGTGCCGAGCCATGCGTACCGCCGCCACCGGCGCGCCCCTCGGGGCATCAGCGTCATGGCGGACAGTGTGCCGGAAAGGTGACCCCGGCGCCGTCCCGCGCGTTGTCCCCTCGAACCCCGAAACCGAGGAGTGGAGTACAGCGATGTTCATGGTGACCGGGAACGCGGCGGAGGTGATCCGCCGGCTCGCGGAGCGGGAGCGGGCACCGTCCGGTGCGGGGCTGCGGATCGCGGCTGACCCGCGGGCCGGCGAGCTCACCGTCGGGCTGTCGCCGCGCCCCAGCCAGGGCGACACGGTGTTGCAGGCGGGCGGCGCGTACCTGTTCCTCTGTCCGGTGGCGCTCCAGGCGCTGGACGACAAGGCGCTGGACGCGACGATGACCGAGGACGGCGACGTCGACTTCGTGATGGCCGACCAGCCCCGGTGAACGGAGAAGGGGCCGGGAAGACCCGGCCCCTTCTCGGCGAACGGCTCAGTGACCGCTGAGGGTGATCATCTCCTCGCGCGGGACGACCTTGATCCGCTTGCGGCCGTGCGGCTCGCCCAGGCTGATCTCGTGCGCGTCCAGCAGCTGCCAGCCGGCCCAGCTGGTGTGCCGGACACCCTTGCGGGTCAGGTACTCCACCACCGCGTCCGCGTCGCGCTGAGTGGCCTCCGGCAGCTCGTCCGCGAGCAGGCTGGTGATGGTCTCGTTCGCGTCGCCCTTGGTGTGACCGATCAGGCCGACCGGACCGCGCTTGATCCAGCCCGTGACGTACACGCCCGGGATGTGGTTGCCGTCGATGTCCAGCACCCGGCCCGCGTCGTGCGGGACCGTGCCGCTGCGGGTGTCGAACGGCAGGTCGGCGAGCGGGCGGCTGAGGTAGCCGATGGCCCGGTAGACCGCCTGCACGTCCCAGTCGGTGAACTCGCCGGTGCCGCGCACGTTGCCGTCGCCGGTCAGCTCCTGCGTCTCGGTCCGCAGCCCGGTGACGCCGGTCTCCGGGTCGCCCAGGATCTCCGCCGGGGCCTGCAGGAAGTGCAGGTGCAGGCGGCGCTTGCGGTCCTCGCGCGGGTCGCGCATCGCCCAGTTCTGCAGGATGTCCACGCACATCTTGACGTGCCGGGTCTTGCGCATCTCCTCGAGGCTGCCCTCGTCGAACTCGATGCCCTCGGGGTGCACGATCACGTCGACGTTGGGGGAGTGGTCCAGCTCCCGCAGCTCCATCGGGGTGAACTTCACCTGGGCCGGTCCGCGCCGGGAGAACAGGTGCACGTCCGTCACCGGGCTGGCCAGCAGACCCTGGTAGACGTTGTCCGGGATCTCCGTCTCGAGCAGCTCGTCCGCGGTCTTGGCGAGCACTCGGGCGACGTCCACGGCCACGTTGCCGGCGCCGATCACGGCGACCTTGGTGGCGGTCAGCGGCCACTCGCGCGGCACGTCCGGGTGGCCGTCGTACCAGCTGACGAAGTCCGCGGCGCCGAAGCTGCCGGGGAGGTCGACGCCCGGGATGTGCAGCACCCGGTCCTTGTCCGCGCCGGTCGCGAAGATCAGCGCGTCGTAGAACGGGCGCAGCTCCTCCAGCTTGACGTCCACGCCGTAGTCGACGTTGCCGATGAACCGGATCCGCGGGTTGTCCAGCACCTTGTGCAGGGCGTTGATGATTTCCTTGATCCGCGGGTGGTCGGGGGCGACACCGTACCGGATCAGGCCGTACGGCGTGGGCAGCCGGTCAAAGACGTCGACGGTCGCTGTCGGGTGGTTCTTCGACAGGATGTCGGCCGCGTAGATGCCGGCCGGACCGGCGCCGATGACGGCGACCCGCAGTGGGCGCTGCTCCTCCATGGTGGGTTTTCCCTCGCTCGATCGCGCGTAAGTCTGACCGCCCAGGTTAGGTCAGCCTTAGTTCGAATCTCGGCACCAGCGGGTGTGAGCCTGATCATGTTGTGGTGTTTTCGCAGCTCAGAGCGCCTGGTTGCCGCGGGGTTTCTGCTCAGTTCGCGGGACGGTACGCCGAACGTGGCGGCCATGAGGTTCGAGTCCATCGACGACGACTACCAGGTCGAGCACTGGACCCGGCAGATCCGGATGGGCTGCTGGATCGCCATCGTGATCTCGACGGTGGGCGCCGTGCGGGTCTTCCTGGACTGGCCCGAGGCGGACCGCTGGCTGGTCTTCGTGCTCGGCGCGGCCGCGCTCGCCCAGATCGGGCTGCTCGCCCTGCCCTGGGCCCGGATCATCACGCGCCGGCACGCCCGGGAGTGGTTGTTCCTGTGGTGGCTGCTCGAACTCCCGCTGCTCTACGTGTTCGCCCGCGGTGACGAGGCCGCGCTGGCGATCTTCCCGGCCGGCGCGATCGTCGTCATGGTGACCGCGGCCGTGCTCTACCCGCCGGCCGCGATCGCCGCCCTCGGCGTGCTCTCCACGGGCGCGTTCCTGGCGCTCGCGCGCGGTCAGTCGGAGGCACAGCCGACGATGATCGCCGGTCTGCTGGCCGTGCTGGTCTCCGTCGTCGCCACCTGCGTGCTCACCGCGCAGAGCCGGCTCGCGCAGGACGCCCGCCGCCGGGCGGCCGAGGACCGCACCGAGGCGCTGCTGCAGAACGCGTCCGACCTGGTGCTGGCGATCGGCGAGGACGGCGCGGTGACGTACGCCAGCCCGTCCGCGCGGGACCTGCTCGGCCGCGACCCGGCCTGGATCACCGGCGAACGGCTCGGCGCGATGGTGCACCCGGAGGACCTGGCGCAGGCGCGCGAGTTCATGGCCGCGCTGTTCGCCGGCGGGCGCGAGCACACCGGCCGGATCGAGACGCGGCTGCGGCACGGCGACGGCAGCTGGGTCTACACCGAGGCGATCGGCGTGAACCGGCTGTGCGACCCGAACCTGCGCGCGGCCGTGCTCAGCATCCGCGACGTCGGCGCCCGCAAGTACATGGAGGCGGAGCTGACCCGGCAGGCGTTCACCGACTCGCTGACCGGGCTGCCGAACCGCGCGCTGTTCCACGACCGGGTCACCCACGCGGCGGCCAGGCACCACCGCGAGTCCGGCCGGATCACCCTGATGCTGATCGACCTGGACGACTTCAAGCTGGTCAACGACGGTCTCGGGCACACCGCCGGCGATCAGCTGCTGCGCGTCGTCGCGCAGCGGCTCTCCGCGCAGCTGCGCCCGGCGGACACGCTCGCCCGGCTCGGCGGCGACGAGTTCGCGGTGCTGATCGAGGACCTGACCGAGATCGAGGCCGCGGAGCTGGCCGACCGGCTGGTCCGCGCGGTTCGCGAGCCGGTCACGCTCGGCGTCCGCGACGTCATCTGCACCGCCAGCATCGGCATCTCGGTGATCAAGGCGGGCACGCACGACCTCGGCGAGGCCGACGAGCTGCTGCGCGACGCGGACCTGGCGATGTACGCGGCGAAGGCGGCCGGCCGGGACGGCTACGCGGTGTTCGACCCGGCCACGCACGCGGACGTGCTGGCCGAGGCGGAGCAGCGGGCCGCGCTGGAGCGGGCGCTGCTGGAGGAGCAGTTCGTCGTGCACTACCAGCCGATCGTGGAGCTGCCGGCCCGCGAGCTGATCGGCTTCGAGGCGCTGGTCCGCTGGAACCACCCGGAGGCCGGGCTGGTCGGGCCGCTCACGTTCATCCCGCTGGCGGAGGCGACCGGGCTGATCGTGCCGCTCGGCCGCTGGGTGCTAGACCAGGCCTGCCGCCAGCTCGCGACCTGGATCGCGGAGCACCCGGAGGCCGCGGGGCTGCGGATGAGCGTGAACCTCTCGCCCCGCCAGTTCCAGCACACCGGACTGGTGTCCGAGGTCGCGTCGATCATCGAGCGCACCGGCGTACCGGCCGGCAAGCTCGTCCTGGAGATCACCGAGTCGCTGCTGATGAAGGACACCGAGGCCACCGTCCGTACGCTCGAGGCGCTGAAGGCGCTCGGCGTCCGGCTGGCGGTCGACGACTTCGGCACCGGCTACTCCTCGCTCAGCTACCTCAAGCGGTTCCCGGTCGACATCCTCAAGATCGATCGTTCGTTCGTGGACGGGATCACCGCGGACTCTGGCGACGCCACGCTGGCCGAGGCGGTCGTGCAGCTCGGCCGCACGCTGCAGCTGCAGACCGTGGCCGAGGGCATCGAGACCGCCGACCAGTGGTCCACGCTGCGCGAGCTGGGCTGCGAGTACGGCCAGGGCTACCTGTTCGCGCGGCCGGTCGCGGCGGACGAGATCGTGCCGTTGATCCGGCAGGCCCCCATAAAGGGTTAAACACCTCAGGCCGGGCCGTCCGCGGCCGATAAGGGCTCCGATGGACCAGACCTTCCGTCCGCTGATGGACGCGCTGAAGCGGCGTGGAGTCGACCCGCAGATGGTCGACTACGCCGCCGAGGAGGCGGAGCGCAGCGGACGCTCGATGCGCGCGGTGCTGATCAACGATCAGATCGTCACCGAGCAGGAGCTGACCGCCGCCGCGGCCGACGCGTACGGCGTCCAGACCGTGGACCTGGTCGGCTACCCGATCGAGCAGGCCGCGCTGCAGAAGATCCCGCTGTCGCTGGTCCAGCGGCATCGCGTCATCGGCATCACGATCGAGGGCAACGAGCTCACGGTCGGCGTCACCGACCCGGCCGACGTGGTCGCGCTGGACGACGTGCGCGCCGCCACCGGCATGGTGATCCGCCCGGTCGTGGTCGCGCGCACCGAGGTCCGCAAGATCATCGAGAAGCTGCAACGCGAGGAGAGCGACCTCGGCGACATGGCCGAGACGCTGCGCGTCGAGCAGCCGTCCGCGATGACCGCGGTCACCCAGGGCGACGAGGACGCGCCGATCGTCCGGTACGTCAACTCGCTGCTCGAACAGGCCATCCAGAACCGCGCGTCCGACCTGCACCTCGAGCCGACCGAGACCGATCTGCGGGTCCGCTACCGGATCGACGGCGTACTGCACGAGGTCGACACCGTGCCGCAGGCCGTGCAGAGCGCGCTGATCTCCCGGCTGAAGATCATGTCGAACGTCGACATCACCGAGCGCCGCATCCCGCAGAACGGCCGGATCACGATGCAGCTCAACAACCGCAAGGTGGACCTGCGCGCCGCCACGCTGCCGACGGTCTGGGGCGAGAAGATCGTCCTGCGCGTGCTCGACACCGGCGGCATCAACCTGGACCTGGCCGGCTTCGGCTTCACCGAGGACAACTACGAGCGCTTCTCCGCGTCGTTCGCCAAGCCGCACGGCATGCTCCTGGTCACCGGCCCGACCGGTTCCGGAAAATCCACCACGCTGTACGCCACGCTGGCGAAGATCAGCAAGCCGACCGTCAACATCATCACGGTCGAGGACCCGGTGGAGTACCGGCTGCCCGGCATCAACCAGGTCCAGGTCAACGCCAAGGCCGGCCTGACGTTCGCCGCCGTGCTCCCGGCCATCCTCCGCTCCGACCCCGACGTGGTGCTGATCGGTGAGATCCGGGACGGCACCACCGCCCAGTTCGCGGTCGAGGCCGCGCTCACCGGCCACCTCGTGCTCTCCACGCTGCACACCAACGACGCGCCGAGCGCCATCGTCCGCCTCACCGAGATGGGCATCGAGCCGTTCCTGGTCGGCTCGTCCGTCGACTGCGTACTGGCCCAGCGCCTCGCCCGCCGTCTCTGCGACTGGTGCAAGACCGAGTACTACCCGCCGGACGCGGAACTCGAGGCCGCCCGCTGGCCGTTCGACCAGTGGGACCCGCCCGCCCAGCTCTGGAAGCCGGTCGGCTGCCGCAGCTGCGCCGGCACCGGCTACAAGGGCCGGCTCGCGGTCCACGAGGTCATGCCGGTCACCGAGGAGATCGAGAAGCTCGCGGTGGCACGCGCCCCCGCCAGCGACATCCACGCCGTGGCGCAGGCCCAGGGCATGTTCGACCTCCGTATCGACGGCCTCCTCAAGGCCGCCAACGGCCAGACCTCCATCTCCGAGGTCCTCCGCGTCGCCATCTAGCCCTCACATCTCACGCCCCGTCGCCGTGCCCTCGGTCCCGCCGCACGTCGCTTCGGCCGGCACGAGAGGTTCGGGCAGATTCGGACGCCTGCGCGGCATAAGCGCTGAATACCATGCCGGTGGCGCGGCCGGGGGTGGCGGCGCCGGGAATCGCGGCTCGTGGTGACCGGCGGCGGGACCGGCTCCGCCGCGGCGGCCGGAGCGGAGCCAGCGGAGTCGGAGGCCTCCGCGCGGTTTGCCCGCTCCGAGCATGCGGGCCGCACTACGCCGGGAGCGGGAAAAACCGTTTCCGATCCTGGTTCGGCACCGCGGTGAGCCCGCCGATCGGGTGTGCGGTCCGGGAATGCCGCGGGCCGGGAATCCTACGTGGCGGTGCCTAAGGTCCGCAGGCCTTCTGCCGAAGTCATCGGTGTCCCGCTGAGAGGCGGGCCCCCCGTTCGACCTCGAAGGAGCCGCGGTGATCGTAGAGCAGACGCTCGACGACCTGGTGGCGGGCGGTGACCGGAATGACAACCGGGATTCCCTGGACGCCATGCTTCAGTCGCTGATTGAGGCGCAGGGCTCGGATCTGCACCTGACCGTCGGTGCCCCGCCGACGATCCGGGTGCACGGCGCGCTCAGCTACCTGCCCGACTACGAGCGGATGAGCCAGATCGACGTCGCGATGCTGGCCCGCGCGGCCACCAGCGACAGCCAGTGGGAGATCTTCCGGGACAACAGCGAGCTGGACTTCGCGTACAGCGTGCCGCACATCGGGCGATTCCGGGTCAACCTGTACCAGCAGCGCGGGTCGGTCGGCGCCGCCTTCCGGGCCATCGCGCAGCGGATCCGGCCGCTGGACGAGCTCGGCGTGCCCGACGCGGTCGCCCGGTTCGCGGCGCTGCACCGCGGGCTGGTGCTGGTCACCGGCCCGACCGGATCCGGCAAGACGACCACGCTGGCCGCGCTGCTGGACCTCGCCAACCGGACCCGCTCGTCGCACATCGTGACGATCGAGGACCCGATCGAGTTCCTGCACCCGCACAAGAAGAGCCTGGTCAATCAGCGCGAGGTGGGCGCGGACACGAAGGACTTCTCGACCGCGCTGAAGCACGCGCTGCGACAGGACCCGGACATCATCCTGGTCGGTGAGCTCCGCGACCTGGAGACCACGCAGACCGCGCTGACCGCGGCCGAGACCGGTCACCTGGTGCTGGCCACGCTGCACACGCAGAGCGCCACCCAGACCATCGACCGCATCATCGACATCTTCCCGCCGCACCAGCAGCAGCAGATCCGCGCGCAGCTGTCGATGGCGCTGCAGGGTGTGGTCACGCAGGCGCTGTGCGCGCGTGCGGACGGCACCGGCCGCACCATCATCACCGAGATCATGACGGCGACGCCGGCCATCCGGTCGCTGATCCGCGAGGGCAAGACCCACCAGATCCCGTCCTTCATGCAGGCCGGCAGCGCCGACGGCATGTTGTCGTTCGACCAGCACCTGGCCGAGCGGGTACGGCACCAGGTCATCACGATCGAGCAGGCCCTCGACCTCTGCCACTCGGCGGAGGAACTCCGCCGCCTGACCGGACGGATGTGACGTCGTGGCAGCCACGAAGACGTTCGACTACAGCAGCGTCGACGCCACCGGTAAACGCAGCAAGGGCAAGATCGACGCCACGAACGAGGCGGCGGCGGCCCAGCTGCTGCGCCAGCGCGGCATCGTGCCGCTCTCCATCGCGGAGGCCGGCCAGGGCATGAACCGGGAGGTGAGCATCCCCGGCCTGAGTGGCCGGGTGACGCTCAAGGACCTGTCCGTGTTCTCCCGCCAGTTCGCCACGCTGACCGCGTCCGGCATGTCGTTGCTGCGCACGCTCGCGGTGCTGGAGGAGCAGACGGCCAAGCCGAAGCTGCGCAAGGCGGTCGGCGACATCCGCACGGACGTCGCGGCCGGTGTTGCGCTGTCGGCCGCGATGGCGAAGCACGACCGCATCTTCCCGACCCTCATGATCGCGATGATTCGAGCCGGTGAGGCCGGCGGTTTCATGGACGACGCACTGGAGCGGATCGCGGTCAACTTCGAGAAGGACGCGGCGCTCCGCGGCAAGATCAAGAGCGCGCTTACGTACCCCGTGATCGTCCTTCTCTTCAGCTTCGTGCTGATCGCCGGTGTGCTGATCTTCATCGTTCCGGTCTTCGAGAACATGTTCCAGCAGCTCGGCGGCGATCTGCCGCTGCCCACGAAAATCATCGTCGACGCCAGCCACAGCCTGGTCTGGTCCGGGCCGCTGACCGTCGGCGTGATAGTCGCGGCCGTGGTCGGGATCAAGTACGCGCTGCGGACCCAGCCCGCTTTCCGGCTGTGGTTCGACCGGGCGAAGCTGCGTCTGCCGGTCTTCGGCGGCCTGTTGCGGAAGATGGCGATCAGCCGGTTCTCGCGCAACCTCAGCACGCTGCTCGGCGCCGGCGTGCCCGTACTCCAGGCGCTCGACGTCGTCGGCGCCACCACGGGCAACACCGTCGTGACCGAGGCCATGAAGGACCTCCAGGCCGCGATCCGTGACGGTCAGCCGATGTCGTCGTCGCTGCGCAAGCACGCCATCTTCCCGCAGATGGTCGTGCAGATGGTCGAGGTCGGCGAAGAGAGCGGCCAAATCAGTCAGATGCTCGGCAAGATTGCCGACTTCTATGACCGCGAGGTTGATGACGCTGCTGAGTCCCTCACCGCGTCGATCGAGCCACTGATGGTCGTCTTCATGGGCGTCGCGGTCGGCTCGATGGTCGTCTGCCTCTACCTGCCGATGTTCTCGGTCTACCAGAACATCGGCGGGGCTTCCTGAGACACGCATCCCCTGCAACACCCCCGGTCAAGGACGACCGGATCCCCCTCCCCCCGAGCGCCACAGGAGGCACTCAATGCAGCACCTCATCGCCAAGTCCCAGCAGAAGCGGGCGGAGAGCGACAAGGGCTTCACCCTGATCGAGCTGCTGGTGGTCGTCGTGATCATCGGCATCCTGGTCGCCATCGCGGTTCCGGTGTACCTGAACTACCGGAAGGGCGCGATGAACAAGTCGGCTCAGTCCGACATCCGCGCGGCGATCAGCACGGTGGAGCAGTTCTACACGGAGAACGGCAACAAGTACCCGGACACCGGCACGATGAACACCGAGGGCACCGCTCTGCAGCTCAGCCTGACGGGCGCCGCCACCGGCACCGCTGTCCCGGCGAACGTCTCCAGCGGCAACGAGCTCGCCTACCGCCTGACGCCCGCCACCGCCAGCGTCGCGACGTACTACGTGATCTGCTCCTGGAACAAGGACAGCAAGAAGATCTACGTCTACAGCGGCCTGGCCGGTGGCTCGGTCAAGGAGTCGAGCGCGCAGGCCAGCCTGACGGCCTGCCTCGACGCCGGCAACTGATTCTGCACGTGACGACCTGAGGGCCGGCGGGTCACCCGACCCGCCGGCCTTCGCTCGGCATCCATCACCGCACGAACCGAAAGGAGTTCCGACGTGCTGCCCTTGTTGCTCGTGCTTGCCGCCGTCCTCGGCCTGGCCGTCGGCTCCTTCCTGAACGTGGTCATCCACCGGGTACCGCGCGGCGAGTCACTGATCCGCCCCGGCTCGCACTGCCCCCGCTGCGGCGACGCGGTTCGGCCTCGGCACAACGTGCCGGTGTTCGGCTGGCTGGCGTTGCGCGGGAAGTGCGCCACCTGCAAGGAGCCGATCAGCGCCCGCTATCCACTGGTCGAGGTCGGCACCGCGCTGCTGTTCGCCGCGATCACCGCCCGGTTCGGCTGGTCGCCGGAGCTGCCCGCCTACCTCTACCTGGCCTCCATCGCGGTCGCGCTCGCGATGATCGATCTGGACGTACAGCGGCTGCCGGACGCGATCGTCCTTCCCTCGTACCTCGTCGGCCTGATCCTCCTGGCGCCCGCGGTCATCGCGAGCGGCGACTGGGGGCAGGGCCTGCGCGCGCTGGCCGCGATGGCCGCGCTCTGGGTCTTCTACAAGCTGCTCACGATCGTCCGCCCCGGCGGCATGGGCCTGGGCGACGTCAAGCTCGCCGGAGTGCTCGGCCTCTACCTCGGCTGGCTCGGCTGGGACGCCCTGCTGATCGGTGCGTTCGCCGCATTTCTGATCGGAGGCCTGGCCGGTGGCGCACTGCTGGCCGCACGCCGCGCGAACGGTAAGACCGCGGTCCCCTTCGGGCCGTACATGCTGCTTGGCGCGTTTCTCGCGATCTTCGCGGCCGGCCCGGTCGCCGGCTGGTACCTCTCGCTTCTCCCGCCCGCCTGATTCACCCACCCTGTTGAACGCTAGGAAGGACGCTCGATGGCTGCCACCAATCCCATCGGCCTGGACATCGGATCGATGTCAGTGCGCGCCGTCGAGACCACGCGCACCAAGGAGGGACTAGGAATCCTGAACTTCGCCCAGGCGCCGCTGCCCGCGGGCGCGGTGGTGAGCGGTGTGGTGAAGGACGACCTTGCGGTCACCGCCGCGATCAAGGAGATGTGGGCCGCCACGAAGTTCCGCAGCCGGCACGTCACGCTCGGCGTGACCAACCCGCAGGCGGTCGTCCGCGAGATGTCGGTGGCGAAACTGCCGAAGAACCAGCTGAAGAAGTCGCTGCCGTTCCAGGTGCGCGACATGCTGCCGCTGGCCGTGGAGCGTGCGCTGCTCGACTTCTATCCGCTGGAGGAGCCGTCCGGTGACACCGTCCGCGGCCTGCTGATCGCAGCCCCGAAGGAAGCTGTGCTCACGGCGGTGCACGCGGTCGAGCGGGCTGGTCTGCATGTCGACCGGGTAGACCTGGCCACGTTCGCGCTGCTGCGTTCCGCGTCCTGGCTGGACACCGCGGTGGAGGCGCTCGTCGACATCGGCGCGCAGGCTACCAGCGTGGTCGTGCACGCGGACGGTGAGCCGCTGATCGTGCGTACCGTGCCACGCGGTGGTCAGGAACTCACCGAGGCGCTCTCCGGCCGGCTCGGCATCGGCGCCACAGAGGCCGAGGCGGTCAAGTGCTGGGTCGGTCTGCGGCGTGAGGAGGGTCCTGAGGTCGCCGACTTCCTTAGGGAGGCGCTCCGGCCGCTCATCGCAGAGATCCGCAGCTCGTTCACCTACCTCAGCTCCAGCGAGCGTCCCACCCAGGTTCAGCGGCTGTCGCTGTCCGGCGGCGGGTCGCTGTTGCCCGGTCTCTCCGAGTTGCTCGCGCACGAGCTGCGCGTTCCCGTGGTGATCGCGGACCCGACGAGCCGGCTGCGCGCGGCCGACCGGAGCCAGCACGACAACCTGGAGCGTTTTCGCTCCTCCGCGGCCGTCTCCATCGGCCTCACCCTCGGAGCTGCCTGATGAGCACCGACATGTACCCGGCCGAGCAGGGTTTCACGGCCCAGATGCCGCAGGCCCAACAGGACCCGACGCGCACGCTGCGTATTGCTGCCAACCTGTTGCCGGACGAGATCATGGGTGGCCGTCGCGCCCGGCGTACCCGCACCGCGGCTGTGGCCGGTGTCGGTGCGGTTGTGCTGGTGCTGGCCGGCTGGTACGCCACCACGTTCGTCAAGGCACAGGGCGCCGACGAGGAGCTGGCGGCCGCAGAGGTACGGAGCCGGGCCGTCCAGCAGGAGCAGCAGCAGTACAGCGAGCTGACCGGCGTCAAGACGGAGCTGAGCACGGCGAAGGACCGGCTCGGCGCGCTGATGGCGCACGACTCGCAGTGGCAGAGGCTGCTCTCCGACGTCCGCGGCGCCGCGCCCGCCGAGGTCACGATCTCGGCACTCAGCGGCGGGATCAGCAATCAGGTCCTCGCCCAGGGCAACCAGCTGCCGTCGCAGGTCACCGAGGAGGTGGTGGGTACCGTGACGCTGATCGGGTCGGCGGCCGACAAGGCCAAGGTCGCGCAGTACGTCGACAATCTACGCGCCGTCACCGGCCTGGCGAACCCGCTGCCGACCGACATCACCAGTGAGGAGAGCGGCGCCGAGACGTTCACCATCCAGGTGGACATCACCCAGGCCGCGCTCGGGGGCCGGTTCACGCCCGAGGCGACGGCGACGCCGGTGCCCGGAACCACCACGGGAGGCAACTGATGCGCGCCCACGCGGACAAGCTCTGGATCGCCGGTGGCGTGCTCGTCGCCGCGGTGCTGGTCGTGCTCACCTGGACCCTGCTCGTGATGCCGAAGAACGACGAGGCGAAGACGACCCGGCAGGCCGCAGCCGAGGAGGTGCGGAAGGCGGACGACGCCCGCCAGGTGCTGGAGGATCTGGAGAAGGACAGCGCGAACCTCCCTGTCTACAAGGCCGAGCTGGAGAAGTACTCGACCGCGCTGCCGGCCACGGACGAGTTCCCCGATCTGCTCCGGGCACTCCGGACGGCCGCCGACGGGCACAAGGTCGACGTCACCACACTCTCCGTCGGTGGCGCGACCAAGATTGACGGCACCACGCCGAGCATCTACGACATGCCGCTCAGCATGACGGTCACCGGCGCCATGGACGACGTCGAGAGCTTCCTCAACGACCTGCAGCAGCGGCAGGCCCGCGCGGTGCTGATCGATTCGATCACGGTCGCGGGCGAGGAAGGTTCCATCGGCGCCGGTGCCGCGACCGCGACGCTCGCGCTGCACGTCTTCGTCTCCGGTGACGGTCCGCCGCCCGCCGACGCTCAAGCCGCCGTCAGCTAACCGCCGGCGGGGTTCTGTCCGGACCCCGCCAAGCCCCCTACCGGGTACGAGAGGAGGTGCGTGATGCGCACCGTCAAGCACCGACGCACCACACCACCCGCACCCGACGCGGGGTTCACGCTGGTCGAGACAATCGTCTCGATCGGCATCATCGGCGTCGTGATGGCCGGGCTTGGAACGTTCTTCGTCAGCTCCATGCGCACCACCAACAACCAGACCGGCACGCAGGCCGCGGTTCAGGTCGCGGGCGATGCGATGGAGCGGGTGCGCTCCCTCACCCCCTCGCTGCTGACGAAGGGCCGTGGCCAGGCGGCTTCCACGGCGCAGTGGAACAGCCCGGTCACCGGTGTCGCGCCGTGGTTGGCCGGCATGCAGATGGCCTTCGACTCCGGTGCGGCTGCCGGTGACGGCGCGTCCGCCGCGGTCCCGACGTCGCCGCTCACCGTGACGCTGGCCGGTGTCCCGTTCAAGCAGAACTACTACATCGGGCGGTGCTGGCAGCCCGCCGTAACCGGCGGCGACTGCACGCAAGCGAAGCCGGCCAACGCCGTCGAGTTCTGGCGCGTGGTCATCGGTGTGACCTGGCCGGACAACGGCTGCAAGACCGGCACCTGCTCCTACGTCACCACGACGTTGATCAGCAACGCCGAGCGGGAGCCGAGGTTCGACACCAACGACCAGGCAACGCCGCCGGTGATCGTGCCGCCCGGCGACCAGACCGACGACATCGACAGCACGGTCTCCTTCCAGCTGGTCGCGAACGGTGGCACCGCACCGCTGAACTGGACGACCGCGCAGGGCCTGCCGACCACGATGAGCATGAACACGTCCGGACTGATCACCGGCCGGACGCCGGCTACGCCGGGCAGCCACTCGATCACGGTCACCGTGCAGGACGACTACGACCTGACCAACACGGCCACGTTCACCTGGATCGTCAACGCCCGGCCGACCATGAACGCGCCGGCGGCGCAACGCAGTATGGAGGGCAAGGCGATCACCGCCGTGCAACTCTCCGCGTCCGGTGGTACCGGACCGTTCACCTGGAGTGCCACCGGGCTTCCGCCCGGTGTCAGCCTGAACACCGGCACCGGCCAGATCACCGGGACGCCGACCGACGACGGCCCTTACCGGGTCACCGGCACCGTGCGGTCCAAGAACGGCAACACGTCCTCCGCGTCGTGGGACTGGAACGTGCGTCCTGCACTGACCATCACCAACTTTGCGATCACTGCCGGGCAGCGGAGCACGAACCGGAACACGACGGTCGACCTCCAACTCGCCGCGTCCGGCGGTTCCGGCACCGGATATCGGTGGAGTGCGACGAACCTGCCGTCCTGGCTTACCCTGACCAGTGCCGGGAAGCTCAGCGGCAAGGCGCCGAACGCGGCGTCGACGACGTCGAACATCAAGATCACGGTCACCGACTCGGAGTCGTGGACGACCGAGACCGTCACCTTCAGCTGGAGGGTTCCATGAGCCGGCGACATGACCGGGACCGGCCGCGGGATGCCGGCATCACCATGATCGAGATGGTGGTCAGCATGTCGGTGATGTCGGTTCTGATGGTGCTGGTGACCACCGCGATCGTGCAGGTCTACCGGACCTACAACAAAGTGGAGGCGACCAACCTGGCGCAGTCCCAGGTGAACACCGTGTTCCTGCGCCTGGACAAGGAGATCCGGTACGCCAGCGGCATCACGGCCGCGCTTAACAGCGGCCCGAGCAGCGTGATCGAGTACCACATCATGGTGGACAACGTGAAGAACTGCGTGCAGCTGCGCATCCGGACCGACACCAGGACGCTTCAGCGCCGCAGCTGGGTCGCCCAGGGCGGCGCCGTGCCGACGACCTGGACCACGCTGCTCACCGGCGTCGGCCTGGTTCCGGCCGTGAGCGCGACGCCGGTGCCGACCGGTGGTGCCACCGCGGCGCCGCCGATGACCCGGCTGTTGCCCAGCGGTGACCAGAGCTACCAGCGTCTCCGGCTCTATTTCACCACCACCGGTGGTGGCGGGGCCGCCTCGACCACCCGGCTGACGGACGTCACGTTCACGGCGCTCAACACGTTCGGCAACCCGGACACCAACTTGATCTGCAACACGGGAAGGGTGGGGCTATGACCCGGATGTGGCGTCTCCCGTCGCCCAGTGACGACCGCGGCTCGATTCCACTGGCGATGATGGTCGTGGTGGTCGGCTCGATGATCGGCGGGCTCGTCGGCACGCTCGTGCTCAGCCAGTTCGTCGGTACCCGCGTCGACCTGCGCCGCACGCATGCGCTGCACGCGGCCCAGGCCGGCCTGGACGTGGCGACCGGGCACATCCGCGCGATCGCGGACTCGACCGGTTCGGACCGGAGGAAGCTGCCGTGCGGCCCGATCACCGGGTCGCTCGGCAACGGGAGCACCGCGGTCTACAAGGTGACCATCCGCTACTACCTCGCGGACCCGCAGAACAAGACCGAGAGCTGGATGAACGCGAACAAGCTGCGGTGCAACGCCGGCAACGGCGTGGGCGCGGTCCCGGCGTACGCTTATCTGTACTCCATCGGTGCGGACCAGGCCACCACCACGTTCACGGACGTGCCGACGCGCGAGCTGAACGGCACGTACACGTTCAAGATCGGCAACACCAACGTGGTCGGCGGCCTGATCCACGTGAAGAACAACGGCGGCACCGACCTGTGCCTCGACGCCGGCCCTGGCCCGTTCGAGACGAAGTCGCCGTGGACCAAGCCCACCATGCAGCGCTGCGAACCCGGCCTGGCGTCGCAGTCCTGGGCCTACAACTCCAACCTGACGATCAGCCTGAGCTCGTCGCGGACCGGCTCCGAGTTGCTCGGCTGGTGCATCGAGGCTGAGTCGACGACCCAGGGCACGCCCGTGGTGCTGAAGCCGTGTGCGTCGCCGACCCGGCAGCAGCAGCGCTGGGGCTTCGACGACAGTTCGCACTTCCGGCCGACCAACGCCAGCGGCACTCAGAGCAATTACTGCATGATCGTGAATGCGCCGCGTACCATCGGCGCCGCGCTCAACGTCAACAGCTGCTCCGGCGATGAGACCACCCGCGTGTTCAAGCAGGACTCCGGTGTCGGCGCCGGTTCGGCGGGTGCCTCTACCGGGCAGCTCATCAACTATCGCCAGTTCGGCCGATGCCTGGACATCACGGACTTCAAGACCGACAGCCCGGCGCTGATCGCCTGGCCCTGCAAGACGACGGTGAACGCGAGTGACCTCGCCTGGAACCAGAAGTTCACGCTCCCGACGGTGCCGAACGGCGCCAAGCTCGGACAGCCGGACAACCACTCATTGGCCCGTGTGATCCGCAGCGGCTCCACCAACAACAACTGCATGAGTAGCCCAGGCGCCACGACCGCCCGTGCGTACGTCCGGTTCAACCTCACCTGCCCGGCGGATCCGAACAACCCACCGAAGAACCAGCAGTGGACGATCTACGGGAAGACGGACAGCTACGGCACCAGCTATCAGATCGTCGACGGGTACGGTTACTGCCTGCAGCCGCAGGATCAGAATGCGGCCAACTTCGACTACTTCGGCGACATCACGAACAAGGTCGCGAAGATCTTCGTCCAGCCCTGTGACGGTTCCACTCTGCAGAAGTGGAACGCGGAGCCGAACGAGCTGGAAGCCGTACGCCTGAAGGATCTCAACGAGAAGTGACCGGGTAGGCCTCGTCGAGGAAGCGTTCGAGGAATGTGATGGTGTCGGACGGCTGGAGTGCCTCTACGCAGAGGCGCTCCATCGCCGCTGCGTAGTGGTCCACGTCCTCGCGCTTGTCGAGATAGAGCGCGCTGGTCAGCTGCTCCATGTAGACCACGTCCGGCAGTTCCTGGTCCTGGAAGCGCAGGATGCTGAACGCGCCGCCGGCCGCGGCGTGGCCGCCGGCCTCGAACGGGATGACCTGCAACGTGATGTTCGGCAGTTTGGCCAGCTCGAGCAGGTGCAGGATCTGGTCGCGCATGACGGCGCGGCCGCCGATCGGGCGGCGCAGCGCGGCCTCGTCGAGCAGGCCCCAGAAGCGGGGTGCGTCGGGGCGGTTGAGCACCTGCTGGCGGGCCATGCGCAGTTTGACCCGGCTCTCGATCTCGTCGGTGGGGGCGAGATTGTGGCCGAGCAGGATCACGCCGCGCGCGTAGTCCGCGGTCTGCAGCAGGCCCGGGATGTACTGCACCTCGTAGTTGCGGATGATCGTGGCGGTCGCCTCGAGGCCCAGGTAGGCCTGGAACCAGTTCGGCAGGACGTCACTGTGTTTGTGCCACCAGCCAGGCGTGTTGGCCTCCCGCGCCAGGGCCAGCAGGCTGGCCCGCTCCTGATCGTCGTCGACGCCGTAGAGGGTCAGCAGGTCGGCGACGTCGCGCTCCTTGAAGCCGACGCGTCCGAGCTCCATCCGGCTGATCTTCGACTCCGAGGAGCGGATCTCCCAGCCGGCCTTCTCCCGGGTGACGCCCTTGGCCTCGCGGAGCTTGCGAAGCTGGGAGCCCAGCAGCATCCGGAGGACGGTCGGGCTGCCCGCCGAACCGCCGTCTTTGTCTGCCGTGCTCACCGTCGTCAGCCTCCGCCTGCTGAACCGAGTTCCCCGCCGCCGTGGCTTTGGCATGCGGAAGTTCCACGGCACGCCATGAGCCGCCGCTCAGCCTAGCGCGTCGGAGCCGGATGTCTTCCAGTCCCGTGGGTCGGACTTTCGGTTGGAACCCCGGTGCGCGACCGGCGCACCGGGGCACCGGTTACTACAGCGCGAGGTGGTCGAACTCGCCGTCGCGGGCGCCGAGGATGAATGCCTCGATCTCAGCCGGGGTGTAGATCAGTGCGGGGCCCTCCGGGTCCCGGCTGTTGCGCATGGCCACGCCGCCGCCGGGAAGCTGCGCGAGTTCCACGCAGTTGCCGCTCGGGTTGCTGAAGCTGCTCTTCTGCCAGGTCACCGGAAGCTGTCCGGCCGGTACGCCGTTGTATGTCGTCTGCTGCATGGGCTGTTCTCTCCACTTGGTTGGGTTGGGGGACGTGACCGCGACGCCGACCGCCCCCAATGGGCCGACGAGTGTGCGGCTCAACCAAACCTCCGCGCCGTGCTTGTGCACGCCGTGGATGCACGTGCATCGGCTCTTGCGTCTGCACTGCATACCGAGGATGATAGCTCATGTGCATAAGCACATACTCGTTCACTCTCTGTGATCGGAAATCGGATATCTGGTGGCGAATCAGACATTTTCTCGCGGTGGCGTAGCCGTAACTGGCACACTGAGTGATCAGTCAGTTAGTGGTTCCGCCCGTCGCCGGCCGCCCGCGTGCGGGTCGGGCGGACGCGCGCGGGACTGCTTCGCCACCGCTCCGATCCTCATGACCGGGGCGCGCGCGTGGACGTGACGCTGCTGCTCGGCGGCCTGCTGCTCGCGGGCACGTCCGCGCTCGCCTGGCGGTCGCACCGCCGGGCACGACGCGCGGAAGCCGAGGCGGCCGGTCTCCGCCTCGCCCTCGACGCGGAGCGCCACGCGGCCGGCCACGACCCGCTGACCGGCCTGCCGAATCGGCGGGCTTTTTATCGGTACGGCGCCGAACTCGTCGCCGACCGCCACCGCCCCGCGATCGCCGCGGTCGTGGTGGACCTCGATGACTTCAAGCAGATCAACGATCAGTACGGCCATGCGGCCGGTGACACGGTGCTGCGCGCCGTGGCCCGCCGCCTGGCCGATTACGCCGGTGACGACCTGGTGGCCCGGCTGGGTGGCGACGAGTTCGCCGCCCTGCTGACCGGAGCCGCGATCGACGTCGCCCGCGGACGCCCAGCGGACCGCCTCTCCGCGGTGTTGTCCACGCCGATCCCCCTCGGGGGAACAGCGGACGACACCACGGTCACGGTGACCGCCTCGGTCGGACTCGTCCCGGTACCACCGGGTGCGAGCCTCGCCGAGGCACTCGGCCGTGCCGACGAGGAGATGTACGCCGCGAAGAGCGCCCGCTGCCGCGAGCCCCAGGCCGCGCCGGCCCATCCACCACCGGACACCGCGAGTCCGGAGATCACCGGGCAGCCGGCCGAACTGGCGCGTTCCAAGGCAGGAGGGTCATGAACATGTCCGCCCCCACGATTGATCCCGATCGGCGAGACCCGGCCTCGGTGGCCGCGACCGACACCTACCACCCGTCCGACCGGGTCTGGGTCTACCGGGGTGGCGCCTGGCGGGCCGGCATCGTCGAGGTCGCGTCGCGCGACGCGGCGACCGTGACCTACCGGCCGAGCAGCTCCCGGGGGACCGGCGTGGACACGCTCACCGCCCGGTTCATGCAGCCGCGCTCCGAGATCGACCCGATGCTGGACAAGAAGATCGTCCTGCCGGAGAGCCGGACCGCCTGATCAGCCCGTGGCGCAGGTGAGGCCGCGGGGACATAAAGAAGCGGTGGTGGCCGGAGGACCGGCCACCACCGCGTCAGTTCTTCCGGGCCACGCCCGCCCAGTAATAGGCCGCGGTCGGGTCCTCCGGCTCCACCGGCGGGTGCCAGGCCATCACGGGGACCAGTCCCGGTTCGACCATCTGCCAGCCGGGGACCGCGAAGTAGGCCTCGACGTCCTTGCGCCAGCGTGGCACGAACGTCATCTGGCCCTCGGTGATCGCGACCAGCTTCTCGATCGCGGGCGGGTCGAAGTCGTACGCCGGGTGTGTGATCACCACGTAACTGCCGGGCGGCAGCGCGTCCATCAGCTGGCGCACCGCGTGGCCCGGGTCGTCCGCGTCCGCGATCAGCATCAGCACCGCGATCAGCGTCAGCGCGACCGGCTTGGTCAGGTCGAGCGTGCGGGTCAGCGCCGGGTCGCCGAGCAGGCCGGCGGCGTCCCGCATGTCCGCGTGGATGTATTCCGTGGCGCCCTCGGGGCTGCTGACCAGCAGTGCCCGCGCGTGGACCAGCACGATCGGGTCGTTGTCGACGTAGACCACCCGGCACCGCGGGTCGATCGCCTGCGCCACCTCGTGCAGGTTCGGACTGGTCGGGATGCCGGTGCCGACGTCCAGGAACTGCGTGACGCCCTGGTCCCGCACCAGATATTCGACCACGCGGTGGATGAAGTCGCGGTTCTCCTTCGCCATCGCGCGGACGGTCGGGATCGTGTTCAGGAAGGCCTGGCCGACCGCGCGGTCGACCGCGAAGTTGTCCTTGCCGCCCAGCCACCAGTCGTAGATCCGCGCGGAGTGCGGTGTGCTGGTGTCCACCCCGGGTGGCGCGTGCTCGCTGTTGTCCGCAGACACCGCTGGTCCTCTCCTGGCGTTCGTCGTTCCACGACCGCCACAGGGTAGCGCCCGGCGCCGCGCCGCGGGAGCCGCGTCCCGCGACTGTGGACAGTCGGCTACAACTCGCGGACCACCACGTCGAGCGCGCCGGGGGTGGGCTCCTCCACCGTGTACTTCAGGTCGCGCAGCACGCTGACCAGCGCGGGGACGGATCGCGGCGCGGCGCCGGCGAGCAGCAGATCCCGGACCAGGCGGCCCTTCGTGGCCTTGTTGAAGTGGCTGACCACGGACCGTTTCGGCGTGCCGTCCACGATGCGCTCGTGCAGCACCCGTACCGTCGCGACGTTCTTGATCTGGTCCTTGGCCGGCCGCCAGGCCGCGGCGTAGGACGAGGAGCGCAGGTCCAGGACCGGGCCGCCGAGATCGGCCAGCGCGTCCGGGAGCGCGCGGCGCCAGTGACCGCTCATCGCGCCCAGCGGTGACACCTTCACATCCATGCCGCAGCGGTACGCCGGGAGGCGGTCGCCGAGCCGGGACACGCCGAACAGGCCGGAGAAGATCAGGATCTGGCCGTTGGCGCGGCGCTTCGCGGCCGGCGGCAGCGTGGCCAGGCCGAGCGCGTCGTAGAGCACGCCGGTGTAGAGCTTCGCGGCCGTGGTGGTGGGCGCGGTCCGCAGCAGCGCGTTGCGGCGCACCTCGTCGCGCTGCCCGGCGGACAGCCCGAGCGCCGTCACCGCCGCGTCCTCGTCGCCCGCGCACAGTGTGACCAGCGCGTCCAGCGCCGCCTCGCGTGCCGCGGTCAGCTCCGGGAAGGCCAGAGACGCCAGGTCGAGCGCGGCGCCGCGCGCGGGGTGGGCCTTGCCCTCGGACGGCGGAAGCAGGATGTGCACGACCGGCAGGTTACCCAAGCCCTTCCGTGTGCCGCCGGACACCTGCCAGAATGACGTGCGTGCGCACATTCATCGATGTTCTTCGACGTGGCGCGTGGTGGATCGTGCCCGAGGTGCTGGTCGCGGTCGGGCTCGCCGCCGGAGGCCTCTACTACAACGCGGTCGCGCCGGAGCTGTCCGAGCCGGAGCTGCGCGTGCGAGCCACCGAGATGCTCGCGGTCGAGCTGGAGCAGGCGACCGTGGACGAGCACGCCAAGCACGGCCACGTGCTGTCCGCCCAGGACCGCATGCTCTGCGAGGTCGAGATCTTCGGCGTCGACCCGGCCGGTGCAGGGCGGGAGCGGCACCTGCGCACCGCGTACGGCTACTACCTCTGCGCGGCCGGGAAGCCCGGCACGCCGTTCCTCGGCGCGCTGATGAACGCGGGGCCGGCCGTGCTGCACCTGGACGCGGCGCCGGGCGCGGACCGGGTGCGGACCGTCACGCTCCAGCAGGACTTCGACGCGCAGCTCGCCGCGATGATGCCGGAGCGCTACCGGGCGCAGGCGAGCAAGGGCTTCACCACGGCGGATCCGCCGCGGGCGCTGAAGGAGCGGTTCGAGCGGGAGGTCACGAACGTGGCATAGCCTGGGTTCGTGGAAGACGGGATATCGCGGCTGTCCGCGCTGGTGGCGGGCGGTGACGTGGCGGTGCTGAGCGGTGCGGGCCTGTCCACCGAGTCGGGCATTCCGGACTATCGGGGGCCGAGTGGGCAGTCCCGGGCGCGGACCCCGATGACGTACCAGATGTTCACCGGTGAGCCGGACGCACGCCGCCGCTACTGGGCGCGCAGCCACGTCGGCTGGCGCACGATCGCGCGCGCCGCGCCGAACGCGGGGCACGAGGCGGTCGCCGCGCTGGAACGGGCCGGGCTGCTCACCGGCATCATCACGCAGAACGTGGACGGGCTGCACCAGGCCGCCGGTGCCACCGACGTGGTCGAGCTGCACGGCGGGCTGGACCGGGTGATCTGCCTGGACTGCGGCGACGTCAGCGCGCGCGAGACGCACGACGCCCGGATGGCCGCGGCGAACCCGGCGTTCTCCGCCGAGGCGCTCTCGGTCAACCCGGACGGCGACGTGGAGATCGACGAGGGGCTGGAGGCGGAGTTCCGGGTGCCGGCCTGCGCCGCCTGCGGCGACGGGCTGCTCAAGCCGGACGTGGTCTTCTTCGGCGAGACCGTGCCGCGCGACCGGGTGCAGGAGTGCTTCGCCCGGGTCGAGTCGGCGCGGCTGCTGCTGGTCCTCGGGTCGTCGCTGACTGTCATGTCCGGGCGCCGGTTCGTGCTGCGCGCGGCCAAGCTCGGCATCCCGGTGGCGATCGTCAACCGCGGCGTGACCAGGGGCGACGCGTACGCGGGCCTGCGCCTGGACGCGCCGCTCGGCATTACCCTCAGCACGCTGGCCCGCCAATTTCAGGCTTGACTTATATAAGGCGTGACCGTTAGAAACGTAGTCGCTGTCAACACGAGGGGAGCGGCTCATGATCGATGTGGAAGCCACGGTCAGCACGGTCCGGCGCCGGGTCGGCGCACGCACGCTGGAGGCGGGTGAGGCGCGCGTGGTCACCGCGAGCCGGGTCTACGACGCACCGCTGGACGACGTCTGGGACGCGTGCACGACGCCGGACCGGCTCGCACGCTGGTTCCTGCCGGTCAAGGGCGACCTGCACCTGCACGGCCGGTACGAGCTGGAGGGCAACGCGTCCGGCACGGTCACCGCGTGCGACCCGCCGCGCGGCTTCGACGCGACCTGGGAGTTCGGCGGCGAGGTCTCGTGGATCGAGGTCCGCTTCGCGTCGGAGGGGCCGGACCGCACCCGCTTCACGCTGGAGCACATCGCGCACGTCGGCGACGAGCGGTGGGCGCAGTTCGGGCCGGGCGCGGTCGGCGTCGGCTGGGACCTGACCCTGATGGGCCTCGGCCTGCACCTCGCCGCGCCGGACTCGGTCAACGACCCGGCCGAGATGGAGGCGTGGTCGGTCTCCGCGGAGGGACGCCGGTTCATCACGCTGGCCAGCGAGGACTGGGGGCGGGCGAGCGCGGCCGCAGGGACGCCGGCCGACGCGGCCGCGGGTGCCGCGGCGCGGACGACGGACTTCTACGCCCCGCCGGCTTAGGTCCTGTATCGAAGTGGGCCTCGCCGCAGCCCGGCCATCCACTTCGATACAGGACCTAGCAGCGCACGCAACCGCCGCGCCGCCGGCGCCCCGGGCCGGGTGAACCGGGAGCGCCGGCGGACTGTGCGGCGGTTGCAGTGGTCGGCTCAGTGGGGGTCACGCTACCCGTACCGTGTGATCGTTATCTATGCCAGATTCCGGAGCCGGCGGTAGGCGTCGAAGCCGTCCGGCACCCAGTCCCACTCCGGCAGGCGGGCCTCCAGCTCCTCCGCCGTGAGGAACGCGTGCCACTCCACCTCCTCCGGCTGCGGCGCGACCGGCGACGTGCACCGCACCTCGTAGACCGCGGACCACCAGGTGTGCTCCGGCGTCTCGTAGAGGAACCTGAACAGCGGCGTCGGCTGCGGCAGGCCGGTCACGCCCAGCTCCTCGGACGCCTCCCGGTGCGCGGCCAGGTCGTAGGACTCGCCGGTGCCGACCACGCCGCCGACGAACATGTCGTAGTGCGACGGGAAGACCAGCTTGTGCGGCGTACGGCGATGCACGAAGATCCGGTCCTCGGCGTCCCGGGCCAGGATGAACACGGCCCGGTGGCGCAGCCGCCGCGCGTACACCTCGCCGCGCGGCGCCTGGCCGATCACCTCGTCGTTCTCGTCGACGATGTCCAGAATCTCGTCCTCGTTCACGCGGTCCATCCTCTGCTATCCGCAGAAGTCCTGGCCGTCCGGGTGCCGGGTGGGCGAGGCTGGCCGGGTGACGACGTTCTCGCTGCAGGCCGTGCCCCGGGACGGCGGGGCGGCCTGGCTCGGCCTGGCCCGCCGCGCGGAGGAGGCCGGCTTCGACACGCTGCTCACCGCGGACCATCCGGGCTCGTGCCCGGATCCGTACCCGGTGCTCGCCGCGGCCGCCGCTGTCACGTCCCGGATCCGGCTCGGCGTCTACGTCTCCAACGCGGGCGTCCGCGAGCCGCTGCCGCTCGCCTCCGCGGTCGCCACGCTCGACCTGCTCTCCGGCGGCCGCGCCCGGTTCGGCATCGGCGCCGGGCACACCCCGGCCGAGTGGGCCGCGATCGGCCGCACCCGGCCCGGCGTGGCCGGCCGCGTCCGGCGGTGCATCGAGGTCGCGGAGGCGGTTCGCCGGCTGCTCGACGGCGAGGAGGTCACGGTCGCCGGTCCGGCGCTGACCATGACCGGGGCCCGGCTGGACGAGCCGCGGCCGGTGCAGGCGCGCATTCCGCTGACGTTCGGCGGTGGCAACAGCGAACTGCTGCGCTGGGCCGGGCGGAACGCGGACGTCGTCGGGCTGAGCGGCCTCGGTAAGACGCTGGCCGACGGCCATCGGCACACCGTGCGCTGGTCGCTCGGCGAGATCGACGCGCAGGTCGAGCTGACCGACGGCGCCGCGCTGGAGGCGCTGGTCCAGGTCGCGGCCGTCACCGACGACCCGGTGTCCGTACTGGGACCGGTCGCCGCGGAGATCGGCACGACGGTCGAGGACCTGCGGCAGACGCCGTTCGTCCTGGTCGGCACGGAGGAGGAGATCGCCGCCGCGATCGACCGTAACCGGAGACGCTGGACCGTCGACCGGTACGTGATCCGCGCCCCCGCGCTGGAGTCCTTCGCCCCGATCGTGGCCCGCCTCTGACAGGCGGCCCCGGGGCGCCCCGGGTCAGATCCAGCCGAAGCCCTGGGCGATGCGGGCGGCCTCGTGGCGGTTGGCGGCGTTCATCTTGCCGGCGGCGGAGGAGAGATAGTTGCGGACGGTGCCGGGGGAGAGATTGGCACGGCGGGCGATGTCGTCGATCGGGGCGCCGGTGGCGGCCAGCGCGAGCACGTCCGTCTCGCGCGCGGTGAGCGGGCTGTCGCCGACGCTGATCGCCTCCGCGGCGAGCTGCGGGTCGACGTAGCGGCCGCCGGTGTGCACGGTGCGGACCACGGTGGCCAGGATGTCGGCGGAGACGGTCTTGGAGAGGAAGCCGCGCACCCCGGCGGAGAGCGCGCGCTTCAGGTGGCCGGGGAGCCCGTGGCTGGTGACGATCACGGTACGGCAGATCGGCTGGATCTCCCGGGCGACCGCGACGCCGTCGGTGTCCGGGAGTTGCAGGTCGAGCAGTGCCACGTCCGGCCGCAGCGCGCGGGCCATCCGGACCGCCTCGGCGCCGGTGGCGGCCTGACCGGCGACCGTGAGGTCGTCCTCCAGCGAGAGCAGTGCGGCCATCGCGCCGCGGATGAGGTGTTCGTCGTCGGCGAGCAGGATGCTGATCATGTATGCGGGACCGTGACCGTGAGCAGGAACGAGCCGGGCCTCTCGACACCGGCGGCGAGCGTGCCGCCGAGCGCGCTGATCCGTTCGGTGAGGCCGAGCAGGCCGCTGCCGAAGCGGACCCGGCCCGGGGAGACGCCGTCGTTGGACATGGTGAGCGTAACCGTACCGGGCGGGGCGGTCCGCAGCGTGATCGTGCAGGTGCGGGCCTCGCTGTGCCGGAGCACGTTGGTGACGGCCTCGCGGACCACCCAGCCGAGCGCGCCCTGCACGTCCGGTGGCAGGTCGTGGCCGTCGCCGATGATCCGGGCCTCGATACCGGCGGATGCGAGCAGCGAGCGCGCCCCGGCGAGTTCGTCGTCGAGGCCGGCGCTGCGGTACCCGCCGACGACCGCGCGGACGTCGGTGAGCGCGTCCTGGGCGATCCGGCGGACCTCCAGCATCTCCTCGACCGCCTGCTCCCGGCCGCGCTTGGCGAGCTGCGCGGCCAGTTCGGCCTTGAGCGCGATCACGGACAGGTTGCGGCCCAGGACGTCGTGCATGTCGCGAGCGATCCGCAGCCGTTCCTCGGCGACCGCGAGCCCGGCCTGGACGGTGCGGGCCCGGTCGAGTTCCCAGACCACGGCGAGCATCCAGAGCGAAGACCGGTACGTGACCAGCACCGTACCGCCCATGAGCAGTAGCGAGAACAACGACGGGGCCAGTTCCGGGCCGGTGATCGCGGCCGCCACCGACAGCGTCCCGAAGCCGGCGCCGATCGCCAGCAGGGACGGCCAGATGTTCCGCAGCGTCGCCAGCCCGATGATGTACGTGCAGATCAGCGCGACCACGATGAGCCCGGCCGGCTCGCCGTCCGGCGGCAGCCCGCGCAGCGCGACGGCCGAGCCGAGCGCCGTGACCGTGCCGACCGCGACCAGGAGTCGCGTCGGGCGGCCACGGCGGCCCAGGTAGTGCTCGATCCCGGCGTGCATCATCGCCGCGACCAGCACGGTGTATCCGACCGCGAGCAGCCCGGCCGTGAGCGCGACGGTGTCGGTGCTGACCGTCGCGGTGGACGAGCCGATCAGCAGCGGGATGAAGATCAGGAACACGTAGAACGAGCTGCGGAACGAGATGTCGAACCGTTCGGCCTGGCTGCGGGCGTGCCACCACGCGAGCGGGTGCATCGGTCGGGCCTCTCTAGCGGCGCGGTTCCCAGCGGAACCAGCGTTGGACGATCGTGGTGCCGGCCGCCACCCAGGCGACGAGCAGCAGCAGCGGCCGGAGCGCGTCCGACGCGGTGCCGGTACCGGCCCACCCTATGGTGATCAGCTCGATCACCGGGCCGAGCGGCAGCATGGTGAACGCGGTCTCCACCGGTCCGGGCAGCGTGCTCAGCGGGAACATCAGGCCGGCGCCGAGGAAGCAGGCGAGCAGCATCGGCATCGTGGTGATCTGGGCGAGTTCGACGGTACCGGTGATGATCGCGGACGCCGCGGCCAGCACCACGAACATCGCGACGCCGCCGATCAGGCCGATGGCGAGCAGCAGCGGGTTCGACGGCATCGGCAGGTCCAGGAAGACCGCCGTGATCACGACGATGAGCAGCGACTGGGCGAGCGCGATCACGACGGCCGGGCTCGCGGTCCCGGCGATGATCTCCGCGGCGTTGAGCGTGCCGGAGCGGAGACGTTTCAGCGTCAGCTCCTCACGGCGGGCCACGTACGCGCTGACCAGGTTGTAGTAGACGACGATGGAGAGGATGACGCCGACCATGCCGCCGGCCAGCGTCGCGCCGGCGGCCGGGTCCATGCCGGCCCGGGCCAGCTGCGGGATGAAGAGCAGACCGAACACCGGCGGGACCACCAGCGCGTTGACCAGGGCGAAACGGTTGCGCCAGAGCAGCAGCAGCTCGGCGGCGCCGATCGAGACGAGGCGGGTCATCGGGTTCCTCCGGCGATGGTCAGGAAGGCCTCTTCCAGCGAGGCGGAGCGGGCGTCGAGGTCGTGCAGCGGGAGCGCGTGGTCGTCGGCCCAGCGGAGCAGCGCGCTCAGCGTCGCCTGCAGCGCGTCCGTCTTGATCACGACGGCGGCGCCGTCCCGGGTTATCGTCGGCGAGCCCGGCAGGTCCGGGATGTCGGTTCCGATGGAGGCCGAGAAACTGATCCGCGCCGGGTACGCGCTCACCACCTGCGCCACCGTGCCGGTCGTGACAACGGTGCCGGTGTGCATGATGGCGAGCCGGTCGGCCAGCGCCTGCGCCTCGTCCAGGTAGTGCGTGGTCAGCAGCACGGTGGTGCCGGCCACCAGCAGGTCCCGGATCACCCGCCAGGTGTTCCGCCGGCTCTCCGGGTCGAGGCCGGTGGTCGGCTCGTCCAGGAACAGCACCTCCGGGCGGCCGAGCAGAGCCAGCGCCAGATCCAGCCGGCGCCGCTCGCCGCCGGAGAGCTGCTTCACCCGGACCCCGGCGCGGTGGCCGATCCCGGCCAGCTCCAGCGCCTCCGGTACCGGGCGCGGGCCGGGCAGCGTGCCGGCCCACATCCGGGCCGTCTCGGCCACGGTCAGGTCCGCCGGGAAGCCCGCGTCCTGCAGCATCACGCCGATCCGTGGGCGTACCGTGGCGCGGTCCCGGTAAGGGTCCTGGCCGAGGAGCCGGACCGTGCCGCCGCTCGGCCGGTCCAGCCCTTCGACTATCTCCATGGTGGAGGTCTTGCCCGCGCCGTTCGTGCCGAGCAGCGCGAACAACTCGCCGTGCGCGACGTCGAAGGAGATGCCCTTCACCGCCTCGAATCCGCGCGGCCCGCCGTAGCGGCGGCGCAGATCCCGTACCTCGATCGCCTGTGTCATGTCCATGAGTCTGTTGCCCGGAAGGGCATGACATCAGTACGCCGGATCATGGATAACCACGGCACTCTCACGGTTCGGACATGACAAATGTCAGTCGGTCACGTCCCGGCGGGCGAGTCCGATCGCGACGGCGAGCGCGCCCGCGGTCCACGCGCAGAACTTGACCAGCTGCTCCGGCTTGCCGCTGATCGAGGCCAGGAACATGGTGACCGGCAGCGGGTAGTCCAGCTGGAAGATCGCACCCTCCACGATGATCAGCCAGCCGGTGAAGCCGAGGATCAGCCACAGTGGACGGCGGACGATCGTGGCCAGCGCGGCCGCGAAGATCGCGATGACCGGGACCGCGGACAGCCCGGCCACGACCAGCCCCGGCTGGTCCCGCACGCCGATCGCGCTGACCACCGCGATCAGCGCACCGACGATCGCGGACGCGATGATCTGGCCGGCCAGCACGACCAGCCGGTTCGGCCGGGCCAGGTAGGTGAGCACCATCGTGCGGTGCGCGAACTGGGAACCGACCACGTTCGCGGTGACCGCGAACGTGCCGGCGCCGACGATCAGGCCCCAGAACGCGGCGCCGAACCAGGAGACGGCATAGCTGGCGGCGACCACCACGATGACGGACAGCCACACGGACCGGATGGTGGCGAACCGGTACAGCTCGGACGCGACGATGGAGATCATCTGGTGCCCACCATCTCGAGGAAGACCTGTTCCAGATCGGGTACGTGCGTGGTCAGCTCGCCCAGCGGCACCCCGGCCTCGAACGCCAGCTCGCCGATCCGCGCGGCGTCCAGCCCGTACACGTCGATCGCCTCGCCGTCCGGTGACTCCAGCGTCGCGCCGGTGGGCTCCAGCGCCTCCCACAGTCGCTGTGGGTCGCGCCCGCGGACCCGCACGTGTGCCGTCGCGCCGGCGGTGAACTCGGCCAGCGGCCCGGTGCTGACCACCCGCCCCTGCGAGACCACCACTACGTCGTCGACCAGCTGGGACAGCTCGGCCAGCAGGTGACTGGAGATCAGCACGGTGCCGCCGCTGTCCGCATGCTCGCGCAGCAGCCCGCGCATCCAGGCGATGCCCTCCGGGTCGAGGCCGTTCGCCGGCTCGTCCAGGATCAGCACCGGCGGCTCGTGCAGCAGCGCGGTCGCGATGGACAGCCGCTGCCGCATGCCGAGCGAGTAGCCGGCCGTGTGCTGCGCGCCCGCCTCGGCGAGCCCGACGGTCTCCAGCACCTCGTCGATGCGCCCGGTGGGCGCACCGGAGAGGATCGCGTGCGTCCGCAGGTGCGCCCGGCCGGTCTGGCCCGGGTTCGCGATGCCCTGCTCGACGACCGCGCCGACGGTGCGCGCCGGAGCCTTGAGCTTCCGGTACGGCACGCCGTCGATCAACGCCTGCCCGCGGGACGGCCGGATCAGCCCCAGCAACATGCGCAGCGTGGTCGTCTTCCCCGACCCGTTCAGCCCGAGGAAACCGGTCACCCTGCCCGGCGTGGCGGTGAAGGTCGCACCGTCGACGGCGGCCGCCTTCCCGTACCACTTGGTCAGCTCAACAGCCTCGATCATCGCGCCATCATGCCGGTTCCGGCCGTCACGCGGGGCGTAGGATTCTCGCCGTGAATCTTGATCTTGTGGCGATCGTGGTGACGGACTATGACGAGGCGATCCGGTTCTTCGTGGACGTGCTCGGGTTCGAGCTGGTGGAGGATTCGCCGTCGCTGACGAACGACGGGCGGGCGAAACGCTGGGTGGTGGTGCGGCCACCGTCCGGTGGGACCGGGCTGCTGCTCGCCAAGGCGGACGGCGAGGCGCAGGAGGCGGCTGTCGGGAATCAGACCGGTGGCCGGGTCGGGTTCTTCCTCCGCGTCGACGACTTCGACGCGACGTTCCAGCGGCTCCGGGCGTACGGCGCCGAGATCACCGGGGAGCCGCGGCACGAGGAGTACGGCACCGTCGTCGTGTTCCGGGACCTGGCCGGGAACCGCTGGGACCTGCTCGGACCGCGCCCCTAGAAAGGTCCACTGCGCGCGGCCCGGGCCTGTCCTACATTGAGGACAGTCACGCGCGGAGGAGGTTCACCATGGACCGGCGTAGTGTGCTGGCACTCGGCGCAGGCGTGGCGGCGGCACCGCTGCTCACCGCCTGCGCCGGTGCCTCGACCAGCGGCGGCGGTGGCGACGGCACGGTCACGCTGCTGTCCAACCAGTTCAGCCCGGTCGAGGAGCGGCAGCGCTTCGAGACGATCCTGAAAACGCGGGTGACGGCCGCGCCGGTCGCGTTCAACCAGGTCGAGACCGGCATCTTCGCGTCCACGCTGCAGAGCCAGGTGGACTCCGGCAAGCCGCAGATCAGCGTTCTTCCCGGTCACGAACGCGCCGGTCCCGGCGGACCTGCCGGCCGCGGTCGCGCTCGCGGAGGCGGCCATCTCGGCGCAGCGCGACGCGCCGAACGCGATCCTGTCACTGCCGCCGGTCGGGCTCGGCGCCCGCGACGGCGAGGTCGCCCAGGTCTTCAAGGACACGTTCAAGGAGATCCTGATCGACGGCAACGACGTCAAGGCCGTGGTCGACGCGCAGGGCGCCCGGCTGGACAGGATCGTGGCCGAGGCGAAGGTACCGTGCTGGGCGCCGGACCCGGCCGGGGCGGAATGCCGTGTCGCCTAAGCGGCTCACCGCGGTCTGGCTGATCCTGCCGTCGCTGGTCTTCATGACGCTGCTGTTCCTCTGGCCGCTGCTCACCGGTCTGGCCGCCGCGTTCACCGGCGCGGACGGGCCGACCACCGTGCACGTGCGGCGCATGCTGGAGGACGCGTACTTCTGGGAGGCGATGCGCAACACCGCGCTGCTGATCGTGGTGCCGCGGCAGCGCGTCGCGGTCGCCCGCGCGATCGTGGTGGACGCGGCCGTGCTGCTGATGGACGAGCCGCTGTCCAACCTGGACGCGCTGCTGCGGCTCCAGTTCCGGGCCGAGCTGAAGAAGATCGTCGGCCGGCTCGGCACCACCACGCGCTGGGCCGGTCACGAGCTGAAGGTCAGCACCGGTCCCGGCTTCCCGGCGAAGAGCGGTGACACGGTACGGCTGACGCTGCCCCCGGCCGCGCTGCGCTTCTTCGATCCGGAGACCGGGCTGGCGCTCACGCTGTGATCCCGGCCGGGTCTCCCGCCGAGATCTCGGCCAGCACGCGGCGCTGGAACGCGCGGGCCGCGTCCGGGTCCGGTGCGGCGCCGTCGCCGGCCGCGACGCACCGGGCGATCAGGTCCGCGTCCGGGTCGCCGTCCGCGATGATCCGCCGGCCGGCCGCGAGCTTGTCCAGCCAGGCGCCGTGCCGGATGCGGGCCAGCGCGCGGCAGGCGCCGAGCACCGCGTCGCCCGGTACCGGGCCGGGCCGGGCCAGCCACCAGGTCAGCGCGTCGCGCAGCGGCGGGCGCAGGTCGTCGATCTCGGCGAACGCGCCGGCCGCGGGCTCGCCGAACAGTGCCCGGCCGTGCTGGTGCAGGATGCTGCGGTCCAGTGCGTACCAGAACAGGCCGTCCGCGGGCGGGCGCTGATCGGGCGCGTAGGTGGCCCGGAAGTCCATCCGCTCGCCGCTGTTCAGCTCCAGCTCGAAGCCCGGCTCGGCCGTACCCGAGCGGGCGTTGTCCCGGGTGTAGACCACCAGCTCCAGGCCACGGGCCGGGCAGGGCAGCGCCTCGTGCCGCAGTCGTGCCACCAGCGCGCGCTTCACCGGCTCGGCCAGCGGCGCGGCACAGACCAGCGCGACGTCGACGTCACTGCGGCCCGGCCGGTAGGCGTCCAGCGCGACGGACCCGGCCGCGTACGCCCCGACCAGGGCGTCGCCCAGCACGTCGCGCGCGGCGTCGGCCAGGGCATCCAGGTAACGGGCGACGTCGGTGTCCACGTCACCATCTCTACCAGGTCGTTGCGGGTACTCCGTACGGTTGTCCGGGTGATCAAGCGTTTCGTGCTCGCGGCCGTCCTGCTGGTCCTGGCCGGGTGCGGCGGGCCGGCGGCGGACGGGCGGGACGACCCGTGGAGCGCCGCGGGCGTCGACGCACCCGCGATCGCGGAGCGGCAGGAGAACGGCCGGACCGTCGTGGTCGTCTCCGCCACCACGACGCTGCCGCTCCCGGCGGAGAAGAACCGGACCGGTTTCGACCGGCGGGCCGCGAAGATCGTCTGGCGCCACCACGTGGGTCGCGTCGACGCGATCGACCTGACCACGGACAGCGGGAGTTCCGAGCCGTACCGGCGGACGTGGGAGCGGCCCGGTCTGGAGGCCGCGTTCGGTCCGCGACCGGCCGGGCCGGATCTCGGGCGTGCACCCGAGCCGGGTCCGGCGCCGTCGGCCGGGCCGTTCGCGGATCCGCACCCGGCCACGGCCGGTGACGCCGCCGGGATCATCATCGACGTGCTGCACCGGACGTCCCGCGACCACTTCGGCATGGCCCCCGCGCCGCTCGCGCCGGAGGACGGCGACGAGTGCTACGAGGACGGGCTGTTCGGTGACCGGCCGAGCGGCACCGTGCAGAGCGGATACCCGGTCGAGTTCCCGGCCGGCTTCACCACCGCGGACCCGGAGTCGCTGCTGCCCGGCCTGGCCGAGTACTGGGCATCGCTCGGCCTGCGGGTGGACACCGGGCGGCTGGACGACGGGCTGGCCGACCTGACCGCCACGGTCCCCGGCACCGGCGGCGTCGCGGTGACCGTGCGCGACTCCGGCGAGCATCCGATGAACATCCATGGGTACACGGTCTGTCTGCCGCCGCGATGATCGGGGAGGAGCATGATGTGGGGGTCATACGAAGCTACCGATGGGCAGGATGCAGATGAGCACAGCCGCCGACAGCGTCATCGCCGTGCTGCGGGCCGGTCATGACGAGCTGGTCGCGTTCGTGGGCAAGCTCTCGCCGGACGACCTGACCCGGCGGTCCGCCGCCGACGAGTGGACGGTCGCGCAGGTGCTCAGTCATCTGGGCAGCGGCGCCGAGATCCACCTGGCCACGGTGATCGCCGGCCGGGACGGCACGGACATGCCCGGCCCGGACTTCAACCGGGGTGTCTGGGCACGCTGGGACGCGATGGCACCGGCCGAGCAGGCCGCCGGGTTCGCCGAGTCGAACGCCCGGCTGATCGAGATGTTCGAGGCGCTGGACGACGACCAGCGGGAGAACGTGCGGGTCGTGTTCGGCTGGCTGCCGTCCCCGGTCGACGTGGCCGCCTCGGCCCGGCTGTGGCTCAGCGAGTTCGCGCTGCACGCCTGGGACGTCGAGGCCGCGCTCGACCCGCGGGCCCACGTGCGCGCGGACGCGGTGGCGATCCTGCTCGACCACGCGCCGCACATGTTCGGCTTCATGGGCCGGACCGACTCGCTCGGCGGCGGGGAGCACCGGCTCGCGGTGCGGCTGACCGACGCGGACCGGTCGTTCGGCCTGCACCTGGGCGGCGTGGTGGCGAAGACGGAGACCCCGGCGGAGCCGGACGGCACGCTCACGCTGCCCGCGGAGGCACTGATCCGGCTGCTGTACGGCCGGTTCAAGGAGCCGTACGACACGGACGGGGTCTCGGTCACCGGGCCGCTGGGCCTGGACGGCCTCCGCCGCGTCTTCCCGGGCTTCTGAGCATGACGGATCTGCAGCGGTTCGTGGACGCCCAGGCGGGCGTCCACGAGCGCGCCCTGGCCGAGCTGACCGCGGGCGACAAGCGCAGCCACTGGATGTGGTTCGTCTTCCCGCAGCTGGCCGGCCTGGGCCGCAGCGACATGGCCCAGCGGTACGCGCTCGCCTCGCTCGACGAGGCCCGCGACTACCTGGCCCATCCGGTCCTCGGCCCGCGCCTGCGCGCGTGCACGCGCGCGGTGCTCGGGGTCCGGGACCGCACCGCGGCGGACATCCTCGGCGTCGTCGACGCGCAGAAGCTCCGCTCGTCGATGACGTTGTTCGCGCTGGCCGCGCCGGACGAGACGCTGTTCGGCGAGGTCCTGGACCGCTACTACGACGGTGAGCGGGACCCGCTCACGGAGGAGCTGATCGCCCGATGATCCTGATCGTGCCGTCCGACCCGATGCGGCCGCGCCGGCCCGACGAGCACTTCGCGGCCGAGGCCGCGGCCGCGCGGGAGGCCGGTGCCGAGGTCGCGGTGGTCGACCACGACGCGCTGGCCGCCGGTGCCGACGCGGACCGCGCGGTGGCGCGGGTCTCGGCCGGCCCGGACGTGGTCTACCGCGGCTGGATGCTGCCGGCCGGCGGCTACGCGACGATGGCGGACGCGCTGGCCCGGCGCGGCGCCACGCTGCGGACCGGCGCGGCGGACTACCGGCGGGCGCACGAGCTGCCCGGCTGGTACGACGCGCTGCGCCCGGTCACGCCCGAGTCGGTCTGGACCCACGGCGACGGCCGCGCCGCCTTCGACCAGGCCCGTGAGCTGCTGACGGACGGGCCCGCGATGCTTCGCGACTACACCAAGAGCGTGAAGCACCACTGGCACGAGGCCGCGTACGTGCCGGAGCTGGCCGACGCGGACGCGGCCTGGCGGGTCGCGTCCCGGCTTCGGGAGCTGCGCGGCGAGGACTTCACCGGCGGGTTCGTGCTCCGCCGCTTCGAGCCGCTGACCGCGCCCGAGGTCCGGACCTGGTGGATCGCCGGGGAGGCACGCCTGACCGGGCCGCACCCGGACACACCGGGGGATACCGGCACGCCGGACCTCACCGCGGTCGCGCCGCTGGTCGCGCGGCTCGGGCTGCCGTTCGTCACGGTCGACCTGGCACGCCGGGAGGACGGCGTGTGGCGGGTGGTCGAGCTGGGTGACGGGCAGGTCAGCGACCGGCCGGGCGCGGTACCGGCGGAGGCGTTGATAGCGGCGCTGCTCGCGGGGTAACACTGTGCGATGAACACCCTCCAGCCCGAACCCGGGCCCGGCACCGACGTGCGCGAGCTGTTCCTCACCTACCTCGACTACTACCGGTCGTCGATCGCGGACACAGTGGCCGGCCTCTCCGAGGAGCAGCTCCGCGACTACCGGCTTCCCTCCGGCTGGTCACCGATCGAACTGGTCAAGCACCTGGTGCACATGGAGCGCCGCTGGCTCGTCTGGGGCGTGGCCGGTGCCGCCGTCACGGATCCGTGGGGGGAGAGCGCGGACGAGCGCTGGACCGTACGGCCGGACGAGTCGATCGACGACCTGCTGGCACAGCTGCGCGCGGGTGGCGCCGGCACGCGCCGGATCATCGGCAACCGCGCGCTGTCCGCGTCGTCCGCGACCGGTGGACGGTTCCCGAAGGGCAAACAGGCGCCGCCGAGCGTGGCCGCGGTGCTCTTCCACGTGCTGCAGGAGTACGCGCGGCACGCCGGTCACCTGGACATCGCGCGCGAACTGATCGACGCCGGTCAGCGTACTCGCAGCTCCAGCACGGAGTAGCCGTACCGGCTGTTGCGCGCGGTGGCGTACAGCCGGACGTAGCGGG
Source organism: Catenuloplanes indicus (assembly GCF_030813715.1). Lineage (NCBI taxonomy): Bacteria > Bacillati > Actinomycetota > Actinomycetes > Micromonosporales > Micromonosporaceae > Catenuloplanes > Catenuloplanes indicus. The sequence continues at coordinate 8,012,882 of NZ_JAUSUZ010000001.1, forward strand.
CGACCGCGGGCTCGCGCACGGTGACCGTACCGCCGCTGCCGCCGGCCGTCCGGTAGAGCACGGTCCAGGTCCGGCCGTCCGTCGACGCCTCCACGCGGTACGCGGTCGCGTACGCGTGCTCCCAGGCGATCTGCACCTCGCGCACCGCCCACGCCTCGCCCAGGTCCACGGTCAGCCAGCCCGGATCGGTGAACGCGCTGCTCCAGCGCGTGCTCAGATCGCCGTCGACCGCGTTGGACGCCTTCCACGGGTCGCCCTCCACGCCGGAGACCTCGACCGGGCGGCGCAGCGCCAGGTTTCCCCCGCCCGGATTGGCCCGCCCGGCCGGCTTCGGTGGCGTCTTCTTCACCGCCGGTGCCTCCGGCGCCCCGCCGGACGCGCTCGGGCTCGCCGACGGGCTCGCGGAGGGGGTGCCGGACGGCGACGCGGACGGGGTTGCGGACGCCGGTGCCGGCGAGCCGGGGCCGGCCTCCGGCGGCACCCGCACCTCCACCGTGGTCACCGGCACCACCACACCGGCCCGGTCGGGACGCGGCGCGGACCTCGCCGCGACGAACACCGCCGTCGCGGCGGCCACGGCCAGCACGGCCAGCGCGCCTCCGATCATCAGCAGCGGCCGGCGGCGCCGGTCCTCCGCCGCGGGCGCCGCCGGGGCATCGTCCGGCGCCGGCGTCTCCGGTACGTCCGCCACCCGGCGCGGGAACATCGTGCGCAGCGCGTGCGCCCGGTCGGCCGCGTAACCGGCCCGATTCGCGTCGTCAGGTGGAACCGTCACGTCGTCGTGCCTCCGAGGTGCATCAATTGTCGCTTACGGTGGTATCAGCGCCGGTGTGGCGCGTTTCGTCACGGTCCGGCCGTACCGCCCCGCGCGGGTCACCGCGACGGTAGGAGCGCCGGGAGTCCGGCGGACAGCCCACCCGCTGCCCACCGGTGCTCATGCCGGTCCCAGGCGGATGGCAGATTCTTCTCAGCCGAGCCGGGTAAGAAGCCGGGATGGACGTGAAGACCTGGTGGGCGCGCAGGACCGATCGGCACGACTGGCTCGGTCTGCGGATGACGCTCGCGGCCGTCGCCGCCGCGCTGATCCTCATCCCGTTCTCGATGATCGCGATGCTGGTGGTGTCGCGCTGGGAACCGTTGCGCGCGCTCGACCAGCGGGTGGCGGAGGCGCTCTACACGTTCGTGCGGGCCCGGCCGGACTGGGTCGACGCGACGCAGACCTGGACCGACGTGTTCGCGCCGACGCCGCTGCGGATCACCGTGGTGCTGCTCGCCGTGCTGCTCTGGTGGCGCGGCGCGCACCGGGTCGCGCTCTGGGCGGTCACCACGATCGCGGCCGGTGGCGTGCTCGGTCTGCTGCTCAAGCTGCTGTTCGGCCGAGCCCGGCCGGAATGGCTGGACCCGGTGTCGTCCGCGCCCGGCTACTCGTTCCCGTCCGGCCACGCGATGACGGCCGCGCTCGCCCCCGCCGTGCTGCTGCTCATGCTGCTCCCGCTCACCGACCGCCTGCCGCACCGCGGTCTGGTCCGCGCCGTGCTGTGGGCCGGCGCGCTCGCGGTCGCGCTCGGCACCGGGCTCAGCCGTGTCGTGCTCGGCGTGCACTGGATGAGCGACGTCCTGGGCGGCTGGATCATCGGCATCGCCGTCGTCGCCGCCACCACCGCCGCGTTCGAGACCTGGCGCGGCGCCGCCCACCGCCCCCTGACCGAGGGTCTTCGCGAGGCCCAGCCGGCCGGCCGCTGACGGCGAGCGGCGGGCCGTGCGGTCGTCGTGCGGCCAGATGACGGACGGCGGGGTTTGATGTCGAGTGACGCCAGGGTATGGAATCGGCCATGTCACTCGCCGGAACCTGGGCCGTGGTGCGGCAGGCCGCCGCGCGGCTGGTGCTGCCCCTCGCCCTGCTCTACGCCGCGCTGGTCGGCCTGGGGCTGTTGATCACCCGCGTGCTGCACGACGACTGGCCGCTGACGCTCGAGGACGACGTCAACCGCCAGCTGGAGCAGGAGCGGGGCGGCACCGCCGACGCGGTGTCGAAGGTGTTCAGCACGCTCGCCGACACGCACACGGTCATCGCGATCACCGCGGTCGTCGCGCTCGTGCTGTTCCTGACCTCGCGGAACTGGCGCGAGCCGGCGTTCATGATCGGCGCGGTGGCGGCACAGTCGATCATCTTCGTGCTGACCACGCTGGTGATCGACCGGGAGCGCCCGGCCGTGGAACACATGGACGTGTCGCCGCCGACGTCCAGCTTCCCGAGCGGGCACACGTCGGCCGCGATCGCGCTCTACGTCGGCCTGGGGCTGGTGATGGCGTCCCGGTGCGTGACCCGGCGTGGGCGGTGGACCTGGCTGGCACTGCTGGTGGCGGTGCCGCTGGGCGTGGGGCTCACCCGTCTCTACCGCGGCATGCACCACCCGAGTGACCTGTTCGGCTCGATCGTCAACGCGGCCACGGTGCTGTTCATCATGGCGCGCGCGTTCCTGGACAAGACGGTCCACTGGGGGCGAGAGGCGGCCGGCGCGGTCCGGGACCGGATCGCGGCCAGAACCTGACCGCGCGCGGATCGGCGGCGGGGTGCACGAGGCGTGCGCCCCGCCTATTTTCGTTGCTCGATGGATCTGCGGGCCGCGCGCGTACTAGCGTGACACCTGAACGGCGGTTATATTGCACTGTCAGTGCACAAACTGCGGAGGGTGGGGCACCGATGGCGGAGCAGCAGCGGGTGGCGATCGTGACCGGGGCGGCGCGTGGAATCGGGGCGGCCACCGCGCTCCGGCTCGCCGCGGACGGGCTCGCGGTCGCGGTCCTGGACCTGGCCGAGACGGATGCGAAGGGCACCGCGGACGCGATCGTGGCGGCCGGCGGGCGGGCGCTCGCGATCGGCGCGGACGTGTCGGACGCCGCGCAGGTCACCGCGGCCGTCGACCGGGTCGCGGCCGAGCTCGGCCCGCCGGTCGTGCTGGTCAACAATGCCGGCGTGATCCGGGACAACCTGCTGTTCAAGATGACCGACGCGGACTGGGACACGGTGCTCGGCGTGCACCTGCGCGGCGCGTTCCTGATGACCCGGGCCGCGCAGGCGCACATGACGGCCGCGAAGTGGGGCCGGATCGTCAACCTGTCCAGCACGTCCGCGCTCGGCAACCGGGGCCAGGTCAACTACGCGGCCGCGAAGGCCGGCATGCAGGGCTTCACGAAGACGCTCGCGCTGGAGCTGGGACCGTTCGGCGTGACAGCGAACGCGGTCGCGCCCGGCTTCATCGTCACCGACATGACCGCGGCCACCGCGGCCCGGGTCAAGGTGCCGTTCGACGTCTACCAGGAGAAGGCAGCCGAGCAGATCCCGGTACGCCGGGTGGGCCGCCCGGAGGACGTCGCGCACACCATCTCGTTCCTCGCCTCCGAGGGCGCCGGCTTCGTCTCCGGCCAGGTCATCTACGTGGCCGGCGGCCCGCGTGACTGACGTCCGGGAGCTGGTCCGGGCGTTCCGCGCGTCGGCACCGACGGACGACCCGGTGGCGTTCCTGCGCGCCCGGTTCGACGCCGGGCTCGCCTGGGTGCACTACCCGGCCGGGCTCGGCGGGCTCGGCCTGCCGCGCGAGCAGCAGGCGATCGTGGACGAGGAACTGGCCGGCACACCGTCCAACGACCCACGCCGGATCGGCATCGGGCTCGGCATGGCCGCGCCCACGCTGCTCCGGCACGGCACCGCCGCGCAGAAGCGGCGGTTCCTCCGTCCGCTGTGGACCGGCGAGGAGCTGTGGTGCCAGCTGTTCAGCGAGCCGGGCGCCGGTTCCGACCTGGCCGGGCTGGCCACCCGCGCGGTCCGCGACGGCGACGGCTGGCGGATCACCGGGCAGAAGGTCTGGACGTCGATGGCGCACCGCGCCCGGTGGGCGATCCTGCTCGCCCGCACCGATCCGGACCTGCCCAAACACCGCGGCCTGACGTACTTCGTCTGCGACATGACCGCGCCCGGCGTGGACGTGCGGCCGCTGCGGCAGCTCACCGGCGAGGCCGAGTTCAACGAGGTGTTCCTGACCGACGTGTTCCTCCCTGACGACCTGCGGCTCGGCGCGGTCGGCGAGGGCTGGGCGGTCGCCCGGACCACGCTGATGAACGAGCGCGTCTCGATCGGCGGCGGCGCGCTGCCCCGCGGCGGCGGCCTGATCGGCGTGCTCACCGCGCTCTGGACCGGCCGGCCGGACGTGCGGACCGCCGCGGCGCACGACGAGATGATGCGGCTCTGGGTGGCGGCCGAGGCCGCGCGGCTGACCGGCGTGCGCGCCCGGCAGCAGCTCGCGGCCGGTGATCCCGGACCGGAGGGGTCCGCGGTCAAGCTCGCGTTCGCCGAGCTGGCGCAGCGGATCACCGGGCTGGAGCTGGAGCTGCGGGGCGCCGACGGGCTCCGGCACGACGACTGGACCATGCGGCGCGGCGAGGCGGTCGACTTCGAGGGACGGTCCCCGACGTACCGGTGGCTGCGTGCGAAGGGCACGTCGATCGAGGGCGGCACGTCCGAGATCCTCCGGAACATCATCGCGGAGCGGGTGCTCGGCCTGCCGGCCGAGCCGCGCACCGACACCACCGTCCCGTGGCGGGAGCTGCCCCGATGAACCTGCTGTACAGCCAGGACGAGGAGTCCTTGCGCGACTCGCTCCGTGCCCTGCTCCGCTCGCGCGCCGGGTCGCCGGACGACGGCTTCGACGCGCAGGTGTGGCGGCTGCTCGCGGCGGAACTGGGCGTGACCGGGCTGATCGTGCCGGAGAAGCTCGGCGGCGCGGGCGCGAGCCTGCGCGAGGCCGCGCTGGTGATGGAGGAGCTGGGCCGGTTCCTGACCCCGGTGCCGTACCTCGGCTGCGCGGTGATGGCGGTGACCGCGCTGCGGGTCGCGGGCGACACCACGGTGCTGTCGCGGATCGCGGACGGGTCGGCGTGCGCGGCGCTGGCGGTGCCGTTCGCCGGGCCCGGCGGCGACGTGCGGGTCACCGGTGGTACGCTGACCGGGCGGGTCGCGTCGGTGGCGGACGCACTGGCCGCGGACGTGCTGCTGGTGCCGGCCGGTGACGAGCTCTACGAGGTGGCCGCGGACGGGCCGGGCGTCACCCGTACCCCCGTGGTGTCGCTGGACGTCACTCGGCCACTGGTGGACCTGACGCTGTCCGCGGCACCCGGCCGGTCGATCGGCCCGGCACAGCCGGCGCTGGGCGCGGCGCGCACGGCCGGCGCCGCGCTGCTGGCGTCGGAGCAGCTCGGCGTGGCCGAGTGGTGCCTGGACAGCACCGTGGAGTACGCGCGGACGCGGATCCAGTTCGGCCGGCCGATCGGCTCGTTCCAGGCGATCAAGCACCGGCTGGCGGACGTCTGGGTGTCGGTGACGCAGGCCCGCGCGGTGGCCCGGTTCGCGGCCGGTGCGGTGTCCGGCGTGGAGCTGGACGGCGCCGAGCCGCGGCTGGCGGCCGCGCTGGCGCAGGCGCACTGCGGCCCGGTGGCGGTGCGGGCGGCGGAGGAGTGCGTGCAGCTGCACGGTGGCATCGGCTTCACCTGGGAACATCCGGCGCACCTCTACCTGAAGCGCGCCAAGACCACGTCGGTCGCGCTCGGCACCGCCGCCGCGCACCGCGGGGAACTGGCCGGGCTGCTCGGCCTCACGCCCGCCGGGACGCCGTGACCACCAGCGTGGTGACGTGCACGGTGACCACGCCGTCGATCGCCGCGCCGATCCGGTCGAGCAGCGGGCGCAGCCGGTCCGGGGGCAGGCGGGTGTAGAAGCCCTGGGTCGGCACCAGGTCCAGCCACTCGTCGCGGGTGTAGCGGCGTGCCGACTCGAACCGCCACTCCTCCGGTTCGGTGAAGGCCGCCGCGGCGCGGAGCCCGTCCGCGGCCGTCGCGCCCATCGCCGCGTAGGCCTCCGCCGCGGAGGCCGGCAGGCGCGGCAGCTCGGGCAGTACCTCCGCGTTGACCCGCGCGAACGTCTCGGCGACCGCGGGTTCCGGCTGCATGCCGTTCCAGAACAGCGCGATCCGCCCGCCGGGCCGCAGCACCTCGGCCGCGCGCCGCGCACCGGCGACCGGGTCGACCCAGTGCCAGGCCTGGCCCGCGACGACCAGATCGACGGTACGGCCGTGCGGCTCCCAAGCCTCGAACGTCGACTCGTCCACCTCGATGCCGTCGCGGCGGGCCAGTGCGGCCATCCGCGGGTCCGGCTCGACGCCGTGCACCCGGCAGCCGGCCCGGAGGAACGGACGCGAGGAGATGCCGGTGCCGCAGCCGACGTCCAGCACGTCCGGCCGCTCTCCGGGCGTGGCCTCCAGGACGGCCCGGACCATCGCGCCGGGGTAGCCGGGACGGGCTCGGTCGTACCGTGTGGCGTCGTTGCCGAAGGATTCCGCGACCTGCCGATGTTCGTGAGTGGGCATGTGCCCACAATAGTGGGCACATGCCCACTTGGTTGGCCGGTAATCTGACACCGTGCCGACCGGTGTGGCGATTCGCGACGTGCGCGAGCACCTGTTCGCCGCCGCCGAGCGGATCCTGGTCCGGGACGGCGCCGCGGCGCTGACCAGCCGTGCCGTCACCACCGAGGCCGGTGTCGCCAAGGGCGTGCTGCACCGGCACTTCCCGGATTTCGACGGCTTCCTCGCCGATCTGATCGACGACCGCATCGCCGCGCTGGCACCGCGCGCCGCCGCGCTGCGGGAGTCGGTCGGCACCGGCACCGTGGTGGGCAACCTGGCCGGCGCGATGACCGCGCTCTTCAACTCCGTCGCGGTCGCGCTGATCGGTCTGATGATCTTCCGGGACGACCTCCGCGCCCGGCTCCGCGCCGCGCACCCGGGCGGCGTTCCGCTGCTCGCGGACGCGGTCGCGATGATCGCGTCCTATCTGGCGCTGGAACGCGACGCCGGCCGCCTGGCCCCGGACGCGGACCCGCAGATGCTCGCGTACACGCTGATCGGCTCCGGCCACCTGCTGTCCGCCGGCCGCCGCACGTCCCCGCCGGACGAGCACGAGGTCTCCCGCATGATCACCGCGGTCGTCGCCCCGTCGCTGCGCTGAATCCAACCTGGGACCGGCGGTCCGTGGTAGCGGTCCGCGTCTCCGGCCAGTGTGGAGGCACCTCAGCCGGGCCGGGGACGTCCCGCCCGGTGTGCGACCCGGGAGAAGCGTATGGATTCGCGAGACGTGTCGGGTGTGTCCCGGCGAGGGGTTCTGGGCGGTGGCGCCGCGCTCGCGGCGGTGCCGCTGCTGGGCCCGGGTGCGGCCTCCGCGGCGGCCGCGCCGGAGCTCGAGGCGGCCGGCGAGACGGTCGTGACCGTGCGGATGACGGTCAACGGCGAGCCGCGCACGGTCGAGCTGGACCCGCGGGTGACGCTCCTCGACGCGCTGCGTGAGCGGCTGGAGCTGACCGGTACGAAGAAGGGCTGCGACCGCGGCCAGTGCGGCGCGTGCACCGTGCACGTGGACGGCCGCCGGGTGCTGTCCTGCCTGACGCTGACCGCGGCGACCGAGGGCTGCGCGGTCACCACGATCGAGGGCCTGGCGCAGGGCGAGAAGCTGCACCCGATGCAGCAGGCGTTCGTGGAGCGGGACGGCCTGCAGTGCGGCTTCTGCACGTCCGGCCAGATCATGTCCGCGGTCGCGATGGTGCGCGAGGGCCGCGCCGCGACCGACGACGAGATCCGCGAGCGGATGTCCGGCAACATCTGCCGGTGCAGCGCGTACCCGTCGATCGTCGAGGCGATCAAGGACGCGCAGAAGGTGATGCGCTGATGCGGGGATTCACGTTCTCCCGGCCGGCGTCGGTCCGCGACGCGCTGGCACAGGCGGGGCCCGGCACCGCCTTCCTGGCCGGCGGCACCACGCTGGTCGACCTGATGAAGCTCGACGTGATGGGCCCCGGCCGGGTACTGGACATCAACCGGCTGCCGCTGCGCGGCATCACACTGGACGCGGACGGCCTGCACATCGGCGCGCTGGACCGGATGAGCGACGTCGCCGCGCACCGGATCGTGCGCACGGACTACCCGGTGATCGCCGAGGCGCTGGAGCTGAGCGCGTCCGGGCAGCTGCGCAACATGGCCAGCATCGGCGGGAACCTGTTGCAGCGCACCCGGTGCGGCTACTTCCGGGACGTCGCGTCACCGTGCAACAAGCGGGAGCCGGGCAGCGGCTGTGCGGCGCTCACCGGCGTGAACCGCGGGCACGCGATCCTCGGCACCAGCGACTCGTGCATCGCCACCCACCCGAGCGACCTGGCGGTGGCACTGGTCGCGCTGGGCGCGGGCGTGCACCTGGCGTCGGCGCGCGGGACGCGGACCGTGCCGCTGGACGCGTTCTACCAGCTGCCCGGCAGCACACCGCAGATCGAGAACGCGCTGCGGCCGGGCGAGCTGATCACCGGCGTGACCGTGCCCCGGTCCCGCTGGGCGGCGCAGTCGGTCTACCTCAAGATCAGAGACCGGCAGTCGTACGAGTTCGCGCTCGCCTCCGCGGCCGTCGCGCTGGAGGTGCGCCGCGGCACGATCGTCGCGGCCCGGATCGCGGTCGGCGGCGTGGCGACCCGCCCGTGGCGGCTGACCGCGGTGGAGACCGCGCTGGCCGGCAGGCGTGCCACGGACGAGGTCTTCGAGGCCGCGGCCGCCCGGGCCGCGGACGGCGCGCAACCACGGGAACACAACTCATTCAAACCCGCACTGCTCCGGCGTACGGTCGTCCGGGCGCTGACCGTGCTGCGCGAGCGTGGCCATGCTTGAGCTGGCACCGGCACTGGCCGGATCCACCGAACCGTTCGCCGCCGCGACGGTGGTGAGCGTGCGCGGCAGTGCGCCCCGGCAGCCCGGCGCGTCGCTGGTGGTGACCGCGGACGGCGCGATGCTCGGCAACGTCTCCGGCGGCTGCGTCGACGCCGAGGTCTACCAGGCCTGCCAGGAGATGCTGACCGGGGACGCCGCACCGCGGGTGCTGCGGTTCGGGTACGGCGACGACACGGGCCTCGCGGCCGGCCTCACCTGCGGCGGCACGATCGAGCTGATCCTGCGCCGCTACGACCTCGGCGCGGAGCCGGAGCTGGCGGCCGCGCTGGCCGCCGCCGCGCGGGACGAGCCGGTCGTACTGTCCACAGTGGTGCGGGGCCCGGATCTCGGGCGGGTGACCGTGCGGGCGGAGGACGGGCCCGGCGTGCTGGTGGAGCGGCACGCGCCGGCGCCGCGGCTGCTGGTCTTCGGCGCGATCGACCACGCGGCCGCGCTGGCTCAGGTCGGTGCGTTCCTCGGCTACCGGGTCACGGTCTGCGACGCGCGGGCCACGTTCGCCACGGCGGAGCGGTTCCCGCACGCGGCCGAGGTGGTCGTCGACTGGCCGCACCGCTACCTCGCGGCGCAGCGGGTCGACGCGCGCACGGCGATCTGCGTGCTCACCCACGACCCGCGCTTCGACGTGCCGCTGCTCACCGCGGCGCTGCGGCTGCCGGTCGCGTACGTCGGGGCGATGGGCTCCCGGCGCACCCACGAGGACCGGCTGACCCGGCTGCGCGCGGCCGGCCTGACCGACGCCGAGCTGGGCCGGCTGCACTCGCCGATCGGACTCGACCTCGGCGCCCGGACCCCGCCGGAGATCGCGCTGTCGATCGCGGCGGAGATCGTCGCGCAGCGGCGCGGCGGGGCCGGCGTGCCGCTGCGCACGGGCGTGCCGCTCCACCACCTCGACCGCGGAGTCGGCATCCTCCTCCAGGATCAGGGGACACGATGACGGTCGCCCCGGCCGGCCGCGACAGCCACCGGGCCGAGGGCCGCACGTAGGTCACCGGCGCCACGACGAACCGCTGGTGGACGGCGCGGGATATTGATGATTCCGTGTCATGTCAGAGGTATTGACGTCGCGTTGCACGAATATACACTCCCAGTGTAATTACCTCGGCCGGCCCGTCGCACGGGCGACGACCGCTCGGCGAGGTGCTGGGCGAGGTGACCAATGGGCGCACCACCGCACAACGCACCACCGCACAACGCACCACCGTCACACCAGGGGCTCGAGCTCGCCGGGGTCGGCGTGCGCTTCGGCGGGCTCACCGCGCTGGACGACGTCTCACTGACCGTGCCGCCCCGCCGGATCGTCGGCGTGATCGGGCCGAACGGCGCGGGCAAGACCACGGTGTTCAACGTGATCTGCGGCTTCGTGGTGCCGCACACCGGCACGCTGACGCTCGGCGGCCGGCCGCTGCGCCCGGCACCGCACCGGCTCAGCCGGGCCGGGATCGCGCGCACGCTGCAGGGCGTCGGGCTGTTCGCCGGTCTCACGCTCGCGGAGAACGTGATGACCGGCGCGCGGGCCCGGTCCGGGTTCGTCTCGTCGCTGCTCGCCACGCCGCGGGCCGCGCGGGACGAGCGGCGGCTGCGTACGGAGGCGGTCGCGCTGCTGGACAGCCTGGACATCGCACGGTACGCGGACGCGCTCCCCGCCACGCTGCCGTACGCGATCCAGAAGAAGGCCGGGCTGGCCCGCGCGCTCGCCGCCCGCCCGCACCTGCTGCTGCTCGACGAACCGGCCGGTGGCCTCGGCGCGGAGGAGATCGACGAGCTGGCCGCGCTGATCCGTGACCTGCCGGCGAGCGCGGGCACGGCCGTGCTGCTCGTCGAGCACCACATGGACCTGGTGATGTCGGTCTGCGACGAGATCGTCGTGCTGGACTTCGGCCGGGTGGTCGCGACCGGCACGCCGGACCAGGTGCGCGGCGATCCCGCGGTCGCCGCGGCCTACCTCGGCACCGAGGCGATCGCTCCCGGCGACGCCGGCCCGGTGCCGGACTCCGGCGACGCCCGGCCCCCGGCCGGCGGGCCGACCGGCGGCGCCACGACCGCCGGGCGGCCGCCCGATCCGCCGCCGGGCGGGCCGGGCGACGGCGTGGTGGCGCTCCGATGACCGCGGCCACCGAGTCCTCGCCGGGACCCCGGCACGCCGCCCCCGAGGAGCCGCTGCTCCGGATCCAGGGCCTCACCGCCGGGTACGGTGCCGCACCCGTGCTGCACGACGTGACGCTCACCGTGCCGCCCGGCGCGATCGTGGCCGTGCTCGGCGCGAACGGAGCGGGGAAGACCACGTTGCTGCGTACCGTGTCGGGGTTGTTGCGGCCGTCCGCCGGGACGGTCCGGCTGTCCGGTGCGGACCTGGCCCGCGTCCCGGTCGAGCACCGGGTCCGGCGCGGCATGGCGCACGTGCCGGAGGGCCGCGGCGTGGTCGCGGAGCTGACCGTGGACGAGAACCTGCGGCTCGGTGGCCTGTGGCGGACCGACCGCCGGGACGCCCGCCGCGCGCTCGACGAGGTCTACGCGCTGTTCGAACCGCTCGCCCGGCGGCGCGGGCACGCCGGGCACCAGCTGTCCGGCGGCGAGCGCCAGATGCTGGCGGTCGGCCGCGCGCTGGTCGCCCGCCCGCGGCTGCTGCTGCTCGACGAGCCGTCGCTCGGCCTGGCGCCCAGGGTCACCGCGCAGCTGATGGGCCTGCTGGCGAGCCTGCGCGACGACACCGGGCTGGCCGTGCTGCTGGTCGAGCAGAACGTGCGCAGCGCGCTCTCGGTCGCCGACCGGGGCGTGGTCATGTCCCTCGGCCGGGTGGTGCGCGACGCGGACGCGGCGGAACTGCGCGACGACGACGCCCTCCGGCACGCCTACCTGGGGTTCTGAAATGGAACGACTCGCCTTCCTCACCGTGGACGGGCTGTCCCGTGGCGCGGTCTACGCCGCGATGGCGCTCGCGCTGGTGCTCATCTGGCGCGGCGCCCGGATCGTGAACTTCGCCCAGGGCGCGATGGCGGTGGCGGCCGCGTACGTCGCGCACAGCGTCACGGCCGCGACCGGCTCGTTCTGGCTCGGCTTCCTCGCCGCGCCGGCCGCCGGGCTGGCCCTCGGCTGGTTGGTGGAACGCCTGGTGATGCGGCACGTCGGGCACGACCGGCCGCTGAACGCGGTGATCGTCGCGCTCGGCCTGGTCCTGCTGATCACCGCGGTGCTCGGCATCGTCTACGGCAACGAGTTCCGGCCGGCGCCGCCCGCGTTCGACCGGACGGCCGGGTTCGCGCTGCTCTCGCCGTACGACATCTTCGTCTTCGGGTCCGTCGCCGCCACGGTCGGCGCGCTGGCGCTGCTGTTCACCCGCAGCAAGGCCGGCCTGCGGCTGCGCGCGTCCGCGTTCGCGCCGGAGGTGTCCCGGCTGCTCGGCGTGAACGTCGGCGGCATGCTGCTGCTCGGCTGGGTGCTCGCGGCCGGTGTCGGCGCGCTGGCCGGGATGCTGATCATCCCGACCGAGTTCGGCCTGCACCCGAACGCGATGGACCGCTCGTTCGTGGTCGCGTTCACCGCGGCCGTGGTCGGCGGCCTGGACAGCCCGGCCGGTGCGGTGATCGGCGGACTCGCGGTCGGCCTGGTGCTGTCGTTCGTCGGCGGCTACCTCGGCGACCAGGTCACGCCGCTGGCGATCATCGTGCTGCTGCTGGCCGTGCTGCTGATCCGCCCGGACGGCCTGTTCGCCAAGCCGGCGGCGAGGCGGATATGAAGCGTTATCTGTGGACGCTGCTGGGCGCGGCCCTGCTGCTCGCGCTGACCTACGTCATCCCGCCGTTCCAGAACTACCAGCTCGCCACGGTCGCGGCCTACCTGTGCGCGACCGCCGGGCTGACCGTCCTCACCGGACAGAACGGGCAGCTATCGCTCGGCCACGGCGCGCTGATGGCCACCGGGGCGTACACGGTCGCGCTGATGCAGAACGCGATCGGCAACCTGCCGCTGTCCCTGCTCGCCGGCGTCGTGGTCACCACGGCCGCGGGCGCGGTCATCGGGCTCGCCGCGGCCCGGCTCCGCGGACCGTACCTGGCCGGGGTCACGCTCGCGGTAGCGGTCGTCGTGCCCGGCATCACCACCATGTTCGACGACGTGCTCGGCGGCGATCAGGGACTCACGTTCTACCTGGCCCCGCCGCCGTTCGGCTACGACTTCCCGTTCGAGCGGTGGCAGGCCTGGATCGCGCTGGCCGCCGCGCTGCTCACCGTGCTGCTGCTCGGCAACCTCGCCGCCGGCCGGTACGGCCGCGAGTTCCGTGCGGTCCGCGACGACGAGATCGCCGCCCGGCTCTGCGGCATCCACCTGGCCCGCACGCAGATCCTCGCGTTCGTGGTCAGCGCGGCCGCGGCCGGGCTCGGCGGGGGAGTGCTCGCGGTCCTCGCCCAGAGCGTGTCACCCGGCGCGTTCTCCCTCACGCTGTCGCTGTTCCTGGTGATGGCCATCGTGGTCGGCGGGCTCGGCAGCCTGGCCGGCGCGGTCTGGGGCGCGATCCTGCTGGTGGCGCTGCCGGACCTGACCACGCGCGTCACCGAGGTGTTCGCGCTGCCGACCGGGTTGGCCCAACGGCTCGAGGGCAACCTGCCGCTCGCGATCTTCGGCATCACGCTGATCGTGGTGATGATCCTGGCCCCGGGCGGCCTGCAAGGACTGTTCCTACGGATCGTGAAACGAGGTCGATGATGCGCAACACAGTGCTGACGCTCGCCGCCGCGCTCCTGGTGGTCGCGGGCTGCTCGTCCGAGGCCGGCTCCGGCGGCGGCGCGGCCGTCCCCGGGGTCACCGACACCGAGATCGTCGTCGGTACGCACATGCCGCTCACCGGCCCGGCCAGCGCCGGGTACTCGCAGATCGCGCCCGCGACCAAGGCCTACTTCGACTTCGTCAACGCGGCGGGCGGCATCAACGGACGCAAGATCACACTCAAGGTCAAGGACGACGGCTACAACCCCGCCAACACCCAGCAGGTGGTCCGGGAACTGGTCCTCCAGGACAAGGTCTTCGCGATCCTGAACGGGCTCGGCACGCCCACCCACACCGGCGTGCTCGACTTCCTCAACAGCCAGCGCGTGCCGGACCTGTTCGTCGCGTCCGGCAGCCGCAGCTGGGACCAGCCGGGCAAGTATCCGGGCACGTTCGGCTTCAACCCGGACTACACGGTCGAAGGAAAGATCCTCGGGGCGTACGTGCAGCAGAACCTCGCCGGCAAGAAGACCTGTTTCCTCGGCCAGGACGACGACTTCGGCCGGGACAGCCTGGCCGGTGTCACCGCCGTGCTCGGCGACGCGGGCGTCGCGGTCAAGCAGACCTACACCACCAGCGTCACCAACGTCGGCCCGCAGGTCGACGCGTTCAAGTCCAACGCGTGCGAGGTCGTCATCCTGGCCACCGTGCCCGGCTTCACCGCGCTCACCGTCGGCACCGCCGCGCGCCAGGCGTTCACGCCACAGTGGATAGTCTCGAACGTCGGCGGCGACTACGACACGCTGGCCAAGTCACTCGGTGACGCCGCACCACTGCTCGAGGGCCTGCTCGGTGCGAACTACCTGCCGGCCGCGTCCGCCGCCTCGGACCCGTGGATCCAGCTGTTCCAGAAGATCAACACGCAGTACAACGCGGGTGCGCCGTTCGACGGCAACACCGTCTACGGCATGTCCGTCGGCTACCTCTTCGTCCAGGTGCTGCAGGCGGCCGGCCGGGACCTGACCCGCGAGTCCCTGATCGACGCGGTCGAGAAGGGCGGCTACACCGGCCCGGGCCTCGGCCCGCTGCGCTTCTCCGCCGACGACCACTCCGGCTACGGCGGCCTCCGCATGACCAAGGTGACCGGCACGGTCCAGGCCTACTTCGGCCCGACCTACGAGACGGACTCGGAGGGCGGACCGGTCAACGAGTACCCGGCGGCCCCGGCGGCCCCACCGGCGAACGGCATCCCACCGGCGGCCTAGTCCTGTATCGAAGTGGGGGTCGGAGCGAGGCGTGGTCCGGGTGTCGTCCGGGTGTGCGGCGCGGAAGCCCTCGTACCGGTGTGGTGCATGGGCTTTTGTGACGTGCGGCGAGGCGGCGCCGGGGCCTCGCCGCAGCCCGGCCATTCACTTCGATACGGGACTGAGGTGTATGCCCAGAGGGCCGGGCGCCGGCCCGGCCTTGTGCCGGTATCGCGAAAGACCGGGCGGGTGATGCCCGATCTTTCCGGATATCCCGCCGGCCGTTGCCTGAGCGGTGCGGCACGCTGCCGGCCGTCAGTGTCCCGGCGGCCTCCATGGTCCCGGGGCGACGCGTCAGGGATAGATGCGCGACAGCGTCTGTGCCACGCAGACCGGCTTGGTGCCGCCCTCGCGTTCGACCGTGACCTCCGCCGCGACCTGGAGCGCACCGTCCGCGACCGGGGTGACGGTGAGCAGCTGGATGCCGGCGCGGACCCGGGAACCGGACGGGAGCGGCGCCGGGAAGCGCACCCGGTCGAGGCCGTAGTTGATGCCCATCCGCACCCCCTCCACGCGGTAGACCTGCCAGGACAGCGCCGGGATCAGCGACAGCGTGAGGTAGCCGTGGGCGATCGTGGTGCCGAACGGGCCGGTGGCGGCGCGGGCCGGGTCGACGTGGATCCACTGGTCGTCGCCGGTGGCGGTGGCGAAGGCGGAGATCCGGGGCTGGTCGACGGTGGTCCAGTCGCTGTAGCCGAGGTGTTCGCCGGCGGCCGCGGCGAGCTTGTCGGGGGAATCGAAGACTCTCATCGTGAGTACCTCCTGAAGCCGTGACATCGGCGACGTTACCCGGGCAGAATCCATCCAAGGAACGGTTAAGTTTATGCATCGGCAATGTAGAAATCTATCGTTGACCGCCGGGACGCGACCGTCCTAGTATTTGCATCGGCGGTGCACAAATCTGGAGGTGCAGTGACCGACGACAGCACAGGCCTGGCCGGCCGGACCGCGGTCGTGACCGGCGCGTCCCGGGGCATCGGCCTCGGCATCGCCCGCCGCCTGATCGACCGGGGCGCCAACGTGGTGATCACCGCCCGCAGGGAGGACGCGCTCGCCGAGGCCGTGGCACAGCTCGGCGACCGGGCCCGGGGTGTGGCCGGCAAGGCCGACGACGACGACCACCGCGCGCGGGCGATCGCCACCGCGGCCGAGGCGTTCGGGAAGGTCGACATCCTGGTCAACAACGCGGGCATCAACCCGGTCGCGGGCGCGCTCGCCGACCTGGACCTCGGTGCGGCCCGCAAGATCCTGGACGTGAACCTGATCGGCGCGCTCGGCTGGACGCAGCGCGCGATCAAGGACGGCGGCATGACGACCGGCTCCGTGGTCAACATCTGCTCGGTCGCCGGGATCACGCCGTCGCCGGGCATCGCGTTCTACGGCGTCAGCAAGGCCGCGCTGAGCCACCTGACCGCGTGCCTCGCGGTCGAGCTCGGGCCCGGCATCCGGGTCAACGCGGTCGCGCCCGCGGTGGTCAAGACCCGGTTCGCCACGCCGCTCTACCAGGGGCGCGAGGAGGAGGTCGCGGCGGCGTACCCGTTGCGCCGGCTGGGCGTGCCGGAGGACGTGGCCGGCGCGGTCGCGTTCCTGGTCTCCGACGAGGCGGCCTGGATCACCGGGCAGACGCTGGTGCTGGACGGCGGCCTCACGCTCACCGGGCGGGTCGCATGAGGGCGTGGCAGGTGCGCGAGCTGGGCGGCATGACGCTCGACCCGCAGGCCGCGGAGCCGGTCCCAAATCAAGATCAAGTGCTGCTGCGGGTACGGGCCTGCGCACTCAACTTCCCGGACGCACTGCTGGTTCAGGGCCGGTACCAGGAGCGCCCGCCGCTGCCGTTCACGCCCGGCATCGAGCTGTGCGGCGAGGTCGTCGACCCGGGCCCGACCGGCCTGCGCGCGGGCGACCGGGTGATCGGCGGCGCCGCCCTCCCGCACGGCGCACTCGCCGAGTACGCGCTGGCCGACGCGCGCTTCCTCTACCCGGCACCGCCCGGCCTGGACGACACGAAGGCCGCCGCGTTCTTCGTGGCGTACCAGACCGGCTGGGTCGGCCTGCACACCCGCGCGCACCTGCGACCGGGCGAGACGCTGCTGGTGCACGCGGCGGCCGGTGGCGTCGGCTCGGCCGCGATCCAGCTCGGCAAGGCCGCGGGCGCCCAGGTGGTCGGCGTGACCGGCGGCCCGGAGAAGGCCGCGATCGCCCGCGAGCTGGGTGCGGACGTGGTGGTGGACCGGCACACCGACGACCTGGTCGGCGCGCTGAAGGAGGCGTGCGGGCCGGGCGGCGCCGACGTGGTCTACGACCCGGTCGGCGGTGCCGCGTTCGCCGCGTCCACGAAGGTCGTGGCGTTCGAGGGCCGGATCGTGGTGGTCGGCTTCGCGTCCGGCGACATCCCCCGGGCCGCGGCGAACCACGCGCTGGTCAAGAACTACAGCGTGGTCGGCCTGCACTGGGGCCTCTACCGCAGCCGCCGTCCCGAGGTGGTGCACGAGGCCGCGGCCGCGCTGGCCGAGCTGGCCGCGAAGGGCGCGATCGACCCGTACGTCTCCCGCACGCTGCCGCTGGACCGGGCCGGCGAAGGACTGGCCGCGCTCGCCCGCGGTGAGACCACCGGACGGGTGGTGATCGTGCCGTGACCGGCCTGGACCTGCAGAACGCGGTCGTGGTGATCACCGGCGCCGGGTCCGGGATCGGTGCGGCGATGGCCCGCCGGTTCGCGGCGGACGGCGCCACCGTGGTGGTCAACGACCTCGACCCGGTGGCGGCGCACCACGTGGCACACGAGATCGGTGGCCGGGCGTTCGCCGGTGACGCGTCCGACGCGGACTTCGCGGAGCGGCTGGTCTCGTTCGCCTGGGGCTCGCTCGGCCGGCTGGACCTGTTCTGCGCGAACGTGGGCGTGCCCACGGCCGGCACCGAGGCCGCACCGGCGGCGGACTGGGACCGCGCCTGGCGGGTGAACGTGCTGGCCCACGTGCACGCGGCCAAGGCGGCGCTGCCCCGGTGGCTCGACCGGGGGCACGGGCGGTTCCTGGTGACCGCGTCCGCGGCCGGGCTGCTCACCATGCTGGGCTCCGCGCCGTACTCGGTGACGAAGCACGCGGCGGTCGGGTTCGCGGAGTGGCTGCGCGCCACGTACGCGCACCGCGGCATCGTCGTCCAGGCGCTCTGCCCGCAGGGGGTGCGCACGCCGATGCTCGCCGGCACCGGCCCGCTCGGCACGATGCTGCTCGACCGGGACGCGATCGGCGCGGACGAGGTCGCGGACCGGGTCCGGGAGGCGCTGTCCGACGACCGGTTCCTGATCCTGCCGCACCCGGAGGTCGCGGAGTTCTACGCCCGCCGCGCCGCCGAGCCGGAGCGCTGGCTCGGCGCGATGAACCGCCTGCAGCAGAAGGTGGAACACCCGGTCCCGAAGCAGCGGGAGGCACCGTGGCCGGCGTGACGGACGGCCCGCCCGGCCTCGACCTGGCCGCGCTCCGCAAGCACCTCGACGACGCGCTGCCCGGCCTGGTCACCGGCCCGCTGGACGGCGCGGTGATCGCCGGTGGCCGGTCCAACCTGACCTACACGGTCACCGACGGCGTCACCACCTGGGTGGTCCGGCGGCCGCCGCTCGGGCACGTGCTGGCCACCGCGCACGACATGGGCCGCGAGCACCGGGTGATGGCCGCGCTGCGGGGCACGGCCGTACCCGTACCGGCGATGGTGCACTTCTGTCCCGACGAGACCGTGATCGGTGCGCCGTTCTACGTGATGGAGCACGTGCGCGGCGCCGTGCTGCGCGAGCCGGAGTCGCTGGCCGCGCTCGGGCCGGAGCGGGTGCGGGCGCTCGCGTTCCGGCTGATCGACACGCTCGCGGAGCTGCACGCGGTCGACCCGGCCGCGGTGGGACTGCACGACTTCGGCCGGCCGGACGGGTTCAACGCGCGGCAGGTGTCCCGGTGGCGGCGGCAACTCGACGGCTCGCGCAGCCGCGACCTGCCCGGCATCGACGCGCTGGCCGGCCGGCTCGCCGCGACCGCACCGGAGCTGTCCGCCGCGAGCATCGTGCACGGCGACTTCCGGCTGGACAACACGCTGATCGACACCGGGCACGGAGACCGGGTCGCGGCCGTGCTCGACTGGGAGATGTCCACGCTCGGCGACCCGCTGGCCGACCTCGGGCTGCACGTCGTCTACCTGGGCACGCCGATGCCGGCCGCGCGCGGCTCGCACGACCCGGTCACCACGGTCCCCGGCCACCCCACCACCGGCGAGCTGATCACCCGTTATGCCGCACGATCCGGGCGGGACACCGGGAACCTCGGCTGGTACACGGCCATGTCCGCGTTCAAGCTCGCGGTGATCCTCGAGGGCGTCCACTACCGCTACACGCAGGGCAAGACCGTCGGCGCGGGCTTCGACACGATCGGCGCGCGCGTGCAGCCGCTGGTCGACCGGGGTCTCGCGGCGCTACCCGGAGAGGGGTGATCATGGATTTCGCGTTCGACGAGACCACGATGGACTACCACGCGCGGCTCAGCGACTTCCTGGACACGCACGTCCACCCGGCCGAGGCCGCCTACGACGCGCACCCGGCCGGAGACTGGAGTCCACCACCGATCCTGGCGGAGCTGCAGGCCGAGGCCCGGGCGCGCGGCCTGTGGAACCTGTTCCTGCCCGGCGAGCACGGCGCCGGCCTGACCAACCTGCAGTACGCGCCGCTGGCCGAGCTGACCGGCCGCAGCCCCGCGCTCGCCCCGGCCGCGCTCAACTGCGCCGCGCCGGACACCGGCAACATGGAACTGCTGGCCGAGTTCGGCACGCCCGCGCAGCGCAAGGAGTGGCTGGAGCCGCTGCTGGACGGCCGGATCCGGTCCGCGTTCGCGATGACCGAGCCGGACGTGGCCTCGTCCGACGCCACGAACATCACCACCAGCATCGTGCGGGACGGCGACGAGTACGTGATCAACGGCCGGAAGTGGTTCATCACCGGCGCGATGAACCCGGCCTGCGCGATCCTGATCGTGATGGGCAAGACCGATCCGTCCGCCGAGCGGCACCGGCAGCAGAGCCAGATCCTGGTCCCGCGGGACACCCCGGGCGTGCGGATCGTACGGGGCATGCGGACGTTCGGCTACGACGACGGCACGCACGGCGGGCACGCCGAGATCATCTTCGACGGCGTACGCGTACCCGCGGAGAACCTGATCGGCGCCGAAGGCGACGGTTTCGCCATCTCCCAGGCGCGGCTCGGCCCCGGCCGGATCCACCACTGCATGCGGCTGATCGGGATGGCCGAGCGCGCGGTCGAGCTGATGTGCCGGCGCGTGCTGTCCCGCGAGGCGTTCGGCCGGCCGCTCGCCGACCAGGGCGTGGTCCAGGACTGGATCGCCGAGTCCCGCGTCCGGATCGAGCAGCTGCGCCTGCTGGTGTTCAAGACCGCCTGGCTGATGGACACCGTGGGCAACCGCGGCGCGCACACCGAGATCCAGGCCATCAAGATCGCCGCGCCGTCCACCGTGGAATGGATCCTGGACAAGGCGGTGCAGGCGCACGGTGCGGGCGGCGTCAGCCAGGACACGCCGCTCGCCCAGCTCTGGGTCGCGGCCCGCACGCTGCGGCTCGCGGACGGTCCGGACGAGGTGCATCGCCGCGGCCTGGCCCGGCGCGAGCTGGCGAGGTGGACGGCATGAACCTGGCCCGGCTGTTCGAGACCGCGCACGAGAAGCACGGTGAGTACCCGGCGCTGCGCGTGGAGGGCACGTGGCACTCGTCCGGCCGGCTGTTCGACCGGGCGGTGCGGTTCAGCGCCGGCCTGCGCGCGCTCGGCGTGCGGCCGGGCGACCGGGTGGTGGTGTTCATGGCCAACTGCCCCGAGGTGGTGATCAGCTACCACGCGATCTGGCGCGCGGGCGCGGTGGTCACGCCGATCGTGTTCCTGGTGACGCCGGCCGAGCTGCGCCACATGATCGACGACTCCGGCGCGGTCGCGGTGATCACCACGGCCGAGCTGCTGCCGAAGGTGCAGGCCGCGATCACCGGCCTGGACGTGCCGGTCGTGGTCGACTTCGCGCCGCACGAGGAGCAGCCCGGCCCGCTGGTCGACCGGGGCGCGGACGAGCTGGCCGCGCTGCTCTACACCGGCGGGACCACCGGGCGCAGCAAGGGCGTGGCGCTCACCCACGCGAACATCGACGCGGCGTCGGCGGCGTCCCGCGCGGTCAGCTTCGTGCCCGGGATCTCCCGGTCGGTGACCGCGCTGCCGCTGTCCCACTCGTACGGCATGCTGGTCACGGTCGGCACCCAGCAGATCCCGGAGCCGGAGTCGAGCGTGCTGCTGCGTTTCTTCGACGCGAAGGCGTGGCTGCGGGCGGCATCGGAGTTCCGGGTGCAGCAGGCCGCGGTCGTACCGTCGATGATCTCGATGTTGCTGGCCGAGCCGCTCGAGGACTTCGACCTGTCGGCACTGCGCAACGTGTTCTCCGGTGCGGCGCCGCTGCCCCGCGCGGTCGCCGAGGAGTTCGTGCGGCGGGTGCCGTCCGCGCAGATCCTGGAGGGGTACGGCTGCACCGAGACGGCCGGGATCCTCACCTCCACACCGCCGGGCCGGGCCCGCCCGGGCACCGTGGGCCTGCCGGTGCCGGGCGTGTCGCTGCGGCTCGTCGGCTTCGACGACGCCCCGGTCCCGCCCGGCGAACCCGGCGAGATCGTGGCGTCCGGCCCGAACGTGATGGCCGCCTACTGGGACGGCACCCGCGACTTCACGCCGGACGGCTGGCTCCGCACCGGAGACGTCGGGACGATCGACGACGACGGGTACCTGTCCATCATCGACCGCAAGAAGGACGTGATCATCCGGGGCGGCTACAACGTCTACCCGCGCGACGTGGAGGAGGCGCTGATCCGGCACCCCGCGGTCACCGGGTGCGCCGTGATCGGCCGGCCGGACAACCGGCTCGGCGAGGAGGTGGTCGCCATGGTCACCGTCTCGTCCCCGGTCACCGCCGACGACCTGCGCGAATACGCCAAGACCGTGCTGGCCGCGACCAAGTACCCGAGGGAGATCCGCATCGTCGACGCGATCCCGCTGACCTCGGTCGGTAAGGTGGACCGCAAGCGTCTCCGCACCGGTCTCACGGTGGACGGCGCCGGACCCGGCTGAGGGAGATCGACGACTGGGCCTAGAGCCGGTATCGAAGTGGGGGTCGGAGCGAGGCGCGGTCCAGGTGTCGTCCGGGTGTGCGGCGCGTGGGCCTCGCCGCAGCCCGGCATTCCACTTCGATACAGGCTCTAGGGTCGATCGGGTGGTGGCGGCCCGCGCATGACGAGCGCCCGGCCCGCCCCGCCGACCGGGTCGACGCGCCCGCCGATGTGCGCGGCGACCCTGCAACCCCGGCGTGTCCGCGCCGGGAGACCTCCGGTGCACCGCGCCGGCGACAGAATCGGTGGGGACATGGCTGACGCGCACACGGCCTTAGCCGCTGGTGGGAATTCCACTCCTGGCAGAGTCGACGGCCGGACCGCCCGCGCCGAACGCACCCGCCGCGCCATCGTCGAGGCCCACTACGCGCTGATCTCCGAGGGCGACCTGAAACCGACCGGCGAGCGCATCGCGGAACGCGCCGGCGTCTCCCTCCGCGCGCTCTGGACCAACTTCAAGGACCTGGAGACGCTGTTCGCCGCGACCGACGCGCTCCTGGTCTCCCGCCAGGAGTCCGCCTGGACCGAGATCAGCCCCACGCTGCCGTTCACCACCCGAGTCGACGAGTTCTGCCGCCAGCGCGCCCGCCTGCTGGAGATCGTCGCACCGCTCGCCCGCGCCGCGACGATCAAACAGCCGTTCTCCGCCCAGCTCCAGGACAACCGCAAGCGCCACATCGCCCGGGTCCGCACGGAGCTGGAGGCACTGTTCGCACACGAACTCGCCGCCGCCGGCCCCGGCCGCACCCAGCTCCTCGACGCGCTGAGCATCTCCACCACCTGGGCCGGCTGGTCCCTGCTCCGCGACGAACTCGGCCTCTCCACCGACGAGGCGCGCGCCACGATGTCCCGTACCGTCACCGCGCTCCTGGTCACGGCGATGGCGGCACCCGTCCACAGCAGAGGCTGACCCCGGCCACGGTATCGGCGGGGCGTCGCATCCCGGGGCCCGGGTAGCACGACTTCTGCACGATTTCATGACATCGATGCCCGGACATGCATCATGCCGAAACCGGCCCCGCCCCGCCCCCTGCCGGCACCGTCCATGTGACACGGTCGACTCGCTCGAACACCGGGCTTGACGGGGGTCAACGGGTTTTCTCCCGGTCGCGGGCCACGCCGGCCCGCGACCCCTCGTCGTGCCCTTCGCGGCTACGGGGATTACGGGAGGAAGCACGTGAGACAGAGACGATTCGCGCTGTCGGTGGCCGGCGTCATGCTGATGACGTCCGTCGTGGTGGCGCCGCAGGGCGCCGCGACGGCCGCGGCACGACCCGACACCGGCGCCGAGCGGACCCGTCCGGCGCAGCAGGCGTCGCCTGGTGCCGGCGGACCGGTGGCGCTCAGCACCTCGGCCACCGAGGTCGCGATGGTGGCCGGGCCGATATCCGTGCCCAAGGGCACCGGGCCCGGGCGGAACGCCACGCTCACCTCGTTCGCGCTGACCGACCGGGTGACGCTCGACGTCAACGTCGGCTCGGGCAATCTGCTGGTGCGCACCACCGACCTGACGCTGCCCGGCGTCGCGGAGAACGAGCTGCTCGGCTCCGTCCACAACAGCCTGTTCCTCGGCTCGGACCTGCACACCGGCTCGCTCGGGCCGGGCTGGCACACCCGGACCGGCGTGGACGTGCGGCTGATCGAGGCAGACGACGACTCGGTCACCTACGTCGCCTCGGACGGCGTCGTGGGCAGGTTCACCAGCACCGGGCCGGGCTACACCGCACCGGGCGAGTTCAAGGCGACGCTGGCCGCGGACGGCACCGGCTGGCGGCTGACCGAGCACGAGACCGGCCGCGAGCTGTACTTCACCGCGGCCGGGCTGCTGGACCGGGTGCTGGACCGCAACGACAACGTCACCGACTACACCTACGACGGCTCCGGCCGGCTCACCGCGGTCCGATCCGCCCGGGGTGCGGCAGCCGCGCGGGAGGCGCAGGTCAGCTACGCGAACGGCCGGATCGCGAAGATCGCGCAGGTGGTCGACGGTGTGCAGGCCCGGCGCGTGGAGTACAACTACAACGCGGCCGGTGACCTGGCCGAGATCTGCTCCGGCACCGAGCGGGACGTGCGCTTCGAGTACGACGCCCAGCACCGGATCACGAAGATCATCAGCGGCATCTGGTGGAACGAGCCCGGCGCGATCACCACGCTCACGTATGACTCCGCACACAGGGTCACCTCGGTCAGCCGACTCTACGGCACGACGGCGACCGAGGCGGCGGTCACCCGGTTCGCCTACCCGTCGGCGACCCAGACGCTGGTCGCGGACGCGAACTCCGACCTGAGCCAGGCGGTCACCGCGGTACCGCACACCACGTACACGCTCAACGGGGAGAAGCGTGTCACCCGGGTCGTCGACGCGGCGGGGAAGGTCCGCGAGCGCAGCTACAACGTCCACCAGGACGTGGAGCGGGCCACCGACGCGCTCGGCAACGAGTCGGTCAACACGTTCGGCGCCAACGGCGGGCAGTCGCTCACCGAGTCGGCGACCGCGACCGGCGCATCCGTGCAGTTCTCCTACGCCAACGCGGCCACGCCCACCAACCCGACCGGCGCCTACCAGCCGTCGTCGTCCCAGGACGCGCAGGGCAATACGAGTACCCACGTCTACAACGGTGCCGGTAACCGCCTGTCCACCGCGGACGCGCTCGCCGCCGAGGCGAAGGTCGAGTACAACGCGGACGGCACGGTAGCGAAGACGATCGACCCGGGCAACGGCACCAACGGCACGGTCTACACCTACGACGCCGACAAGCAACTGATCCGCACCATGCCGCCGACCGGGAACTCGCTCGGCGTGCGGGACTACACCTACGACCGGTTCGGGCGGCTGCGCACCGCGACCGACGGGGCCGGGCGGACCACCACCTACGAGTACGACCTGGACGACCGGGTCACGAAGATATCGTACTCGGACGGCAGCACCGCGGTCTCCTACACCTACGACGGCGCGGGGAACGTCTACGCCCGGCAGGACGCCGACGGCTACCAGAACTTCTGGTACGACCGGCTCAACCGGCTCGTCGAGCGCGGTGCCACGCTCTGGTACGCCTACGACGCGGTCGGCAATCTGATCCAGCTCTCCGACCGGCGCGGCGACACCTTCTACACGTACGACGTGCGCAACCTACTGACCGCGATGCAGACCGGCAACGGCCGCTACACGTTCGGCTACGACGACGAGGGCCGGCGCACGCACACCCGGCTGAGCGTCGCGCAGGCCGGGCCGCAGTACGTCGCCGAGACCCGCAACGCCTACGACCGGTCCGGCCGGCTGGCCCGGACCACCACCACCCGCTGGCAGCGCGTGAACGGCATCGACACCGCGTCGGTCGTCCACGACGTCTCCTACTGCTACGCCAAGCGGTCCGGCACGGCCGCCTGCTCCACCGCGGCCGGAGACGACACCGGGCTCCGGCAATGGCAGACCGACCACCACCGCGGCGGCGCGGTCACCGTCTACTCCTTCGACGGCTCCAACCGGCTGACCAAGGCGACCGGCATCAACGGCCGGACCTATGACTACGGCTACGACACCAACGGCAACCGGCAGACCGAGAAGATCGACGGTGTGACCGTCCAGTCGCTGAGCTTCAACTCGGCCAACCAGGTCACCACCGGCGGCTTCAGCTACGACGGGGCCGGTAACCAGACCGGCGGCGGCGCCGCGCAGTCGGCCACTTATAACGCCGGCGGCCAGACCCGCGGGGTGGCCGGCAGCACCCTGCACTACGCCGGGCCCGACCAGGTCGAGCTCTCCTACACGCAGGGCCAGTCGCCGAAGGACCTCTGGTGGGGTCTGAAGGACCGCAACGGCCAGTCGGTGCTGCAGTTCTACCAGTCCCACGACGGGCAGTGGCGGCACATCGAGCGAGACGGGGACGGCAACGCGCTCGGCCACCGAACCGCCGGGCGTCACTACTTCTACGTCCTCGACGGCCTCGGCTCGGTGGTCGGGTTGATCGACGACACCGGAGGGCTGGCCGGCAGCCGCACCTACGACCCGTACGGCAAGGTCATCGCGACGGCCGGCGGCGAGACCGGTCACACCGTCCTGGGGTACGCCGCAGGACTGGTGCACGGCGACCTGACCAAGTTCGGCAAGCGCTGGTACGACGCCGGCACCGGCCGGTTCACCCAGCAGGACAGCCTCAACCTGATCGGTGACCCCGCTCAAGGCAACCGGTATGCCTACGCTGGCTGCAATCCGGTCAACTACGTCGACCCGACCGGGCAGGCGGTGTGCAGCCTGATCATCCAGACGCTGGTGTACGGACTGGGTGCCGCGGCGTTCGCCGCGATCGCCGCAGCGGGTGGCGGCGTGATTCTCGGCGTGGCGATCTCCGCGTCGACCGCCGGCGGGATCGCCGCCGGGTTGACCGGCGCCGGGGTCACGGCAGGATTCCTGTCGAGCATCTTCTGCGACTGAGCCGACTGGGAGCGTACGCATGAGAACCCTGTTGATCATCGGTGCCGGCCTCGGCGCCATCGCCCTGGTCCTGCTGCTCGCCGCGCTGCGAGCGAAGGACCCGGCCGGGCGCCGCCGGCTGAACGTCATCGCGCTGGTCGTGCTGCTGGTCAGCCTCGTGGTCAACGTCGTGGCGGCACTAACCTGACGACACCGTGGGGCGGGCCCGGCCCGGACCCGCCCCGCCGCGATCACACCGTGCCGGGCGGCGCACATCGGCGCGGCCGCATGTTCGGAGCGAACATCGGTCAGCCGCGGCCGGCCGTCCCGCCGGTTTCGCGTCGCGGATCACCGGAGCCGATCACTCCGGTGGGTGAAGCGGTTCAGTTGTGGCGCGCGGGGTCTTCGTACCCGTGAGGATCTGGGCTGTCGGTTTTGATCTTCGGTTTGGGGGCGGAATGTCGCGGACGATGCGGATGCTGCTGGTGGCGGCGCTGGTGGGACCCGGGCTCGCGCTGGGCGGGGGGACCGCGGTGGCGGGGCCGAAGAAGCCGCCGGTCTACAAGAACTGCGCCGCGATGAACGCGGTCCACCCGCACGGCGTCGCCAAGTACGGCGCGGCCGACAAGGTGCGCGGCAAGACCAAACCGGTCACCACGTTCACGGTCATCACCGCGATCTACCTGGCCAACACCCACCTCGACCGCGACCGCGACGGCGTCGCCTGCGAGAAGCGCTGACCGTGCGGCCGGGGTGCCGATCGGACGGCACCCCGGCCGTACCGGAACCGTCAGAGGTTGAACGCGCCGATGACCGGTGCGTGGTCGGAGTTGGGCTGCGCGGCCTCGGTGACCGGGCCGGTGACGCAGTCGCCGGTCAGGGACTCCGGGTTGTCGCCGCCGGACCGGGCGAACAGGTAGTCGAGCTTGCCGCTGCCGCCGGTCCACCGCGCGGTGTCCCGGCCGGTGTCGTCCGTGAAGCGCTCCTCGCACTCGCGCATCAGGTCGTAGATCGGCTGGAGCGTGGTGGCGCTCTGCACCGGGCTGGTCCGGTAGGACTTCGGCGGGTACGAGTTGAGGTCGCCGCCGAACACGATGCGCTCGTCGCCGAACGAGGAGATCAGCGTCGCGACCCGGTTGGCCTGGTCGACACGGAGCTGATCCGGGTTCGTCACGTTGCTCGGCGTGAAGTGGCTGGCGCAGATGCGGACCGGGCCGCCGGTGGTGGTCTCCGCCGCGGTCTTGCGGACGCAGAGCAGCTGGTGGGTGCCGGACCACAGGGTCGTCGACGAGGGCAGGTCGTAGGTGGTCGTCTCGTCGTGCGGGCCCTTGGTCAGAATCGCCATGCCGAGCGCGTGCGGCGTGGTGGTCGGCGTGACGACCGCCTTGACGCCCGCGGACCCGCAGGTGCGGGTGCGCTTGCCCGGCCACGCGGTGTAGCCGGTGCCACCGCTGCCGTCGTCGAGCTGGCGGACGACGGCGAACGACATCGTCCACAGCTGCCGGCCCGCCGCCTGGTTGAGCAGCTGCACCACGCTGTTGGCGTGCCACTCGCAGGTCTCGTTGAGCAGGATCGCGTCGGCCTGGTGCGTGTTGATCAGATCCCGGATCGCGTTGCGCTTGCCGTTGACCTCGGCCGCGGTCGAGATCTTCGGACAGCCGGTGTACTCACCGCAGATGTTCCAGGTGATGACCTTGATCGGTACGGTCGCGGCCTCCGCGGCGGTCGCGGTACTGCCGCCGCCGAGCGTGACCATGGTGGCGCCGAGCAGGCCGATCAGCCCGGCCACCGCGGCGCCGAGCAGGGTGGTGCGTTTACGCATGCGTCAGTCCCCGTTCATGAAGATGCATATGAACGGGACGCTACGTGGTGATCACTCAACCGGCAACGTCCGTCCTGTGTGAACTGTCCGCCGGGGACAGGAAGCCCACGATGGCCGACGCGAACGCCGGATCGCGTACCGCGTCCCGATGATCGCCCGGGACCTGGCGTAGCCGGGCACCCGGGATCGCGGCGGCGAGCACCTCCGGGCGGCCGCGAACGGATCGTCCGCGCCGGTCAGGATCAGCGTCTCCGCGGTGATCCGGTCGAGCGGGACCGGCGTGCGGTGGGCGGCGGTGATCTGGGCGGCGAGCGCGCGGCGGTCCGCGCCGGTCGCGTCGGCCAGCGCGCGGAACGGCAGCGCGGGTGAGGTGACGACGCGGGCCGGGTCGTCGGCCAGCAGCACCGCGATCACTTCCGCCCGGGGTGGCACGCGGCCGTCCATGCCGCCGTGTTCGGCCAGGCCGGCGGCCACGCCGCCCATCGAGTAGCCGATCAGGTCGGCCTCCGGTGCGCCGAGGCGGTCGAGCAGCACGGTGAGGTCGCGGGCCATGGTGGCCTCGCTTATATCGGCAGTGGCGGTGCTTTTTGTCATCGGCGAAGGTGCCGAGGTCTTCCCTATCGCGTTACATCTGCGTAACACTGTTCCGATGGATGATGCATTATTGGTGCAGATATCCAGGGTGCGGGAACCCGATCTGCGCGACGCGCTGGCGGTGTTGGTATCCGCCTCGATCGATCGAACGGGCGCCGATCCGGCGGCGGTGAGAGAACTCGCGGCCCGGCTCCGCACGGGCTGCGCCGATACCGCCGGGTTCGGCGCCGGCCCGGACGGCGGGTCCGGGTTTCGCGGCGGCGCCTTCCGGGGCGGCGGTGCGGTGGCCGGGTCCGGCATTCCCGCCGGTAGCGGCGCGGCCGCGTCGAGCGCCGGCCAGGCCGGCCGCGGGTTCCTCGCCGCACTCGACGATGTGGACGCGTTACTGATCGAGGCACGGAGGTCCTGGCCGGTGGCACCGGACGACACCCTGGTGTGCCTGCTGCGCGCCGCGGAGCTGTCCGCCGGCCGGACACGTGCCGAGGCGCTCGTCCGGGCCGGCGAGGCGATCTGCTTCCTCGGTGATCACTTTCGCTACGCGGAGGTGGTCCGTCGCGCGGCCGGTCTGGACGATCGGACGGCCGGGTCCGCGGAGCCGGTGGCCCAGATCCGGGGGTTCGGTGCGCTGTTCGAGGGACGCTATCCGGACGCCGTCGAGGCGCTACGCCGGGTCGTTACGGTGGCCGAGGGCTTGGGAAACGGCCGTGTGGACGTGACCGAGCTGATCAGGGGCAGTTCGGCGGCGCTCGTGTGCGGCGACGACGATGCGGCGCTCCGGCTGGCGGCGCGGGCTGAGGTGATCGCGAGGGCCGGGGGAGACAACACCGTCCTTTCCCGGGCGCTGGAGTTGAGAGCGGCGGCAGAGCTGTGGCGCGGCGCCCATGACGCCGCGGCGAGCACGGCGCTGGCCGGCGCCCGTGCGGCAGCGGACGCCGGCCAGCCGAACGAGGCCGACAATCACCTCGCGATGCTCGCGCTGCTGGCCGCGCTCCGCGGCGACCGTGCGACCTGCCGGTGGCGCCTGGCCCAGTCCGGCGCGGTGCGTCACGATCCTGCACCGGGTGATGTGGTGCACCGCGGCCCGGCGCAGGCTGATGCGGTCGGCTACGCCACCGCGGAGGCCGATGTGGTGGGCTCCGCACCGTCGCCGGTCGATGCGTTGTGCTTGCGGCCCGCGGAGGCCGATGCGGGGCGCTTGCCGTCCGCGGAGGTCGCTGCGGTGGGCTCGGCACCGGCGTCGGCCGGTGCGGTGGCGGATCGGCTGGTGCAGGGCGGTCCGGTGCGGGACGGCCCGGTGCGGGACGGCCGGGTCCAGGATCGGCCGGTTGACCCCGTAACGGTTCGGGCCGGTGCCGGGCACGGGCGGCCGTGGGCGCTGGGGCGGTGGGCGCTCGGCGTGCTGGATCTGCTGGCCGGGCGCCCGCAGGAGGCCGTGGCGCGGCTTGCCGGAATCGCGGATCCGCGGACCGGTCGGGGTCACGTGCTGGTCGCGGTGATGGCCGCGCCGGACCTGGTGGAGGCAGCCGTGCTGGCCGGTGATCCGGGTGCGGCACGAGCGGCGTTGACCGCGTTCGACCGGTGGGCGGCCAGCACGGGGGAGCCGCTGCGCCGGGCGCTCGCCGCGCGCTGTCATGCGCTGCTGGCCCGGCGGGGCAGCGCGGAGGCGGAGGCGTACTTCCGGGAGGCGCTGCGGCTGCATCTGGCCGGCGAGAGTGAGTTCGAGCGGGCGCGTACCCAGCTGCTGTTCGGTCGTGATCTTCGCCGCCGGAGGCGGCCCGGTCAGGCGCGCGAGCAGCTCGGTGCCGCGCTGGACGCGTTCGTGCGGTGCGGTGCCCGGCCGTGGGCCGAGCAGGCGCGCGCCGAGCTGCGGGTCTGCGGCGGTGCGGTCCGGCCGGCGGGTGCCACCGTGCCGCTGACCGCGCAGCAGTTGCAGATCGCCCGTCTCGTCGCGTCCGGTGCGACGAACCGGGAGGTGGCCGCGCGACTGTTCCTCAGCACCCGCACCGTCGATCACCACATGCGCAACATCTTCCTCCGGCTCGGCATCAGCTCCCGGGTGGCGCTTGCCAAGATCATCACATGAGTCCGGCAAACGCACGTGCCGCAGTGGCAAGCTGGAGGCATGGACGACGACCTCGGCAGAACGCTCGACGCGGTCGGTCCGCGCCTGCGCGCGCTGCGCAAACAGCGGGAGACCACGCTGGCCGCGCTCTCCGCCGCCACCGGCATCTCGGTCAGCACGCTGTCCCGTCTGGAGTCCGGCGACCGCCGCCCCACGCTCGAACAGCTGCTCCCGCTCGCCCGCGCGCACGGCGTCACGCTCGACGACCTGGTCGGCGCGCCGCAGACCGGCGACCCCCGCATCCACCTCCGCCCGGTCAACCACCACGGCATGATCGTGCTGCCGCTGACCCGGCGCGCGGGTGGCATCCAGGCGTTCAAGATGGTGATCCCGGCCGGCACCGAACGCCGGACCCCGGACCTGCGCACCCACGAGGGCTACGACTGGCTCTACGTCCTGAACGGCCGCCTCCGCACCGTCCTCGGCGACCGTGACCTGATCCTCGAACCCGGCGAGGCCGCCGAGTTCGACACCCGGGTCCCGCACTGGTTCGGCGCCGCCGACGCCGAGGCGGTCGAGTTCCTCAGCCTCTTCGGGGCCCAGGGCGAACGCGCACACCTCCGCGCCCGCCCCGCATCCGGCGAACCCCGCCCCCTCGCCGCCCACGGCTACGGCACGCGGCGCCCCGCCGGTGGACGGACTCACCGCATCCCCCGGGCCGATGGAGCCCCATGACGGTCCCTTCGCCGCGGGAGCGGGGACCGCCAAATGGCGAAATCTCGAGCGCGAAGCGCCCGATCGCCAGCGGTTGCGGCGACTGGATCGCCCAGTCGTCGAGATGCCAGGCGTGACGCGCCCCGCTGCTGCCGTTGCGTCGCTGCTGTTGCCGTCGCTGCTGTTGCCGTCGCGTCGCAGTCGTGTCGTCGTAGCGTCGCGTCGTGGGACGGATGAAGACCTCGCACCCATCGGAGACGCTTGACCGCGGAAGCCGCAAGAACGCGGCACCCGAGTCGGCGGGAGTCGCGGTGCCGGCCGCCGGAGACGGAACGGTAACGGACGGGTGCGGTGTGGTCAGCCCGGGGTGGCCGGTGGCCGGTGGTGGGGGACGAAACGCCAGAGGGTGGTGACGGCCGCGGCGCCGACGGCGGCCATGGTGAGGACGGCGGCGGGCAGGGAGGCAGCGGCGATGATCGCGCTGATCAGCAGTGGGCCGGCGCCGTTGCCGAGGTCCGCGCACAGGCGCCAGGCGCCGAGGAACTGGGCGCGGCCGGTGGCGGGGGAAGCGTCGGCGCCTAGGGTCATGACCACGCCGGCGGAGAGGCCGTTGCCGAGGCCCATCAGGATGGCGACCAGCGTCAGTGAGGCCGTGCCGGAGGCCAGTGGCAGCAGGGCGTGCGCGACCGCCAGCGTGGATATCGACGGCAGTGCGACGGCGCGGCGGCCGAAGCGGTCCATGATGGCGCCGCCGGGGTAGAACAGCAGCATGTCGACGCCGCCGGAGATGCCGAAGATGACGGCGAGCGTAGTGGGGGACAGGCCGAGGTGCGTGCCCCAGAGCGGGATCACGGTCTGCCGGGACACGCGCATCACGGAGATCATCAGGGCGCCCGTGCCGATCGTGCCCAGCGTGCGGCGGTGGGTGCGGATCACGTCACGGAGCCGTACCGGCGGGGCGGACGCGCGGCGGTCGTGGGCGATCGGGGGCAGCAGCATCAGCAGGCCGCCGGCGATGATCGCGCAGACCGTGTAGACCCAGTACGCGCCGGACGTACCCAGGAAGACCATGACGGCGGCGGAGGCGAACGGGCCGATGAACGAGCCGATCCGGCTGACGCCGCCGAGCGTGGACAGTGCGCGGGCGCGCATCGCGATCGGGACGGCCTCCGTCATGTACGCCTGACGGGCGACGCCCCAGAGCGCGGCGGCCAGGCCGATCACGAACACGGCCGCGCCGAGCGCCCAGACCGAGGGGGCCAGGATCGCGACCAGCAGCGCCGGGACGAGCAGCGCGGTCGCGAGCAGCATGGCGGTGCGTTCACCGAACCGGGTGATCAGTGAACCGGACGGCAGCGCGCCGGCCACCTGGCCCAGCCCGATCAGGCCGACCATCAGGCCACCCGCGCTCAGCGACGCGCCGAGTTGCACCGCGCTGACCGCGACGACGGGCAGGATGGAGGAGTGCCCGACGGAGTAGACGGTGGCCGGCAGGTAGACCGTGAGCCCGAGTCGCCGGAGCGAGAATCCGGTGCTGTCCCCAAGATCACCCATGTATGTAACCTAACCGGCTCCCGCGATCCGGTCTCTTTGGGAAGACTTGGGAAGACTTGAACCGGATCCGCCCCGGCACACGTGACAGTGGGGGTGTCTGTCAGTGATCATGCCCGGCCCGGTCCGGCGAGAAACCGGACCGACAGAATGTTCGTGTGTTCCGTGTCAACCGTGGAGGTCTTGATGACTGACGAACTGCCGGCCCCGGAAACCGTTTTCCCGGAGGATCACCGCCGTGCCCCCGCCGGCGTCCTGGTGATCTTCGGGGCGTCCGGTGACCTGACCGCCCGCAAGCTCGGCCCCGCGGTCGAGAACCTGGCACGCCACAAGCGGCTGCCGTCGCAGTTCGCGGTGGTCGGCGTGGCCCGTTCGCAGATGTCCGACGAGGAGTTCCGGACCCGGATGACCGGCGGGCAGTCGGTGTTCCCGGACCTCAACGACGGCTTCCGGTACGTCGCCGGTGGTTACGACGACCCGGACACGTACCGTCGGCTCCGGGAACTTCTGGACCAGCTGGACGCGGAGCGCGGCACGTCCGGCAACCGCGCGTTCTACCTGGCCACGCCGCCGGAGGCGTTCCCGCACGTGGTGAACGGGCTCAAGGACGCGGGCCTGAACGAGCCGCGGCCGGGCGCGTTCTCCCGCATCATGATCGAGAAGCCGTACGGGCACGACCTGGAGTCGGCCCGCGAGCTCGACGGCACCGTGCACAGCGCGTTCGACGAGTCGCAGGTCTTCCGGATCGACCACTACCTGGGCAAGGACACGGTCCAGAACCTCCTCGCGCTGCGTTTCGCCAACGCGATCTTCGAGCCGATCTGGAACCGCACCTGGGTCGACCACGTGCAGATCACCGTGGCCGAGACGCTCGGCGTCGGTACCCGCGGCAGCTTCTACGAGACCGCCGGCGCCACCCGGGACATCCTGCAGAACCACGTGCTCCAGGTGCTCGCGCTCGCGCTGATGGAGCCGCCGTCCTCGTTCGACGCGGAGAACGTACGCAACGAGAAGGTCAAGCTGCTCCAGGCGATCCGGCTGCCCACGAACCGGGACATCTCCCGGATCGCGGTCCGCGGCCAGTACACCCGGGGCGGCACCGAGCAGGACCTGATGCCTGGATACCGGGACGAGAAGGGCGTCAACCCGCTCAGCCGGACCGAGACGTTCGCGGCGCTGCGCCTGGACGTGGACAACTGGCGCTGGGCCGGCGTGCCGTTCTACATCCGCACCGGCAAGCGCCTGCCGAAGCGCGTCACCGAGGTGGTGCTGCAGTTCCAGCGCCCGCCGCACCTGCCGATCCCGGTCGGCCAGGCCAAGGACCTCGCGCCGGACGCGCTGATCCTGCGCATCCAGCCGGACGAGGGCATCACGCTGCGGTTCGGCGCGAAGGTGCCGGGCCACGACTTCCGGGTGCGCTCCGCCACGATGGAGTTCTCCTACGGCGGCGCGTTCCGGGAGGAGTCGCCGGAGGCGTACGAGCGGCTGCTGCTCGACGCGCTGAAGGGCGACCCGACGCTGTTCATCCGCTCCGACGAGGTCGAGCAGTGCTGGCGGATCGTCGACCCGATCCTGCAGACCTGGGCCGAGGACCGCACGCCGGTGCCGCTCTACGAGGCCGCGTCCTGGGGCCCGGCCGAGGCCGACCGGCTGCTCGAGCGGGACGGCCGTACCTGGCACAACAGCTGATGTCCGACAGAGGCGCGCCCCGGCCGCGGGGTGCGCCTCGACGGACAGACATGGTTCGATGTGGACCATGTTCGAGAAGCTGCGCACCAACCCCATATTCCTCGACTTCGCCGAGCGGGCCGGCTGGTCGGCCGGGCAGGTCTTCTTCGCCACGCTGCTGGCCGGCGGCACCACCACCTCGGTCGCGGATCTGCCGTGGACCTACGCGATCACCGTCTCGCTCAGCGCCGCGCTCGCGTCCGTGCTGCTCACCGCGCTGCAATACCTCGGCAAGGCGACGAACCTGTCGTTCTGGCCGGACGTGTTCGTCCGTCTCGCCAAGACGTTCCTCTCCTCGCTGCTCGCCTCGATCACCGCGGCCGGCGTGTTCAACGCGATCGAGTTCGACTGGACCACCGCGCTCAACGTTGCGGTGGTGACCACGATCGCGGCGCTCGGCAAGAGCCTGCTCGCCCGGGAGAAGCCCACGGTGCCCGGCGGCGCCGAGTCCACCGGCGCACCGGAGCCGTCCGGGCGTGCCGCCAGCCCGTCCACGCTGGCCCCCGAGGTCTACCGCAGAGCCGTCACCCGGCGGCAGTGACGCCGCTCCCACCCGGAACAAATCCCTTCGTACCGTGGTCGCACTTCCCGGATCATGAGGGGCTGACGTTCCAGGGAAGAGCAGGTGAGGCATGGCCGGGCTGTCGCGTCGCGGTGAGGCGGTGGCGACGGTGGCGCTGGCCGCCATCGCGTTCATCATCGTCACCGGCGAGACGCTGCCGATCGGGCTGATCGCGGAGGTGTCGGACAGTCTCGGCGTCACCGAGAGCCGGGTCGGGCTGACCGTCAGCGCGTACGCGCTGATCGCCGCGCTGTCCGCGATCCCGCTCACCCGGTGGAGCTCGCGCTTCGACCGGCGGCACGTGCTGCTGGCCAGCGCGGCCGTGTTCGGCGTCGGTCACCTGCTGGCGGCCGCCGCGCCGGACGTGCTGGTGCTCGCGCTCGGCCGCGGGCTGGCCGCGCTCGGCCACGGCGTCTACTTCGCGGTGGCCGCACCGGCCGCGATGCGCCTGGCCCGCCCGGAGGTGCGCGGCCGGGCCGGTGCGCGCGTCATGGTCGGCGGCTCGGTCGCGCTGGTGATCGGCACGCCGCTGGCCACGCTGCTCGGCCAGGCGACGAACTGGCGGGTCGCGATGCTCGCGGTCGGCGTGGTCGCGGTCGGCCTGGGCGTGCTGGTCGCGCGGCTGATGCCGGTGCTGCCCGGCACGTCCGTGCGCGGCGGCGGCGCGAGCGTGCTGTCCACCGTGCGCCTGCCGGGCGTACTCGCGATCCAGGGTGTGGTGCTCTTCGCGGTCACCGGCCAGTTCACGCTGTACACGTTCATCGCGCCCTACGTCGAACAGCGGTTCGCCGTGACCGGCACCGGCCTGTCCGTCCTGCTGCTGGCCTACGGTGCGGCCGCGGTGGTCGGCTCCACGCTCGCCGGCCGCGTCGCGGACGTCAAACCCATTGCGGGGGTACGGGTGGCAGCCGCCACCTACGCGCTCGCGCTCGCCGGTCTCTGGGTCGCGGGCCTGTTCGAGACCGGTCCCGCCGGCCTGCCGATGGTGGTGATCTGGGGCGGCGCGTTCTCCGTGCTCAACGTGTGCGTCGCGCTCGCCGTGCTGCGCCGCGCGCCCGGCCCGCGCGCCGAGACCGCGAACGCGTTCACCGGCATCGTCTTCCAGGTCGGCATCGTCACCGGCTCCGCGCTCGGCGCGGTCGCCAACGACGCCGGCCTGCTCGCCACCGTCCCGCTGTTCACCGCCGCTGCCGGGGTACTGGTTCTGGCGATCACGCTGCTGCGCGGCCACGCGTTCGCGCCGGCCGAGGTCGCGCCGATCGAGGAACTGCGGCCGGCCGGGGTAGGGGTAGACCTACCCCGTGCGTAGGCGTACGACGGTGTTCGGCCGCGGCACGGTTGCATAGCGTCTGTGCTCATGGACGACAACGCGCTGACCGCGCTGAGACGGCGGAACTACCTGTTCACCTCGTGGCCGTGGCGCTCGCTGCTGTACGTGGCCAGCACGCCGGTGATCGCACTGCTGGTGTGGCCGCTCGCGCTGCCGGTGGTGCCGCTGGTCGCGCTGCTCGTGTCGCTGACCCGGGAGAGCACGGTCGACACCGGCACCGCGTTCGTGATCAGCGGTGTCAGCATCGCGTGCTACCTGGTGGCCGCGCCGCTGCTGGCGCTGCCGCTCGCGGCGCTGGAACGGCACCGGCTGCGCCTGGTCCGGCCGGAGCCGGTCCGCGCCGGGCACCGCGTGCCGCCGTCGACCGGACCGTGGTCGTGGCTGGTCACCCGCTACACCGAGGCCGCGACGTGGCGCGCGGTCGGCTACGGGACGCTGCTCGCCGCCGCCGCGCCGGTCTTCTCGCTGTTCGCGCTCGGCTGGGTGATGTTCGCGGTCGCGCTGCTGCTGGCGCCGTCCATCGTCTCCGGGGCCAACCCGATACACCTGGTGTTCATCGAGGTCAGCACGCCGGCCGAGGCCTGGCCGTGGACGCCGCTCGGGCTCGCGATGGTGGTGACCACGCCGTACGTGACCGGCCTGACCGCCTGGGTGCACGGCCTGGTCGCGGCCGCGCTGCTGAACGAGCCGGCGACCAGTGCCCGGCTGCACACCGAGCTGGTCGAGGTGTCCCGGTCCCGGGCCCGGCTGGTCGACGGCTTCGAGGCGGAACGCCGCCGGATCGAGCGCGACCTGCACGACGGCGCGCAGCAGCGGCTGGTCGGGCTGACGCTGCAACTCGGGCTCGCGAAGCTGGACGTGCCGGGCGACTCACCGGCCGCGGTCACGGTCGCGAAGGCGCACGAGGAGGCGAAGGCGCTGATGGCCGAGCTGCGCGACCTGATCGCCGGCATCCACCCGCAGGTGCTCACCGACCTGGGTCTGCCCGCGGCGCTGCGCGAACTGGCCGACCGGACCGCGCTGCCCGTGACCGTGCGCAGCGACCTGGGCGAACGACCGGCAACGCACGTGGAGAGCACCGCCTACTTCGTGGTCGCGGAGGCGCTGACGAATACGGTCCGGCACGGCCGCGCGACCCAGGCGTGGGTCCGGGCGTACCGGGAGAAGGGGCAGTTGATCGTGGAAGTGACCGACGACGGGCAGGGTGGCGCGCGTCCGGACCTGGGCACCGGCCTGACCGGGCTGGCCGACCGGGCCGCGACGGCCGGCGGCCGCATGCTGCTCTCCAGCCCGGCCGGCGGCCCGACCGTGGTCCGCATCGAGCTGCCCTGGACGACGGCATGACGCGGGTGGTGCTGGCCGAGGACGGCGTGCTGCTCCGCGAGGGCCTGGCCGGGCTGCTGGAACGCTTCGGGCTGCCGGTGGTGGCGGCGGTCGGCGACGCGGCCGCGCTGGTCGACGCGGTCGCGGAGCACGCGCCGGACCTGGTGGTGACGGACATCCGCATGCCGCCGACGCTGACCGACGACGGGCTGCGCGCGGCGCTGTCGCTGCGAGCCGCGCGTCCCGGGCTGCCGGTGGTGGCGCTCAGCCAGTACGTTGAGCGCTCCTATGCGGCCGCGCTGCTCGACTCGGACGGCGGCCGCGGCGTCGGCTACCTGCTCAAGGACCGGGTGGCGGACGTGGAGGAGTTCGTCGAGACGCTGCGCGGCGTAGCGGCCGGCGGCACGATCATCGACCCGACCGTGGTCCGGCAGCTGCTGCAGCGCCCGCCCGAGGACCCGGTGGCCCGGCTGTCCGCCCGCGAGCGCGAGGTGCTCGCGTCGATGGCTACCGGGCTGTCGAACGCGGCGATCGCGCGGGCGCTGTTCGTCTCCGAGGCCGCGGTCGGCAAACACGTCGGGAACATCCTGGCCAAGCTCGGGCTGCCGCCGGACGACGACTCCAACCGCCGGGTGCTCGCGGTGCTGACGTACCTGCATCGACGACCTTGACTAAATCTGTGTGAGCGCTAACACTGTCTCCCGAATGCCTCGCCGACACATCGATGCAACGCGCCGGACACGAGCGTGTGCGACATGGAGGCTGCTGTGAGACGTACCGCCGCTGGGTTGCTGGTCTTGGTTTGTGCGCTCCTCGGGTTTTCCGTTCCCGCTTCCGCGGCCGCGCCACCGGCTGGTTCGTGGACGCGGTACACCATGACCGCGTTCACGAACGGCAGCGAGTCGAACATGTACGTGTACGAGTCGCCGGACGCGACCGGGTTCCGGCTGCTGCGCGGCCCGGCCTACACGCCGCCGGCCGGGCTGATCCGCGACCCCAGCATCATCAAGCACACGGACGGCAGGTACTGGGTCGTCTACACCACGAACTGGACCGGCAACACGATCGGCCTCGCCACCAGCACCGACCGTCTCAACTGGACGTTCGTGCGTAACGTGACGATCCCGCTGACCGTGCAGAACACCTGGGCGCCGGAGTTCTTCATCGACTCGAACGGCAGCGTGAACGTGATCGTCTCGCTCTCCACGAACGGGGCGGACTTCACGCCGTACAAGCTGACCGCCACGAACGCGGCGCTCAGCGCGTGGTCGGCGCCGCAGGTGCTCAGCGGCATCGGGCCGAACTACATCGACACGTACGTCGTCAAGGTCGGCTCCACCTACCACGCGTTCACCAAGAACGAGACGACCAAGTTCATCGAGTACGCGACCGCGCCCGCGCTGACCGGGCCGTACACGATCTCGCGCACCGGCAACTGGGCCGGCTGGGGCGGGCCGCGCGAGGGCCAGGCGCTGGTGCCGCTGGACAACGGCGGCTGGCGGATCTACTACGACGGGTACACGGTCGGGCAGTACTACTTCAGCGACTCCTACGACGGGTTCGCCACCTGGTCGGCGCCGCAGACGCTGCCCGGGCTGTCCGGGTTCGCGCGGCACTTCACCGTGCTGAAGGAGGTCGTGTCCGGGGGCGCGTCGCTGCCGCTGGCCTCGCGCTCGCTGCAGTCGGTCAACGTCACCGACCGGTACGTGCGGCACCGCGACTACCTCGGATACGTGGAGCCGGTGACGGTCTCGTCGGCGGCGCAGGTCAAGCAGGACGCGACGGTCACGATCGTGCCCGGGCTGGCGGACGCGAACTGCTACTCGTTCCGCGCGCTCAACGGGTCGTACCTGCGGCACTGGGACTTCCGGCTGCGGCTGGACGCGTCCGACGGGTCGGCGACGTTCGCGCGCGACGCCACCTACTGCGCGCGGCCGGGGTCGGTGTCCGGATCGGTGTCGCTGGAGTCGTACAACTATCCGGGGCGGTACATCCGGCACTACGACTACGCGCTGCGGGTCGACCTCTACCAGGACTCGGCCACGTTCCGCGCGGACAGCTCATTCCGGGTGGTGACCGCCTGGGCTTAGCGTCGTCTCCAGCCGGGCGGCGAGCTCCCGGTGGGCTCGCCGCGCCTGGGTGAACGCGTAGGCGAAGAGCGGCGTGGGGGCGGTCAGCGTGACGTGGCAGTCGATCCGGGTGCGGCCGTCGTCCTCCGCGGTCACCGTGGTGCGGTTGCGGACCGTGACGCCGGGGGACTGGCGGGCGACCGTGTCCAGCGCGGTGCCGGACTCGCCGACGATGTCGGCCCGGTACCGGATGCGGAACCGCAGCGGGCCCCAGCGCATCGCGTCCGTGATCGTGTAGCTGCGGATCGCGCCGGCGCGCGGTGCGTCGGTGCGCACCGCGACGATCAGCGGGTGCAGCTCGCCCTGCCGGGTCAGGTCGGCGAGCAGCGCCATGGCCGTCTCCGGGGCGCAGCGCGGCCGTGCCGTGTAATGGAAATCGCCCGTCCGCACGGGATGATCCTATGCGGCGGGCGATCGTCCGTACCCCTCGGCGGTCAGCGGCCGTTCTGGGACAGCGCCTCGAGCAGGTCGCCGACCGGGCGGTCGGACATGGCGCGGGCCACGTCGGCCAGCGCGATGATGCCGACCAGGCTGGTGCCGTCGATCACCGGCAGCCGGCGCACCTGGTGCTGCGACATCGTGCGCAGGATCTCCCGGGCGTCGTCGTCCGCGCCGATCGTGATCGCCTCACCCTGCGCGAGTGTGCCCGCGGTGATCGAGTTCGGGTCCTTGCCCTTGCCGAGCACCTTCACCACGATGTCGCGGTCGGTGATCACACCCTTGATCTTGTTGTCCACGCCGCAGATCGGCAGCGACCCGACGTCCAGGTCCGCCATCTTCTTCGCCGCGGCCGACAGGTACTCGTTCTCGCCGACGCAGGTCACGTCAGTCGTCATGATCTCGCGAGCCGTCGTCATGATCAGCTACACCTCCGGGTTCGACGCACTTGCCTCCTTGATACCGCCTCCAAGGTGCGAATCACCCGGAATCCGGTCAACAGCCGCCCGTCAGCCGGCTGTTTCCCGCAGTGCGTCGTCGATCAGCGCGCGCTGGCGGGACAGGCTTTCCGGCGTCAGGCCGGGGCGCCCGCCGGGGTGACCGAGCGTGGAACTGGCGGCGGCGACCGCGCCGCTCGCGGCCGAGACCGGATCGTCCCCGCGCAGCAGCGCGGCCACCAGGCCCGCGACCAGGGAGTCCCCGGCGCCGGTGGTGTCCGCCGTCGTCGTCTGCACGCCGGGGATCACGACGTGGCCGTCCGTACCCCACGGGGAACGGGCCGACCAGGCGAAGAGATTGGCGCCGTCGTCCAGCGCGAGCGCGGCAAGCCACGGACCGCGCCGGTGGATCTCCCGGGCCGCGCGGAGACCGCGCTCCTCGGTCCCGACCTCCGCACCGGCCAGCAGTCCCGCTTCCTGCTCGTCCGCCCGGATCACGTCCGCCCAGCCCAGCAGGGCGCCGTCGCCGGGCGCTCCGTCCAGCACCACGATCGGGCCGCGCGGTGTCGTCCCGCTCTCCGCCTCCGGATCGCCGTGCGGTCCCGCGGTGCGGCGTGCCGCGCGAGCGGCGGCCAGGAGCGCTTCCGGCGGCTGCTGCAACTGCAGGACGACCGCGTCCGCGTTCGCCAGCCGGCCGGCCGCGGCGGCCACGTCGTCCGGCGTGAGCAGCGACGACTCCGGCAGATGCTGGACGTACCGCCACTCGCCGTCCGCGTCGAGCAGCTCCACGATCAGCGCGGACTCGCCCCGGACCGGCACGGACGACACGTCGATGCCGTCCTTGCGCGCCTGGTTCAGCAGCCGCTCACCGGTCTCGTCGGCACCGGCCACACCGAGCAGCGCGACCGGCACGCCGAGCTGCGCGAGCGCGACCGCCTGGTTCGCGCCCTTCCCGCCGAGCATCTCCCGTCGCTCGTGCGCATCGGCCGCCTCGCCGGCCCCGGGCACCGCCGGCACGGTCAACACCAGATCCCGGGCGATCTGCCCGGCCACCATCACCGTCATGACGCGCGCATACCCGCCCACGCCGGTGCGAATCACACCGCGCGGCCACCGCCGGTCGCGCTATGCCGCGAGATCGTCGCTGCCGGCGGTCCCCGGACGGGGGATGGGTGCCGACGCGGCCGAGACCGTGTCCAGCGACAGCCCGAGCGCGTCCGCCAGCGCCGCCACCGTGAAGAAGGCCGGCGTCGGGATGCGGCCCGTCTCGATCTTGCGGAGCGTCTCCGGCGAGATCCCGGCCGCGGACGCGACGTCGACGATGCTGCGGCTGCCGCGGGCGTCGCGCAGTGCGCGGCCCAGTCGCTCGCCGCGTTCCCGCTCTTCCTCGCTCAACGGCACCCTCACCATGGCCCTGATAGTAATACCGGTATAGTTATCGACGAAGCCCTCGGGCGCGAATTCCGGCGAGCGACACCCGCTCCACCCCGTGTGATCAATCAATGGAGCGATCGGGACATCAACTTCGCTGAATGACCTCCTTTCGCTCCGCCGCTGCGATGCTCAGGCGCGGCGGCCGGGGTCTTCATCCGGTCGACTCACTCTTCGCCGTTCCGTTCGGTGCCCACACGAGCGCACGCCCACCCGGAGCCCCACACGGAGCGGGCACCGATCCGGCCATGAGCGAAGAGAGGGCGTGCAGCAGGAAGGCCCGGCCGCGCCGTGGCGGCAAGATTGTGCGAGTGGATGGTGCAGTAGGGCGCCAGCACCCGGTTTCCATCCCATGGGGGGTCGCGGTGGCCGCACCTCGCCCCCGTTTCGGGACCCGGCGGGAGCGCCACGTGGGCGATGTGGACGGTCGCCGTGGGGGCGTGCGACGGGGACGTGCACGGAGGCCGCCTGCGGCCGGCCGGTGCTCGCGGGAGCGTGCGGAGGGTGAGCCGCCGGAAGCGGGCAGAGGATTGTGATCTTCGGGTTTTAGGCTGGGGGCAGCTGTCCGGGCTGTCGGAGGAGGCCGCGTGCTGGACCTGCGGATCGAGAACGGGACGATCGTCACGATGGATCCGGCGCGGCCGGTGGTGCGGGCGCTCGGGGTGTGGCGCGGGCGGGTGTTCGCGAGCGGTGACGACGTGGCCGGGATGCCGGCGCGCGAGGTGCTGGATCTGCGTGGCGCGACCGTGGTGCCGGGGTTCGTGGACGCGCACACGCACCTGGCGTGGACCGGGCTGAAGGCGCGGGCGGCGAGCGTGGCGCCGTCGGAGGACGCGGCCGCGATGCTGCGGGTGATCGCGGAGGCGGCGCGGCGGGTGCCGGTGGGTGGCTGGGTGGACGTCGGGGGGTACGACCAGCGACCGCTGGGGCGGCACCTGACGGCGGCGGAGCTGGACGCGGTCAGTGCCGGTCGCCGCGTGTTCGTGACGCACGACTCGGGGCACGCGTGCCTGGTCAACAGCGCGGTGCTGGCGATGCTGCCGGACGGCGTGCGGCACGAG
The DNA here is from genome assembly GCF_030813715.1 of Catenuloplanes indicus. Taxonomy (NCBI): domain Bacteria; kingdom Bacillati; phylum Actinomycetota; class Actinomycetes; order Micromonosporales; family Micromonosporaceae; genus Catenuloplanes; species Catenuloplanes indicus. Next base: position 8,056,478 of record NZ_JAUSUZ010000001.1, read on the forward strand.
GACGGCCTGCTCACCGAGGGTGACATGGCGGCGGTGCGGCGGCTGCGCTGGCCGTACTCGGTGGACGAGCTGGTCGCGGCGATCGAGCATGCGGGGCGGGAGTGCCGGGCGCAGGGCGTGACCGCGGTGTCCGAGGCCGGGATCGCCGGCGGGCTGGTCGGGCACTCGCCGGTGGAGCTGGCGGCCTACCAGGTGGCGCGGGAGCGTGGGCGGCTGCCGGTGCGGGCGCGGCTGATGGTGGCGGCGGACGTGCCGCACGCGGTGGCCGCGCACCCGGACGACGACCTTCCACAGGCTCTTGACCTCGGGGTACGGACCGGGCTGGGCGACGAGTGGCTGTCGATCGGCGCGCTGAAGGTGTTCACCGACGGTGGCATGATGGCCCGGACCGCCGCGCTGACCGAGAACTATGCCGGTCTTGACCACGCCGGCCAGCTCGCCGGCGACCCGGCCGCGCTCACCCGGACGATCGTCGACGGGCACCGGGCCGGCTGGCAGCTGGCCGTGCACGCGATCGGCGACCGGGCGGTCGACCTGGCGCTGGACGCGATCTCGACGGCGCAGGCGATCAAGCCGGGGCCGCGGCACCGGATCGAGCACGCCGGCCTGGTCCGCCCCGATCAGCTGGCGCGCTTCCGGGAGCTGGACGTGACCGCGGTCGTGCAGCCGAACTTCCTCTGGTACCTCGGCGACGACTACGCGGAGATCATGGGGCCGGACCGGGCCGGCTGGCTCTACCGGGGCGCCGGGTTCCTCGAGGCCGGCGTGCGGCTGGCGGCCAGCTCGGACCGGCCGGTGACGGACGGTGCGCCGCTGCGCGCGATCCAGTTCATGGCGGAGCGGCTGACCTCCGGCGGGCGTGTCGTCGGCCCGGCGGAGCGGATGAGCGTGGCGGACGCGCTGCGTGCCTACACCGTGGGTGCGGCCGCGGCCTGCGGCTGGGCGGACGATCTCGGCGCGCTCACGCCGGGGCGGCTGGCCGACTTCGTGGTGCTGGCGGAGAACCCGTTCGACGTGCCGGTGTCCCGGATCGCGGAGATCGCGATCCGGGACTCCTACGTGGGCGGTGCCTCACTCGCCTGACGAGCCGGCCGGATCCGGCCGCGCGAACCGGCGTGGGTTCGCCGGCCGCCGCACGTGCGGCCGCTGCGCCGCGTCGTAGCCGCAGACGGTGTGCCCGGACGCGAGAAGGGGCCGTCGCATGATCGGCGCTTCAGTAGACGAACGGCCAGCCGGCCGTGTCGTAGCCGATCAGGTTGATCCCGAGCCGGGACGCGCCGCTGCCGGTGTAGTAGTGGTAGACCAGCACCTCGGCGTCGGTGTCCGCGAAGACCGCCTGGTGCCCCGGCCCGATGATGCTGCCGTGCCGGGCCAGCACCTGCGTGCCGCCGCCGCTGGTCATCGCGGTGCCGTTGCGGTCCACGAACGGGCCGGTCGGGCTGGTCGAACGGCCCACCATGATCCGGTACGTGCTGTCCGCACCCCGGCAGCACAGGTCGAACGACACCCACAGGTAGTAGTAGCCGCCGTGCCGGAACACCACCGGCGCCTCGATCGCACCGCCGCCGCGCCCGGCCAGGCTGCGGACCGTGCTGTCCGCCCGCTTGCCGGTCGCCGGGTCCAGCCTGACCGTCTTGATCCCGGACCAGAACGATCCGAAGCTCAACCACCACGTACCACCGGCGTCGACGGTCAGGTTCGGGTCGATCGCGTTGTAGTCGTTGCCGGTGTTGCTCTCGATCACCAGACCGTTGTTGGTCCAGCTGCCGGACGCGCCGGTCGTGGACGTGGCCAGGAAGATCGCCGAGCGGTTCGACCCGAACGTCGAGGCGGAGTAGTACAGGTAGTACCTCCCGTTCCGGTACGACAGATCCGGCGCCCACAGGTTACGGCTGCCCCCGGTGTACGTCGTGGTCCACGACGCCCCGTTCGGGAACACCGTCCCCGCGTTGCGGAACGTGGTCCGGTCGGTCGAGGTCTTGAGCGCGATGTTGTCGCCGGTGTGCGCGATCAGATAGCCACCGGTCGGCGTCTTCACGATCGTCGGGTCGTGCACCCCGACGTCCCCGTTGACAACCCCGGGACCCGGGTACGCCGCCGGCGGCACCGTCGGCGTGGCGAGCACCCGCGGCCGTTGTTCCGCCGCGTGCGCCGTGAGCGTGGCCAGGCCACCGGTGAGAAGCACCGTCGCGGTGGCGGTGGCCAGCAGTCCCCGGCGGGCGATCCGGGACATAAGCATGGGTTTCCCCTCTCGGCCCGATCACGCTCCGCCGGGTGGAGACCAACAAAGGCAATCAGACACATCGATGTATCTGCCGCATGTTAGCGCTCACTTGGTGCCGGGTGTCAAGGTGTCACGCGTCTTGACGCGCCATCAGGCGACGCAGAACTCGTTGCCCTCCGGGTCTCGAAGCACGACGTGGCTGAAGATGCCGCCGTAGCTCTCGTCGCCGGCGTGAGTGGCGCCGAGGGCGATCAACTCGGCCGCTCGGCGGCGGATCGCGGGCTCGTCCTTGGTCGAACCGGTGGGGCGGATGTCGATGTGCAGCCGGTTCTTGGCGGTCTTGCCCTCCGGCACCCGGAGGAACGAGATGGCGGGGCCGTGGTCATCGGGGTCCATGATGGAGGCGCCGTCCGGATCGTCGTAGCCGGGTTCGGGCAGGTAGCCGAGCGCGGCGGCCCAGAAGGCGGCGAGCCGATGGGGGTCGGCGGCGTCGAAGCAGAGGGTCCAGGAGGCGGCCATGCTCCTGACCCTAATGTGCGTTTTCCCGCGGATTGTCGTCGTGGGTTTTCCGGCGGGTTGGCTTCGCCGGTTCGGCCGGTGCTGGTGGGCGGCATGAATGGCGTCAGGCGCCGCCCGGCACTCGATGCGTGCGTCAACCCTAATTAATCCATAACAGTCTTCCCCTGGACTGTTAACAGTCCTAATAATTCCCGTGACGGCGGTCGACCCCCATCGCCGCCTTGATCATGGGAGGTGCCATGAGACGAACTCGGCTTGCGGTGTTGGTGGCGACGTCGGCGCTGGTGGTGGCGGGTGCGGCGGTGGTCTGGACGGCGGGGCCCGCTGCGGCTGCGGCGAACACCGCCACGTTCACGAAGACGTCGGACTGGGGTTCCGGGTGGGAAGGGCGGGTCACCGTGACGAACGGTGGCACGGCCGCGTTCAGCTCGTGGACCGTGGCGTTCGACCTGCCGGCGGGGACGTCGGTCAGCTCGGCCTGGGAGGCGGACGTCACCGCCGCCGGCACCCGATGGACATTTCGCAACAAGAGCTACAACGGTACGGTCGCCGGCGGCGCGTCGGTGACCTTCGGGCTGATCGGGGCGGGTCCGGGCAGCCCGTCGAACTGTACGCTCAACGGCGCCTCCTGCGGTGGTGCGGTGGTCACGCCACCGCCGACGACGAGCTCACCCACGCCGAGACCGACCACCCCGGGCCCCACCACGCCGCCCCCGACCACGCCGCCCCCGACCACGCCACCGCCGACCACGCCACCGCCCACCACGCCGCCGCCGAACAACGGGACGCTGCCGAAGCACTTCCTGACCGGGTACTGGCACAACTTCGTCAACCAGGCGGTGGAGCTGCGGCTGCGGGACACGCCGGCGCAGTACGACCTGGTCGCGGTCTCGTTCGCGGAGGCGACCAGCACGCCGGGGGCGGTCACGTTCGGCGTGGATCCGGAGCTGTCGGCCGCGCTCGGCGGGTACTCCGACGCGGACTTCCGCGCTGACGTCCGTACCCTGCAGGCCAGGGGTTCGAAGGTCATTCTGTCGGTCGGCGGCGAAGCCGGCCGGGTGGCGGTGTCCGACGCGGCGAGCGCGGCCGCGTTCTCGAACACGATGTGGTCGATCATTCAGAGCTACGGCTTCGACGGTGTCGACATCGATCTGGAGAACGGGCTGAACCCGACCTACATGGCGCAGGCGCTGCGGTCGCTGCACGCGAAGAAGAGCAACCTGATCATCACGATGGCGCCGCAGACGATCGACATGCAGTCGACCGCCGGGTCCTACTTCGCGCTGGCGCTGGCGATCAAGGACATCCTGACGGTCGTGCACACGCAGTTCTACAACTCCGGCGCGATGCTCGGCTGTGACCAGAACGCGGCGTACGCCCAGGGGACGGTCAACTTCATCGTCGCGCTCGCCTGCATCCAGCTGGAGAACGGGCTGCGGCCGGACCAGGTCGCACTCGGTCTGCCGGCCGGTGCCGGCGCCGCGGGCGGCGGCGTGGTGTCGCCGAGCGTGGTCAACGCGGCGCTCGACTGCCTGGCCCGCGGCACCAACTGCGGCACGTTCAAGCCACCGCGCACCTACCCGGGCATCCGCGGCGCGATGACCTGGTCGGTCAACTGGGACGTGACGAACGGCAACGGCTTCGCCGGCACGGTCGGCCCGCACCTGGACACGCTGCCCTGAGACCGCCGGTGCCGGCACGGATCCCGTGGCCCGGGATCCGTGCCGGCACCGCCCGGCTCAGACGCCGGACGGGTAGGCCTCCAGCTCGTGCACGTCCGCGTGCAGCGTGTGGATCGGGCGTACCCCGCTGGTGGCGGCGAACCACATCAGGTGGTCGTAGCGGCCGGCCAGCACGGTCGGCACGTAGTTGCCCCAGGACTCGCGCTCGGGCCGGTAGACGACGCCGATCGCGCGGTGCGGGACGGTGTCCGTCAGCAACGGCGGCGGATCGGCCGACGGGAAGATCAACGCTGCTGACGGCGGGGCGTGCTGCTCCAGCAGCGCCTCCAGCGAATCGCTACGACCGGGCGGGACCGGCAGTTCCTCGGTCGCGCTGCCCCAGGCGCGGGCCGCGATGACCGAGCCCGGCCCGCCCGCCACCCCGACCAGCGCCACGTCGTCCGCGCCGAACCGGTCGCGGGCCAGCTGTCCGATGGTCACCTCGCCGAGCGCGGCCATGTCGGAGCCGCGGGCGTCACCGATGTGCGTGTTGTGCGCCCAGACCACGGCCTTGGCCTGCGTGCCGTAGTGATCGAGCAGGCGGGCCAGCGTCGCGTCCATGTGGCGGTCACGCACGTTCCACGAGTCCGGTCCGCCGCGGACCATCGCCCGGTAGTAGGCCTCTGCACCGGCCACCACCTCGGCGTTCTGCCACGCGTCGAACTCGGTGCCGCCCGCCAGCCGGCGCAGCAGCGAGACCACCTCGTCCTCGCAGCTGGCCGGCACGAACCGGGTCGCCATCGCGTACCGCTGCGGATCCTCGCCGAACGGCTCGAAGCACCGGAACGCGGCGGTCGCCTCGGCCAGCGCGTCCGGGGCGGACCGGCGCAGATAGTCCAGGATCTCCCGGAGCGACTCCCACAGCGAGTAGAGGTCCAGGCCGTGGAAGCCGGCCCGGCCGTCCGGCGGCAGCGACGCGTTGTGCCAGTGCAGCCAGCGGCAGAAGTCGGCGACCTCGTCGTTCGCCCACATCCAGGTCGGCCAGCGTTCGAAGAGCGCCAGCGCGGCGCGCGGATCGCTGGGCGCGTCGTCCGTGCAGCGCACCGAGCGGTCGATGCGGGCGCAGTCCGGCCAGTCGCCCTCGACGCCGACGAAGCTGAACCCGTACTCGGTGATCAGGCGTTTGGTGATCTCCGACCGCCACCGGTAGAACTCGTGCGTGCCGTGTGTCGCCTCGCCGAGCATGACCACGCGCCGGTCACCGATCCGGTCCAGCAGCGCGTCCGTGCCCTCGCGCCCGGTCTGCGCCAGGCGGGCGATGTCCTCCGCGTAGGTGCCCATGCGGGCACGTACCCGGCCCACCGCGCGACTAACTAGGGTGATCGCCATGAAGTTCGCGGTCAGTTATGGTTCGACGGCCTACGGCGTCGACCCCGATCACCTGGTGCGGTACGCGCGGCACGCGGAGGAGCTCGGATTCGAGGGCATCTACCTGCCGGAACACGTCGCGCTCGGTCCGGGGATGACGTTCGGTGAGTACGAGATGCCGGTCGACCTGCCGTACGCGGACCCGATCGTGTGCCTCACGTTCGTGGCCGCGGCGACGTCCCGGCTGCTGCTCGGCACCGGCGTGCTGCTGCTGCCGTATCACCACCCGGTCACGCTGGCGAAGCGGCTGGCCACGCTGGATCTGCTGGCCAAGGGGCGGTTGCGGCTGCTGACCGTGGGCGTCGGCGCGTTCCCGCAGGAGGCGGACGCGACCGGCGTGGACTTCCGGACCCGGGGCCGGCGCGCGGACGAGGCGCTCGAGGTACTGCGTCTGCTGTGGACGGAGGACGAGGTGAGCTACGACGGCGAGTTCTACCGGCTGGACCGGGTCACCAGCCGCCCGCACCCGCTCGGTGGCCCGCTGCCGGTGCACGTCGGCGGCTCGTCCCTGGCCGCGGCCCGCCGGGCCGCGACGTACGGCTCGGGCTGGTTCGCCGGCGGCATGCTGGGCCCGGCCGACCGGATCGCGCAGCTGGAGGTGGCGCGCTCGTCCGGGCGGCCGATCGAGTACACGCGCTGGGGTTCGATCTCGCTGACCGCGGAGGGCGCGGACGGCTTCGCCCGGCAGGGCGTGGACCGCCTGGTGGTCAGCCCGTCCGGCGCCACCTGGGCGGAGCAGCGCGACGAGCTGACCGCGTTCGCGGACCGCCACGGTCTGTCCGGATGAGCTACGTGGTCACCGGCGGTGGCCGGGGGATCGGCCGGGCGATCGTGGAGCGGCTGCTCGGCGACGGCCACCCGGTGGTGGTGATCGAGCGGGACCCGGTCGAGCTGCCGGCCGGCGCGGTCGCGGTGATCGGGGACGCCGGCGCGGACGAGATCACCGAGCTGGCCGCGGCGCGCGCGGCACCGCTGGCCGGCTGGGTCAACAACGCGGCCGTGTTCCGCGACGCGTCGCTGCACGACTCGCCCACGCAAGACGTGCTCGACCTGGTCACGGCGAACCTCGGGGTGGTGGTCTCCGGCGCGCGTGCGGCGGTCCGGGCGTTCCTCGCCGCCGGTACGGGCGGGAGCATCGTCAACGTCTCGTCGCATCAGGCACGGCTGCCGGTGCCGGGGTGCCTGCCGTACGCGACCGCGAAGGCCGCGATCGAGTCGCTGACCCGGGCGCTCGCGGTCGAGTACGGCCCGCGGGGGATCCGGGTCAACGCGGTCGCGCCCGGCTCGGTCGACACCGAACGCTACCGGGAGATCGCCGATGCGCACGTGGCGGCGGAGATGGCACGCCTGCATCCGCTGGGCCGGGTCGCGCGCGCGGCCGAGATCGCGGACGCGGTCGCCTACCTGCTGTCCGATCGGGCCTCGTTCATCTCCGGCGTCACGCTGCCGGTCGACGGCGGCCGGTCGGTGCGCGGCCACGATCCGGAACCGCCGCGCCCGTGACGTGGTGCGCACCGGTGAGCACTGCCGGCGAAACGTGAATCTGCCACACTGTGCCGCATGGCGATCTTGGTGCGGCCGGTGCAGGGCGCGGACGCGGACCGGGTGGCGGAACTCCTGACGCAGCTCGGCTACCCGGCGGACGGTGCCGCGGTGGCGTCCCGGCTGGACTACTGGGGTGATGAGCCGTCCGCGGCCGTGTTCGTGGCCGTCGCCGACGAGCTGGTGGTCGGCGTGGCCGCGGTGCACGTGAGCCCGCTGCTGGAGGTGGACGGTCACTACGCGCGCCTGGTCGCGTTGGTCGTCGACGCGGACGCGCGGCGCGGCGGGATCGGGCGCGCGCTGATGGCGGCCGTGGAGGCGTACGCGAGCGCGTTCCGGTGCGCGTTCGTGGAGGTGACCAGCGGGCGCCGGCCGGAGCGCGAGGCGGCCCACCGGTTCTACCGCGGCCTGGGTTTCGAGGACCTGAACGACATCGCGTACCGGTTCCGCAAGCGGCTACCCCAGTAGCTCCTCCGCCGCGTCCTCGGCCGCGCGCAGCACACGCAGCACGTTGCGGCCGGTGAGCGCGGCCAGGTCGGCCTCCGGCCAGCCGCGGCCGGCGAGTTCCTCGAGCAGCCGCGGGTACGCGGAGACGTCCTCCAGGCCGGCCGGGAGCGTGTCGGTGCCGTCGAAGTCGCCACCGAGTCCGATGTGGTCGACGCCGGCCACCTCGCGGGCGTGCTCGACGTGGTCGGCCACCTGCGCGATCGTGGCCCGCGGGCGCGGGCCGAGCCCGAGGTCGACGTCGGCGACGACCTTCTCGGTGTACACCGGTTCCTGGTGCGCGCGCGGCGCCGGCGGCCACGGTACCGCGCCGACCGGGAGGCCGCGCCGGGCCCGCTCCGCGTCCGCGGCCCGCTCCCAGGCCAGCACCTCCGCGGAGACGAACGGCGGCACGAACGTCACCTGCACCACGCCGCCGTTGTCGCGCAGCCGGCGCAGCACCCGGTCCGGCACGTTGCGGCCGTGCTCGGTGAGCGCGCGGCAGGAGGAGTGACTGAAGATCACCGGCGCGGTCGCCACGTCCAGCGCCGCGTCCATCGTGCCCTCCGCCACGTGCGCGAGGTCGACCAGCACGCCGATCCGCTGCATCTCGCGGACGATGGCGCGGCCCTCGTCGGTCAGCCCGCCGTGCACCGGGGCCTGCGCCGCACTGTCCGCCCAGGGCGTGTGGTGGTTGTGGGTCAGCGTGACGTACCGGACGCCGAGCCGGGCCAGGCAGCGCAGCACCGCGGTCGAGGAGGCCAGGCTGTGCCCGCCCTCCACGCCGATCAGCGACGCGATCCGGCCGTTCTCGAACGCCTTCACGACCTCGTCCGCGGTACGCGTCAGGGTCAGCTGGCCCGGGAACGCCGCGGCCATCCGGTGCACCGCGTCGACCTGCTCCAGCGTGGACACCACCGCCTCCGGCTCGGGCAGGCTGGACGGCACGTAGACGGACCAGAACTGGGCGCCCACGCCGCCGGCGCGCAGCCGCGGCAGGTCGGTGTGCAGTGCGGGCAGGCCGGTGTCGAGGCCGTCCACGGCGTACCCGCGGTGGACGCGCAGCTGCCAGGGGAGGTCGTTGTGGCCGTCGACCACCGGGGACTCGCGCAGCACGCGCGCGACGTCCGCGCTCATGCGGCCACCGCGTCCACCAGCGCGGCCAGTCGTGTGACGATCTCGTGCAGCCCGTCGTGCGGCGGCCCGCCCGGCTCGGTCATGTACGTGTCTCGGCGGATCTCCACCATCAGCGCGCTCACGGCAGGCTCCTTCCGGTAGTGGCGCAGCGGCACGTACGTACCGGCGAACGGGGTGTTGACCTGGGTGTTCGGCAGCGTCTCGCGAGCGGCGGCGAGCAGCCAGGGCGGCGTGTGGAAGTCGTCGACGCCGAGGCAGATCTCCGGCCGTGGGCCGTCCGCGTGCAGCTCGTAGGGGAGCGGCTCGGTCTGGTAGGAGTGCACGTCCAGGATCACCACCCGGCCGAGCGCGGCCAGGCGCCGGTCGACCAGCGCGGCCATGCCCTCCGCGTACGGCCGGTAGTGGGTGTCGAGCAGCCATGCGTCGCGCGCCGGGTCGTCGTCGCGCAGCACCTCGCCGTGCGCGGTGCGGGTGTAGACCGCGGCCATCCCGGCGCGCGCCATCTCCTCGGTGTCGTCCGGGAAGCGTTCCGGGTCGACGACCAGGCGGGAGAACGCGTTCGCGAACGTCCACGGCGTCGTCGCCGCACGCGCCGCGGCCCGCTCCGCGATCTCGCGGGTGTGCGCGTCCGTGAGCAGGTCCAGCTCGCGGGTCAGCTGTGCCTCGTCCAGTCGCAGGCCGCGCCGGGCCTCGGCGGTGAGCGCGCGGGAACCGTGCGGCACGTGCAGCACGACCGGTGAGCCGGGCGCACCCTCCACAAGATCAAAAACCGTCGCGGGTACGTCGCCGGAGATCACGACGAGACGCTATCCGACCCGGCGCCCGGAGGGAACGGACCCAGCCTCCTAGGATGCGCCAGGCGGTGTGCGGGCCGCGCGAATGAATGTGACCGAACGAGCGGGAGTCCTTGTCTCACGTGTCCACCCGGCGGAACAGTGGACTCCGGTCGTCCTCTCCTCGGGAGGTTCCATGACGTCACCCGCCATCGATCTGACCGACCGGGTCAAGCGCGTCCTCGGTCTCGCGCATGCCGAGGCCACCGCGGTCCGCAGCAGCGTCATCTCACCGATCCACCTGATCCTCGGCGTGCTCGGCGCCCGCGGCCCCGGCGCGCAGCTGCTCCGCGACCTGGCCGGTGGCAAGGCCGTGGCCGGCGGCGCGATCCGCCCGCTGCTGGTGACCGGGCCCGACCCGTCCCCGGCCAACCTGCCGTTCACCTCCACCGCGGAGGCCGGGCTGCGGCACGCGCTGGAGGAGGCGCGGCGCACCGGCGACGCGCGCACCGGCACCGAGCACCTGCTGCTGGGCCTGCTGCACGCGATCGCCGACCCGGTGACCGCGACCCCGGCCGACACGGTGCTGGCCCGGGCGCTGGCCGCGGTCGGAGTGGACCACCCGGCCGCGGTCCGGCTGGCCGAGTCGCGCCGAACCTAGCCGAGCAGCGGGAACGTCGCGATCGGGTCCCAGCGGTACTCGGTGCGCATCGCGTCCTGCTCGACCTCGACCAGGTGGATCTCGTCGACCGTGAACGGGGCCCGGCTCGGCCGTACCTTGCGCCGGACCAGGCTCTGCACCCGGCCGGAGTCGCCGCTGCCGTTCGCGTACCCCAGCGTCAGGTGCGGCGGCATCGCGTCGAACTCGACCGCCTCCAGCCCGATCGTGTCCTCCACCGCGGCCCGGATCCGCGTGTAGACCTCGTGGAACGGCTCACCCGGCAGGTCGCCGTCGACGTCCAGCACCACCGCGTTGCGGGTGGCCAGCGCCGGGCCCGCGGTCAGCGTCATCGGGCCCAGGCCCTCCAGGTAGGTGCCGACAGTGCGGATCAGGCCGCGCCGCTGCCGGTCACCGACCTCCTCGGCGGCCACGCCGGTCACCATGTGCAGCGTGATGTGCAGCCACTCGTCCTGCACCAGCGTCAGGAAGGGGAACTCGTCCAGCACGTCCCGGTAGTCCTGGATCAGCGCGTCGAGTTCGCCGTTCAGATCGAGCGACGGGATGAGGTAGAAGTGCAGGCGCGTCTGCTCGTCCGGCCAGATCCGGCTCCCGGACATGAACTTCTCCACGCAGGCACCCCTTTCCGGCCGACCGCGTCATTCTGAGGGGCGGGGCCTCGCGGTCCGCAGGCCCCGCCCAAGAATGCCGTACCGGTCACGTCCGCGGTGGCCCCACGAAGATCATTCGTCCTGCTACGGGTGCATTTGTGCCATCAATGATCACCTCTTCGGCGGTACCGGCGCCGCGCGCGATCGGAGGCGGCGGAGCATGCGCGGGTCGGTGAAGCCGGTCGCGTGCGCGGCGGACTCGACGGTGGCGCCGTGCGCGATCAGGTGGCCGGCGCGTTCCAGGCGGAGCTGCTGCTGGTAGCGCAGCGGCGTCAGGCCGGTCGCGGCGCGGAACAGGCGGGTCAGCGTCCGGTCGGCGACGCCCGCGGCGGTGGCCAGCGTGGCCAGCGGCAGCGGCTCGGTGAAGCGGGCGTCGATCACGTCCTGCACCCGGTGGACCGCGTCGCTGAGGTGCGCGCGGTGCCGCAGCATGGCGCTGGCCTGCTGTTCGTCGCCGTTGCGGCGGGCGTAGACGACCATGGCGCGGGCCACCCGGGCCGCGGCGGCCGGGCCGTGCGCGGCCGCCACCAGGTGCAGCGACAGGTCGATGCCGCTGGCGATGCCGGCGGACGTGACGACGCGGCCGTCGACCGTGTAGAGCACGTCGCGGACCACGGTCGCGCGCGGGTGACGGCGGGCCAGCTCGTCCTGGAGTTCGTGGTGGGTGGTGCAGCGCCGGCCGTCGAGCAGGCCGGCCCGGCCGAGCGCGTCCGCGCCGGCGCAGACGCTGGCGACGGTGCCGCCGGCGTCGTGGTGCGCGCGCAGCCGGCCGAGCGTGGCGTCGGACAGCGGACCGGTGCCGGCCAGCGTGGGCGACGCCCGCCAGCCGGGGACCACGACCAGGTCCGCGTCGTCCGGCCAGTCGAGCGACGCGCGGACCGGCAGGCCCTGCGCGGACCGGACGTCCTCCCGCTCGGCCACGAAGTGCAGCCGGTAACCGGCCGTGTCGAAGACCTGGGCCGGGCCGGCCAGGTCGAGCAGGTGCACACCGGGCACGAGCAGCAGGACGACGGCGGTCACCGGGCCACGACCTCCGCCACGGTACGGATCGTGGCGAACCGCCCGGCCAGCGCGTACTCCGTGCGCTCGACGATCGCGGCGGTGTCCAGCGTGCGCGGGTCGGCCAGGATCTCCGCCCACGGCCGGTCCGCGGCCGAGCGGTGCGGGATCGGGAACGTCGCGGTCGCCTCGGTCACGAACACCACGTCGTAGCCGAGGTCGGCGGCGACCCGGGCGGTGGTCTCGCAGCACTGCTCGGTCTGGATGCCGCAGATCGTCAGCTCGCCGATCCCGGCCACGGTGAGCAGCCGCTGCAGCTCGGTGCTGGTGAACGCGTTCCGGGTGGTCTTCGTCAGCACCGGCTCGCCGGGCCGCGGGTCCAGGCCGTCGATCATGCGGACGAAGCCGGACGCCGGGTCGAACGGCCCGCCGGTGCCGGGCTCGGCGTGCAGTACCCAGATCACGGTGTCGCCGCGCTCGCGGGCCGCGGCGACCAGGTGGGCCACCCGGCCGGCGATGTCCGGCACCGAGACGGACGCCCAGCGCGGGCCCTGACGGAACGACTCCTGCACGTCGACGACGATCAGCGCTTGTCTCATGCCCCGATCCTCGCAGCCGGTGACCTGCCCGGACAGGCACGATCCCGTCCGGGAGCGGAACGATCCGGTCATGCCGGGCCGGGCAGCCGGAACGACCCGGAGGGGGAACCTCGGGTGTCCTGAGTGGATCGGGCGGCAGGGTGACGGCCATGAGAACACTGGCCACGCTCGCCGCGGAGCCGGGCCGCGGACGTGTCGTTCGTGCTGGAAGAGCCGACGGAACGCCGGGACGTGCGGGCCGGCTGGACCCGGTCTCGGCCTACCCGGAGGTGACCTTCCGGTCGTGAGCCGCGGCTCCCCGAGCCGGCCGGTAGCGTCTCGCGCTCCGGGCGCCCCGCAGCACAGGGGCGCCCAGGTCACGCCGGGGTGCTCAGCTGGGTGACTCGCCGCGGTTGCCGGACCATGCGGTGTGGTAGGTGCCGGCCCGGTCCACCCGGCGGTATCCGTGCGCGCCGAAGTAGTCGCGCTGACCCTGGATCAGCGCGGCCGGCAGCCGCTGCGCGCGCAGCCCGTCGTAGTAGGCGAGCGCGGAGCTGAGGCCGGGCACCGGGATGCCCAGCCAGGTCGCGGTGGACACCACGCGCCGCCACGCCTTCTGCGCGTCGGTCAGGGCCTCCCGGAAATACTCGTCGGTCAGCAGCGTGGGCAGGTCCGGGTCGGCGTTGTAGGCGGACCAGATCCGGTCCAGGAACCGCGCCCGGATGATGCAGCCGCCACGCCAGATCCGGGCCATCGCGCCCAGATCGACCTTCCAGCCGAACTCGGCGGACGCCGTCGCGATCTGGTGGAAGCCCTGCGCGTAGACGACGATCTTGGAGGCGTAGAGCGCCTTCTCGATGTCCTCGACCAGCGCGCGGGACGCCTCCCGGGCACCGGGCGGCGGGCCGGGCAGCTCCCGGGCGGCGGCCCGCAGCTCGGTCTGGCCGGACAGCGTGCGGGCGAAGACCGCCTCCGCGATGCCCGGGACCGGCGTGCCCAGGTCCAGCGCGGCCTGCACGGTCCAGCGGCCGGTGCCCTTCTGCTCCGCGCGGTCCATGACCACGTCCACGAACGGGCGGCCGGTCTCCGCGTCGACCTGGCCCAGCACCTCGGCGGTGATCTCGACCAGGTAGGAGGCGAGCCGGCCCTCGTTCCAGCCGGCGAAGACCTCGGCGATGTCGTCCGGCACCAGGTTCGTCGCCTTCCGCAGCAGGTCGTACGCCTCCGCGATCAGCTGCATGTCCGCGTACTCGATGCCGTTGTGCACCGTCTTGACGAAGTGACCGGCGCCGTCCGGGCCGACGTGCGTGCAGCACGGCCGGCCGTCGACCCGGGCCGCGATGCCCTCCAGGATCGGGCCGATCTCCGCGTACGCCTCGGCGGAGCCGCCCGGCATGATGCTCGGCCCGTGCAGCGCGCCCTCCTCACCGCCGGAGATGCCCGCGCCCACGAAGTGCAGGCCCTTCTCGCGCAGCGCCTCCTCGCGGCGGATCGTCTCGGCGACGTTCGCGTTGCCGCCGTCGATGATCATGTCGCCCGGGTCGAGCAGCGGCGTGAGCTCGTCGATCACCCGGTCCGTCGGATCACCGGCCGTCACCATCACGATGATCTTCCGGGGACGCGCGATCGCGGCGACGAACTCGGCGGCGGTCTGCGCGGGCACGAACGCGCCCTCGTGCCCGAACTCCTCGATCAGCTCCTTGGTGCGGTTCTCCGTCCGGTTGTGCACCGCGACCACGTGGCCGTGCCGGGCGAGGTTACGGGCGAGGTTGCGGCCCATGACCGACAGACCGGTGACACCGATCCGTGCCAGCTCCGTCATGCTCTTGTCCTCCGGGTCCTGGTGAATCTGCAGCGGCTGACCTGGTTGCCGACACATACGGGAACGCGTCGCCGGAGAGTTCAACTTCGCCCGGAATATTCCTCGCTGGGTTACTCGTTCGGGTGCTCCTCCTTCTCCAGCCGCCGATACGCGTCTATCTTGCCGTCGATCACGCCCAGCGCCCGCCGTTGCTCCTCCATCTCGCGCAGCACGTTCCGCCGGTGCTCCTCCAGGATCCGCAGCCGGACTCCCGGCCTGGTGGAGTCCACGAACCGCTGCACCTGCCGGATCGGCATCCCACCGCGCCGCAGGCAGACCAGCACGTCCAGCCAGCCGAGGTGCGCGTCGGTGTAGACCCGCCGCCCGCCGGAGGTCCGCTCCACGTCGTTGAGCAGCCCGGACCGCTCGTAGTAGCGCAGCGTGTCCAGCGTCAGCCCGGTCTTCTCGGCCGCCTCGGCCGGCGTGTAGGTGACAAGATCCATGACCGACATTCTCCCGCTTCGCGGCACATTCATGATTTTCCCGCTCCCGGCGTGGCCGATTCCCGGTGCTCCCGCGGGCACCGGTCGTCGCCGGCGCTCCTCCCTGCCGGTCTGTGGGCGCGGGCCCTCCACCGTCATCGCTTTGCTCTGCTTACCTGACCACCTGCCTACCCAAGCACCGGCATTTCCCTGGCACCCCGCACCCCCCGGGCAGGCAGCCGAAATGCCCCGTAATCGGCGCAAGGCCCCACCCCCGAAGGCGCACGGCACGCCCCGCCCCGGATACCTGGCCCGGCGCGGATCCTCTGCCCAGCGCGGAGGCCCGATCCGCCCCGGAGGCCCGATCTGCCCCGGAGGGCCGATCTGCCCCGGAGGGCCGATCTGCCCCGGAGGGCCGATCTGCCCCGGAGGGCCGATCTGCCCCGGAGGGCCGATCTGCCCCGGAGGGCCGATCTGCCCCGGAGGGCCGATCTGCCCCGGAGGGCCGATCTGCCCCGGAGGGCCGATCTGCCCCGGAGGCCCGATCCGCCCCGGAGGCCCGATCCGCCCCGGAGGGCCGATCCGGCGCGAAGGTGCGACCCGGCCCGGAGGTGCGGCCCGGCTCGGCACGGGCCCGCCGGGCACCACACGAACGCGCGAAGCGCGGCGCAGTACGAACGCGCGAACCGCAGCGTCGGGCCGCGCGGCGCGACGCGGCGCGGCTGCGCAGTGGCGATGCGCAGTGGCTGCCTCGGAGCGCGTGCGAAGCCCGCGTCCGAAATATCGCCATATCTCGCGCCGCCGCCGAGCGTCCGTGTCCGCGGGAATCCCACCTGCCCGGCTGAGTGATCAATCAGTGGTACAAAATGGCGATCAACTTCGATATTGGATCTCCTTTTCGCACCACTGATTGATCACTCAGCGCTGGCGGCGTCGCCTTCGCGCCGGGGCGGCGGAGAACCGCCGGACGCCTCACCCCCCGATATCGCGATATTTCGGGCATGGGGTGCGGCGGCCACCGGCTCGGTGGTGCGGTGCGAGATCTGCACGCCGCTGCCGGCTGCCTCGATCCAGCGTGTGCCGGGTGAGCAGCGTCGGCACGCCGCGAAGCGGCCACCCCCACACCTCGGTCCTCGATCCACACGGATGGACGGTGATCCCGGGCATGTGACCCGCCTGCGGCGGCGAGCGAAGCGCGCGGCCTGCACCGCCGGCGTCGGCCCGGGACCGGTCGCGTGCGAAGCACGTGGATCGCGGGCGGTGCGGGTGTGCACTGCCGGTGTCGAGGCGGGACCGGCAGGCGGGAGCGCCAGCGACGACCGGTGCCCAATGCCACTCAACTCAAGTTGACCATGGATCCTGACCTGGGGTTCACAAAGCACCCCACCGCGTCTGCTCCCTGCCCGCCGAACCGCACGGGACGGCATCTGCGCCGGCCGGGGATTCACGGCCCCACCGGGCCCGCTTCAAGATCAAAATAAGCTGAGTGGCATTGGGCCGGTGCCCGCGGGAGCATGCGGACCGCACCGCGCCGGAAGCGGGAGGATCCGCTTCTGATGCTGTCACGCGCGCACCGCCGGGGTCGTTCTACGCGCGCAGCGCCGCGATCGCGGCCATCTCCGCGTCGGAGAGCGGGCCGCGGGCCTCGGCCGCGACGCACTCGGCCAGCTCGTCGCGGTTCTTCACGCCGAGCACCACGGTGGCGACGCCCGGTGCGGTCAGCGCCCAGCGGTGGGCCAGCGCGGCGGGGGACTCGCCGAGCTCGGCCGCGAGCTTGCGGAACGGCTCCGCGCGGGCGAAGTCGACCGCGGCCGGGTAGTCGGGGGCCATCGTGCGGTCCAGCGAGGACGCCAGCGAACCGGCCGCGACCGCGCGGATCGCGATCACGCCGACGCCGGCCGCGTTCGCGGCCGCGACGATCTCCACGTTGCGCGACGGCAGGTCACCGTAGATCCACATGTCGCCGTTCATGTCCAGCGCGTTCACGATGACCTGCGCGTAGTCCGGGCGGTGCGCGGTATTACCGATCGCGTCGATGATGCTCTGCGGGTGGCCGACCGCGGTCAGGCCCCACGACCGGATCTTGCCCTCGGTGCGCAGCCGGTCGAACGCGGGCGCGACCTCGGTCGCGTACCGGTCGTAGTCGAGCGTGCCCTTCGGGCCGTCGGTGCCGGCCGGGCGTAGCTGCGTGTGCAGCAGGAACATGTCGACCGACTCGCGGCCGAGCCGGCGCAGGCTGTCCTCCAGGCTCTCGACCATCCGCGCGACCGGGTCGGGGAACTCGTCGTCGTGCACCTGTGCCTTCGTCGCCAGCAGCGCCTCGCGTCCCTTCAGTGCCGCGCCGGCGACCCGCTCGGCCTCGAAGTCCGGCCCGTAGCTCGGCGCCACGTCGACCAGCGTGATCCCGGCGTCCAGCGCCGCGTGCACGGTCGCGATCGCCTCGGCCCGGCTCGTCTCGCCCCAGACCGCGCCGATACCGCCGCCGCCGAGCGTCAGCGCGCTGACCTGCCCGAGCCGTCCGAAGTCCCTGGTACGCATGGTGTTTCCTCCCGTTGATGTGCTCACCGGGGATTGACGCTATGACCTGGAGCGCGCTCCAGGTCAAGCCACGTCGTACGGACGGAACTGGACGCTGACCCGCGGGCCGACCGGGCGGGCGGTCTTCGGGATCGCGTGCTCCCAGGTGCGTTGGCAGGAGCCGCCCATCACGATCAGGTCGCCGTGGCCGAGCGGGAAGCGCAGGCTCTCGCCGCCGCCGCGCGGGCGCAGCATCAGCGTGCGCGGTGAGCCGAACGACACGATCGCGACCATGGTGTCCGACGCGGCCGACCGGCCCTTGGTGTCGCCGTGCCAGGCCACGCTGTCCCGCCCGTCGCGGTAGAGGCACATGCCGGCCGTGGTGAACGGCTCGCCCAGCTCGCGCGCGTAGTGCGCGGTCAGCCGGGTGCGGGCGTCGGTGAGCAGCGGGTGGGGGAGCGGCTCGCCCTCGCCGAACCACCGCAGCAGCCGCGGTACGTCGACCTCCCGCTCGTACATCCGCACTCGATCGGCCCGCCAGCCGATGTCGCCGAGCAGCGTGTCGAGCACCGCGTCGGACCCGGAGACCCAGCCCGGCAGGTGATCGACCCAGGCGCCGCGGGTCAGCGGGTGCCGCACCGCGTCGCGCAGGTCGCCGAGCGCCGGGCCGGACCCGGACGCCATGTCGAGCAGGGAGGGCTGGTGGCTCATGCCGCCGATCCTAGGCCGGTTAGAACACGCGTGCCAATCAGGTCGCCTGGAAGGCCTTGGCCACCGCGTCCCGTACCGTCGCCAGGTCCGGCGTCTGCATGCCCCGCTCGTCGGCGAGCTGCCGGAGCGAGGTCATCGACACGTCCGCGAGACCGCAGGCGACGAACGTGTCGAAGACGGACAGGTCCGGGTCCACGTTCAGCGCGAAACCGTGCGTGGTGATGCCGCCGCGGATCCGCATGCCGATCGACACGAGCTTGCGGCCGTCCGGCGTCCACACGCCCACCAGGCTCGGCGCGCCCTTCGGCGTGTCCCGCCGGATCGCCTCGAAGCCGAGCGAGCCGACCGCCTCGATCAACGTGTTCTCGACCAGCCGGATGATGTCCACCGGCCCACTCTGCCGCTCCCGCAGGTTCACGATCAGGTAGCCGACCAGCTGCCCCGGACCGTGGTAGGTCGCGTGCCCGCCCCGGTCCACCGGGACGGTCGGGATCCCGCCGAGCGGGCCGGGCAGCTCCTCCGGCGGCGTCAACCGCCCGTAGGTGATCACCGGCGGGTGCGTGAGCAGGAACAACCGGTCCGGGGCGTGCCCGTCCCGGCACTCGTCCGCCCAGCCGGTCATGGTGGCGCCCGACTCGTCGTACGGCACCTCGCCGAGATCGACCCGTAGCAGCTCGCTCATCACGCCTCCCCGGCGAAGTAGTCCCGCAGTCGCACGATCTGCTCGTCGCCGTCGATCCGGAAGATCCACACCAGTGCCGTGGCGTCGTCCGATCCCGCGAAAACGGTGTCGATCTCCACGAGGAACGTGTCCCGCTCCGTCGTCCGGTGCAGTACACAGCCCGACCGGTCCGGATCGACCGACGCCGTCGGCGCGGTATGGCGCGCATAGTAGCCGCGCAGCCCGTGGCGGATCTCGTCCCGCCCCGCGAACCGCGTGCGGTGCAGCGGCCACTCCAGCACGCCGTCCTCGGCGAAGAGCGCCGCCACCGCGTCCGGGTCGCGGGACATCGCCCCGGCGACCAGATATCGCTCGAACACCCGATGTGCGTCCGCACTGCTCACGACGCGACGCTACCAGCGCGGCCCGTCAACAGAACATTGACAAGCCCGGCGGTACGTGGAGAGCATCGTCACCATGCGTCCCTACGACGAGGTGCACGCGGTGCTGGCCGCGCCCGCACCCGGGCTGGCCGAGGCGATGGCCGCGCTCGGCCGGGTGGCCCAGCTCCGCACGGAGCTGGACGCGGCCGAGGCCGCACTGATCGAGGCCGCCCGGGACGGCGGCGCCGGGTGGTCGGCGATCGCGTCCGCGCTCGGCCTCGCCTCCCGCCAGGCCGGTGAGCAGCGCCTGGCCCGCCTCCGCCGCCGGATCACGGTTCGTCAGCAATCTGTTGACGACCCGGTGCGGAACCTCATCTCGGCCGTGTCCGCGGCCGCCGGGGCGATCGCCGCCGACCCCGGGTGGGACGACCGGCATCCCGCGGCCGCGCTCGTCCGGCAGTGCCTCGCCCTCGCGGCGGCGCAGCGGCCCGACGATCCGCCCGGCGGCCGGTACAGCCTGGTCGACGATGTGCTGAACGACCTGCGCGAGTGGGACGCGGCCGCGCTGCCGGACGCGCCGCGGGCCGCGCTCGACCGGCTGCGATCCGCCGCGCGCGAGGCCCGGGCCCGGCGCGGTTGACGCCGGCCTGCTCCACTGCCAGAGTTGAGTCAGTGGAGCTCAAGGCGGACGGGCGTCGCAACGCCGTGCTGTTCGTGACCGTCTCGCTGGCCGCCGGCTTCGGCGGCAACGCGATGATCCTGACCGCCGGCATCTGGGTGATGAGCCTGACCGGCGACGCCCGCCTGGCCGCGCTGGCCACCGCGTGCGTCTACGTCCCGTCACTGGCCGGTCCGATGATCGGCGCGCTCGCGGACCGGCTGCCACGGCAGGCGCTCCTGGTCCGTACCGCCGTGATCGTGGCCGGTGGGCTCCTAACCCTGCTCGCGGTGCGCGGCCCGGACCGGGCCGGGCCGATCTTCGCGGTGATGCTCGGTTACGGCGCCGCGCTGGTGCTGATGGACGCGGCCGAGGCCGGACTGCTGCCCGCCGCGCTCCCCGGGGACGCGCTCGGCGCGGTCAACGGCCTGCGGATGAGCGCGCAGGAGGGGGTCAAGCTGGTGGCCCCACTGGCCGGCGCCGCCCTCTTCACCCTGTCCGGCGCCGCGCCGGTGATTCTGCTGTGTGCGGCTCTGCTGGGCGTCTCGGCCGCGCTGTACGGCGCCCTGCGCCTTCCACGGCCCGGCGCGCATTCCGCGACTCTCCGCACCCGGCTTCCGCGGTACGGCGCGTTCGCACGGGGCGGCGGGAGTGCCGGTGCGGGGCGGGGCGAGCCCGGGGCCGGCGTGGCTGCCGTGACTCGGCCGACGCGGTTCTCGCGGTTCCGTGCGTTCACGCGGGGTGGCGAGAGTGCCGGTGCCGGGCCGGGCGAGACCCCGTCCGGTGCTACCGGGCCGGACGCGGTCGGGGCCGGCGGCGGGTGGACGGCCTGGGTGGTCGGGGTAGGGCATCTGCGGCGGGAGGCGGGCCTCGGCGCGATCGTGCTGGTCGCGACTGCGGCGATGGCGGCAGCCGCGCTCGGTTCCGGCGTGCTCTACGCGATGATCGACGAAGGGCTCGGCCGCGATCCGGCGTTCGCCGGTGTGCTCAGTTCCGTCCAGGGAGGCGGCGCGATCCTCGGCGGTCTGCTGTCCGCGCGCCTGCTTTCCGGCGGCCGGCTTTCCGGCCGGGCCGCACCGGCCGTGGAGACGGCGCTGGTGGCGTGTGGCGCGGTGCTGGTGGCGGTGGCACTGGTGCTGAGGACCGTGCCCTGGTCGCCGGTCGTGATCGCGGGCAGCCTGATCCTCGGTCTCGGGCTCCCGTGGACGGTGGTGGCCGCGGTGACCGCCGTACAGCGCGGCACGCCCGAGGCTCGCCTCGGCCGCGTCTCCGCCACCGCGACGTCCCTGATCTTCGCCACGCCCGCGATCGCCACCCCGGCCGCCACCGTCGTGCTGCCGATTGCCGGCTACCGCCCGGTTCTCCTCTTCGCCGCGTCTCTAGCGCTCGGCGCCGGTGTCCTCGCGCTCATTCGCGGCACCCCGTACCGCCCGAACGGGTGATGGCGGGCGCGAAGCGCGGTCAGTGGCCGGGGTGGGCCGCGGTGAGTAGGTGTTCGGCCTGGGCGAGAGACTCCACGACCAGGTGGCGGACGTGGGTTCCGTTGAGGCGGTAGAGGACGCGACGGCCGTCGCGGCGGGTGGTGACCAGGCCGGCGAGGCGCAGCTTGGCCAGGTGCTGGGAGACGGCGGGGCGAGCGGCGGTGCCGAGCGCGGCGGTCAGTGCGGTCACGTCGCGCTCGTCGTCGCGCAGGTGCCAGAGCAGGCGCAGCCGGGTTTCGTCGCCGAGCAGGCGGAGTGCGGCGACGGCGGCGCCGAAGGCGGCCTCGGGGGCGATGTCGTCCTGGTCGCGTGCGTACATGAGCACATAGGATGCCAGTCCGGAGCGGTTTCCGGCGACCCCGCGGCCGGGTGATTCCGCTCAGGGCGGAAGGTATTCACCTGTCAGCGGAAGTGGTCCGTTTTGAGCCGTTCCCGCACTGTGAAAGATCTTCACTGCGGTAGGGTGAGTCATGCGGCAGAGCGCCTGCCCGAGCCACTGCATGGCAGTCACCGAAGAGTCGGGTGACACAGCGAGAGCCCATGCGATCGCGGCCAAGAGGCTTACCTCAGCGCAACCCTGGGGACAAAACGGGCGCACCTGCCGCTGTGGTGCTGGTGTTTCAACAGTGCTGCACTGGTGGCGCTGTGGTTGAAGTGCTGCTTGTGCCGTACGTTTCAGCGGGAGTGCATGGGAGCCCGCAGTGAGGACGTGATGGGCATGTTTGAGCGGTTCACCGACCGAGCGCGTCGGGTTGTCGTCCTGGCTCAGGAAGAAGCCCGGATGCTCAACCACAACTACATCGGCACCGAGCACATCCTGCTCGGTCTCATCCACGAGGGTGAGGGCGTCGCCGCCAAGGCCCTGGAGAGCCTCGGGGTCTCACTGGAAGGCGTCCGCCAGCAGGTTGAGGAGATCATCGGTCAGGGGCAGCAGGCCCCGAGCGGGCACATCC
Organism: Catenuloplanes indicus; assembly: GCF_030813715.1. Classification (NCBI taxonomy): domain Bacteria; kingdom Bacillati; phylum Actinomycetota; class Actinomycetes; order Micromonosporales; family Micromonosporaceae; genus Catenuloplanes; species Catenuloplanes indicus. The sequence goes on from NZ_JAUSUZ010000001.1 coordinate 8,078,798, forward strand.
CGTTCACGCCCCGGGCGAAGAAGGTCCTGGAGCTGTCGCTCCGCGAGGCCCTTCAGCTGGGGCACAACTACATCGGTACGGAGCACATCCTGCTCGGCCTGATCCGTGAGGGTGAGGGCGTGGCCGCGCAGGTGCTGGTCAAGCTGGGCGCCGACCTCAACCGGGTCCGCCAGCAGGTCATCCAGCTCCTCTCCGGTTACTCCGAGGGCAAGGGCGGGGCGGCCACGGCCGGCACCGCGCCGGGCGAGTCCGCGCCGTCGACCAGCCTGGTGCTGGACCAGTTCGGCCGGAACCTCACCCAGGCCGCCCAGGAGGGCAAGCTCGACCCGGTCATCGGGCGCGAGAAGGAGATCGAGCGGGTCATGCAGGTGCTGTCCCGCCGCACCAAGAACAACCCGGTGCTCATCGGCGAGCCCGGCGTCGGCAAGACCGCCGTGGTCGAGGGCCTGTCCCAGAAGATCGTCAAGGGCGAGGTCCCGGAGACGCTGAAGGACAAGCAGCTCTACACGCTGGACCTCGGCGCGCTGGTGGCGGGTTCGCGGTACCGCGGTGACTTCGAGGAGCGCCTGAAGAAGGTGCTCAAGGAGATCCGCACCCGCGGCGACATCATTCTGTTCATCGACGAGATCCACACGCTGGTCGGTGCCGGTGCGGCCGAGGGTGCGATCGACGCGGCGAACATCCTGAAGCCGATGCTGGCCCGGGGTGAGCTGCAGACGATCGGCGCGACCACCAACGACGAGTACCGGAAGTACATCGAGAAGGACGCCGCGCTCGAGCGCCGTTTCCAGCCGGTGCAGGTCGGCGAGCCGTCGCTGGCGCACACCATCGAGATCCTCAAGGGTCTCCGCGACCGGTACGAGGCGCACCACCGGGTGAGCTTCACCGACGCGGCGCTGGTGGCCGCGGCCACGCTGGCCGACCGGTACATCTCCGACCGCTACCTGCCGGACAAGGCGATCGACCTGATCGACGAGGCCGGCGCGCGGATGCGCATCCGCCGGATGACCGCGCCGCCGGACCTGCGCGACTTCGACGAGAAGACCGCGGAGGTGCGCCGCGCCAAGGAGTCCGCGATCGACGCGCAGGACTTCGAGCGGGCGGCCCAGCTGCGCGATCAGGAGAAGCAGCTGCTCTCCCAGAAGGCGCAGCGGGAGAAGGAGTGGAAGGCCGGCGACCTGGACGTCGTGTCCGAGGTCGACGACGAGCAGATCGCCGAGGTGCTGGGCAACTGGACCGGCATCCCGGTCTACAAGCTCACCGAGGAGGAGACCTCCCGGCTGCTGCGCATGGAGGACGAGCTGCACAAGCGCGTCGTCGGCCAGCTGGACGCGGTCAAGGCCGTGTCGAAGGCGATCCGGCGTACCCGTGCGGGCCTGAAGGACCCGAAGCGCCCGTCCGGCTCGTTCATCTTCGCCGGCCCGTCCGGCGTGGGTAAGACCGAGCTGACGAAGGCGCTGGCGGAGTTCCTGTTCGGTTCCGAGGACGCGCTGATCCAGCTGGACATGTCGGAGTTCCACGACCGGTACACGGTGTCCCGCCTGGTGGGTGCGCCTCCCGGTTACGTGGGCTACGACGAGGGTGGCCAGCTCACGGAGAAGGTGCGGCGCAAGCCGTTCAGTGTGGTTCTTTTCGACGAGATCGAGAAGGCGCACCCGGATGTGTTCAACACGCTGCTGCAGATCCTGGAGGACGGCCGCCTGACCGATGGTCAGGGCCGGATCGTGGACTTCAAGAACACGGTCATCATCCTGACGACGAACCTGGGTACGCGTGACGTGGCGAAGGCCGTGTCGCTGGGCTTCCAGGCGTCGGAGGACCAGGAGTCGAACTACGAGCGGATGAAGCAGAAGGTCAACGACGAGCTGAAGCAGCACTTCCGCCCGGAGTTCCTGAACCGCATCGACGACACCATCGTCTTCCACCAGCTCCAGCAGACCGAGATCCTGTCCATCGTGGACATCTTCGTGTCGCGGATCGAGGGCCAGCTGAAGAACAAGGACATGGCGCTGGAGCTGACCGACAACGCGAAGAAGTACCTGGCGAAGAAGGGCTTCGACCCGGTGCTGGGTGCCCGGCCGCTGCGCCGGACGATCCAGCGTGACGTCGAGGACAACCTGTCCGAGCGCATCCTCTTCAACGAGCTGCGCCCCGGCCACATCGTGGTCGTCGACTGCGAGGGCGACCCGGAGAAGATCGACGAGTCCAAGCTCGTCTTCCGGGCCTCCGAGCGCCCGGCCGAGGTGCCGGACGCGATCCCGGCGGATCTCGGCACCGCGCCGTCCGCCGAGGAGTGAAGTCAGTAAGACCCCGACGAAGGCCCCCATCCTCCCCCCGAGGATGGGGGCCTTCGCGCACCCCCCAGGAAACAGGTCAGCCAGGCCCGAGATAGTGGCAGGATGTCGCATATCCGCCGCTGTGGGTGTACGAGAGCGTCGCGTGGTGCAGGCTCGTCGCGTACATCGTCGGCATCCGATCTGTCGTACCGGCCGGCGCGCCTCCCGCGCCGCTGTCCTGAAGAAGACATTGGCCGCTGAGATGTCCCGCCCGATGCGGGCTGGTGTCCCGGCGCCCAGGAGTTTTCGGCACTTCCGCCCGGCCGAGCGGCGCCCGCGGATGCCGGAACCTCCTGCCGTCTCGGGACATCCGTCCCATGGATCCGGGTCGCCGGCGGCGTGCAGGATGAGCCGAAGCCCCGCGACTGATCCGCAATCCCTTCAGATACAGGAGATCCCGATGTCCACTGAGGCCACGCACGCGATTTTCGCGGTCGCCGCGACCAACGCCTGGGTGCACGTCTACCGCGACGTCAAGACGCTGCTCGCGGAGACGGACATGGGCGCCGGCCACGAGCCGACCGTCACGAACACGATCGAGTTCTTCAACGCGTCCGGCAAGCGCCTGCTGCCCGCGTTCGGCCGGGACTGGACGCTGGTCGACCTGACCGAGAGCGGCGACCCGGCCGACCCGGAGGCGGTGCACGCCCGGATCACCACGGTGATCGAGCGGACCAAGACGATGATCCGCGAGCACGCGGACGACTTCCGCCAGGCCGGGTTCGACCCGGAGCAGACCATCGCGCAGCTGCCCGCGACCGCCGGCCGCTCGCTCGCCGAGATCGCCGACGACCTCGAGCCGAACTTCGGCGCGCTGACCGACCCGCCCGCGGTCCGGTCGCTGGTCATGATGACCCAGGGCAGCGCGCTGCACATGCTGCTCTGCCACAGCTGGTAAGACCGCACCGACTCACCCCCACACCATCTGCATAGGAGTCACGTTGCCCAGGACCCGTGGTTGGCTCGGGACTCCGAGCGGCGCCATAGCCGCGGCGACCTTCGTCATCGCGGTGTTGTCCGTCATCGGCCAGATCACCAGCGACAACCCGTACGCGCTGGACTTCATCGGGCTGAACGCGGCCATCGCGGTCGCGTTCACCGCGGCCGGCATGCTGGTGCTCACCGGTGCACCCCGGCACCCGGTGGGCCTGCTGATGACGGCCGGCGGGCTCAGCGCCGCGATCTCGGTGCTGGCCGGTTCCTGGACCGGCAGTGTGATTCTGGTGTGGCTCAGCAAGTGGCTGTGGTGGCCGCCGTTCGGCCTGGTGCTGTTCGCGCTGCTGTACTTCCCGGACGGACGGCTGCCGTCCCGCCGGTGGCGGCCGGTCGCCTGGGCGCTCGGCGCCGCGGTGCTGATCTCCACGGTGGGCCTGGCCGGTGTCGCCGCGGACCGGCCGTACGCGTTCCTGATCGAGTTCAACCCGGAGTACACACCGCTCGGCCGGGCGTCCCTGCTGGTGGCGCTGATCGGCGTGGCCGTCACGCTGACGCTCGGACTGGCGATCGTGGGCTCGCTCTGGGCGCGGTGGCGCGTGGCCGAGGGGGACACGCGCCGCCAGCTCGCCTGCCTGATCCCGGCCGCGATCCTGATGGTCATCGGCATCGGGCTCGACTCCGGCTTCGGCTTCCCGCTCGGGTTCCCGCTGATCGCGGTCGCGGTGCCGATCGCGATGGCGGTGGCGATCCTGCGCTACCGGCTCTACGGGCTCGACCGCGCGGTCAACCGCACCACGGTGTGGCTGGTGATGACGCTGCTGGTCGTGGTCACCTTCGTGGCCCTGGTGACCGCGCTGCGCACGGTGCTGGTCGGCGACGCCGGCAACACGAACGCGTCGCTGGTCGCCACCGGGTTGATCGCGGTCGGGTTCGAACCGGTCCGCCGCCGCGTGCAGCAGAGCGTCGACCAGCTGCTCTACGGCGACCGGGCGAATCCGTACAAGGTGATCGCGGCGCTGCTCGACCTGCTCCGGCACACCGCCGAGTACGGCGACGTCCTGCCCCGGCTGACCAGCGCGGTCGCGGAGTCGCTGCGGCTGCCCTACGTGGCGGTCGCGCTCAGCGACGCCGACGGCACCCGGATCGTCGCGGAGCACGGCGAGCGCAGCGACCACCTGGAGACGTTCGCGATGCAGACGCACGGCACCGAGGTCGGCCGGCTGCTCGTCGGGCGCCGCAGCCCCGGCGCCCGGTTCACCGCCCGGGAACGCCGTCTGCTCGCCGACGTCGCGCTCAACGCCGCGATGGCGGCCGAGGCCACCCGGCTCATCCAGGATCTCCGCCAGTCCCGGGAACGCCTGGTCATGGCGCGCGAGGAGGAACGCCGCCGGCTGCGCCGCGACCTGCACGACGGCGTCGGGCCCGCGCTGACCGGCATAGCCATGCAGATCCGGGCCGCGCGGAAGATGTCCGGGCCGTCCAAGGTGGGCCAGTTGCTCGACGGGCTCACCGGCGACCTGCAGATCTGCACCGCGGAGGTGCGCGCGCTGGTCACCGCGCTGCGGCCGCCGTCGCTGGACCGCGGGCTGGGTGAGGCGCTGCGGGCCGAGTGCCAGCGGTTCGACACCGACGGACTGGCGGTCACGTTCGAGTCGGACGGAGACCTGACCGGGCTGCCGGCCGCGGTGGAGGTCGCGGCGTACCGGATCGTCTCGGAATCGCTCAACAACGTGGCCCGGCACGCGCGCGCGTCGCACTGCCGGGTGTCGATCACCCGTACCCGTACGCTGGATCTTGAAGTCATCGACGACGGCATCGGGCTGGCCTCGTCCGACAACGGGCGGGCCGGCGTCGGCCTGCAGTCCATGCGGGAACGCGCGGAGGAGCTCGGCGGCGAGTGCGTGATCGCCTCGACCGTCCCGCACGGTGCCGCGGTCCGCGTCCACCTGCCGATCGCGGCGTCGGTCTGAGAGCCGGTGCTGTAACCAAGACGACAATGAGCGGGGAAGCGGCTGGTGGGGGTGCCGGCCGCTTCCCCGGTGTCGTCACCTGGCGATCCGCCGGGCCGCGGAACGTACCTGAAAACGATCTTTTTGTGGTTGCCGGGCGCCGGATCGACGGGGGCGGTTCCGATGTTGGCCACGCGCGCACTATCGTCTTCTGCTTGGCGGAGGCGGAGACTTGGGGTAACCGCCGGAGGAGGCCGGGAAACCGAAGGCGGCGTGGCATGGCCCAGACAAAACGGGTGCTCGTGGTGGACGACCACCCGGTGGTGCGGCGCGGGCTGCGCGCGATGCTGGAGGGTGAGAGCTGGGTCTCCGAGGTGCTCGAGGCCGCGAGCGTCGCCGACGCGGTGCGCGAGGCGGTGGCCGGTCAGGCCGACGTGGTGGCGATGGACTTCGCACTGCCGGACGGCGACGGCATCGAGGCCACCCGCCGGATCCTCGCGGCCCGGCCCGCCGCCCGCATCGTGATGCTGACCATGACCGACGACCACGACGTCGTGATCAAGGCGCTGAACGCCGGCGCGGCCGGTTTCGTGGTCAAGGACGACGACCCGGACGTGGTGATCGACGCGCTGCGCACCGCGGGCAACGGCGGCGTGGTGCTCGGGCCGTCGATCACCGCGACCGTGCTCGGCGGCATGAACCGCGGCGCCGCGCGCGAGCTGCCGGCCCCGTTCGACAAGCTCACGCCGCGCGAACGGGAGATCGTGGCGCATCTGCTCACCGGCGAGGCGAACGTGGAGATCGCCAGGCATCTGACCGTCAGTGAGAAGACCATTCGCAACCAGCTCACCGCGGTCTTCGCGAAGATCGGCGTCACGGATCGGACTCAGGCCGTGCTGCGCGCCCGCGACGTGGGTATGCCCGCGGCACACTGAACGTCCTGCTACAGGGGGCCGCGTGTTCGCGCTCGAAATCGTCGTGGTGCTCGGTGCCGCGGTGTTGTGCTGCAACGCTCTCGCCACCCGGCTGCGGGTGGCGCCGCCGGTGCTGCTGCTCGGCCTGATCCCGGCGTTGCACGAGGTGCACCTGCCGCCGGAGGTCATGCTGCTGTCCTGCCGGCCCTGCTCTACGTGGAGAGCCTGACCACGTCGCTGCGCGAGATCCGCAACAACCTGCGCTCGGCACCCCGGTCGCGCTCGGCTCCGGCGAGCCGTTCCCGGACCGCGAGCTGGTCGTCTTCGTGACGTCCGGCGTCATCGCGGTCACCATCGTGGCCGGCGGCCTGCTGCTGCCCGCGCTGGTGCGCTGGGCCCGGCTGCCCGAGGACACCGAGGTCGACGAGGAGACACACCTCGCCGAGCTGGCCGCCACCCGGGCCGCGGTCGAGGCGCTGCCCGTGATCGCCGAGCGCCTCGGCGTGCCCGCGCTGGTCGCCGAACGTCTGCGCCTCGAGTACGACCAGCACCTGCGCCACCTCGAGGCGCGCGACGACGGCGAGTCCGAGGCGCTGGACGCGCTGCGCCTGGAAATGATCCAGTACAAGCGCGCGGTCGTGGTGCGGCTGCGCGACGAGCGGCGGATCGACGACATCGTGCTCCGCCGCCTTCAGCTCCGCCTCCACATCGAGGAGCTCCGCTTCGACAACCGCGGCTCCAACGACTGAGCCTCAGAGCGCGGGTGGCGTGCCGGTGGGCGTGGTGCTGAGGGCCTCGCGCAGGCTGCGGATCTCGTCGGCGATGGAGAGCAGGGCGCGGACCTGAGCCTCGGCGATCAGGCGATCGCCGGCCGGGTTCGCGGACGCCTCCTCCAGGATGCGCAGCGCCTCTTCACGGTTGTTCCGGTGGTCGACCATCGAAGCTCCTCAGGGGCCGGGGGCGGGTCTGTCTCCATCCAAGCCGGATCCGCGCCGGTACGCAGCCGGAGAACCGATCATTTTTTCCCGGCGTTCATCCCGGCAGGCCCGGCCGGCGCAGATAGAGCCACGCGTGCCCGCCGCCGTCCGCGGTGATCCGCCGGAACGCGGCCGGGTCGGGCGGGCCGTCGCCGCCGGCGATCGCGTCCCGGAACAGCGCGTCCGGCACCACGAGCGCGAACGTGGCGTCCCGGTGCTCGGCCAGCGCGGACCGTACCGCGGCCGCCTCCAGCAGCGTGGTGAGCGCGTCCCCGGCCGGTGCGGTGCCGGCCGCCAGCGTGCGGTGCAGCGCGAACCGGATCCGCTCGTCCGGAGCGTGCGGGACGGCCGTGGTCAGCGCGGCGGCCAGCCCGGCCACGTCGGTGTCCACCGGCAGCGCGGCGAACCGGGCGCCGTCCGGCGCGGGCAGCACCCGCCGCGCGCCCAGACCGCAGCCCCGTGCGATCCGGGCCAGCACCTCGGCCACCGCGACCCCGTACCGGCCGGTGCCGGTCCCGGTGGCGTGCGGGCCAGGCGCCGCGGCCAGCCACAGCAGCGTCGCGGGCGCGGGCGCGGGGGAGACCGGCACCGGTACCGAGAAGCGCCGCGGCCGCAGCGGCCCGGGCCGGGGCCCGCCGGTCAGGCTCACCTCCACGGACAGGAAGCCGAGCAGCGTCGACACGCTCTCCGGGATCTCCAGCAGCGCGTGACCGGCCAGTTCCCGCGGCAGGTCCGGCGCGGCCCGGTGATCGGTGAACCGCCAGCCGAACCGGGACGTGCCGGCGCCGTCCGCGATCGCGGCCCGGTGGACGGGCCGGAGCCGCCCGGCGAGCGCGCACCGCGCCCGCCAGCCGATCGGCGTGGTCGGATCGCCGTCCGGCGGCAGGCCGAACTCGCCGGCGTCCGCGTGCACGGCCAGCGCCCGCACCGGGTCCGGGTGCCGCAGGTCGACGGTGAGCCGGGCACCCGCGAAGCGTTCGCCGCGCCGGACCGGCGGCAGCGTGAGCGGGAAGACCGCACCGGCGAACCGGGCGCCGGGCGTGGCGCGGGCGCGCAGCGGCGCGGGCAGATCCGCGGCCGGCACCGGATAGAGCAGTGGCCGTCCGCCACCGAGCCGGGCCGGGCCGGGCGGTGCCGGTCGTTCGGGGGATCTCGCCACCATCGGGTGCCTCCGCGTCAGCGTTCCGGCACCCGAGTCTGGCACCGCGGCCGACGGCGGGACAACGACCTGCGCGAATGACGGCCGAACGTCGTACCCATTCCGGCTGGCCGGTGAAGCTTCCACGGCCGCGGGCGCATCCCGCGGCCGTGCAGCGCGGGTCAGCGGCGCAGCGTCGGCGACAGCACGCCGCGCCGGCGGACCGGCGGACCGAAACCGTCGTCCTCGTCCGGCAGCGCGTCCGTGCGGGATCGGCGCATCACGGTCACCAGCAGCGCGCCGCCGACGCCGGTCATGCCGACGCCGACCACGATGATCAGCGGGCCGAGTCCGTTGAAGAACGTGGTCTGCCCCTCCGCGGTGGTGAGGTCGACCCCGGCCGCTTGGTCTCCCGGCCCGGTGGCCGGTGCGTCGGTGTCGTCCTCCTGCGCGGCGCCGGCTTCGGCGGTCTCCTCATCATCGGGGCTCGGCTCAACGGTCTCTTCCTCGTCTACGGTGCTGTCGTCGTCCTGCGCGGCGTTCTCGTCTTCGTCTTCGTCTTCGTCGTCGGAGCGGGCGTTGCCGGTGCCCTGCAGCACCTGCCGGTTCGCGGACGCGCGGTCGAGCCGGTCCCCGGCCGCGTCGAACGCCTCGCCGATGAAGTCGACCCGCCCGTCCGGCGCGGTCCGGAAGAACGTCACCCGGTAGCGCACCTGGATCCGCTGGTTCTCACAGAGCTGCGAGTTCACCGGTACGACCGGCACGCTGGACACCGCGTCGTCGGTGAGCTGCACCGTGTTCAGCGGGATCCACACGCCGTCCTCGTTGACCGCGATCTCGATCTCGTCGCGTTCGAGACCGCTCATCTGTACGGTCATCAGCGTCTGGACCCGCACACACCCCTCGTCGGTACGGGTCACCCGCAGCGTCGCCTCGCGCGGCACGTCGTCGGTCGCCAGGTCGTCGGAGATGCGCAGATCGACCTGGCCGGGTTCGGCGTGGGCGGGCGCGGCCGCCAGAACGACGCCCCCCGCCAGGCCGGCGAGCGCGGCGCCGACCCGCAGCGACCAGCTCGGCCCGCCGGCCGCGCGTGCTCTGCTCCTCACGCGAAACGCCTCCTCTGTCGTCTCCGGGCAGGCAGACCGCACCGGTCCACCCGAAGCGAGATACGGAGTCGCCGCACGGAAGGTTCAAGCCGTCACCGGTCAGACGCGAGGAAACATGACGGTAATACGCAGACCGCCTTCCGCCGTGATCGTGCCGTGGTGCGCGCGGACGGGCACCCAAGGCCGGGACGAGGAACCGGATCAGCGCAGGTCCCAGAGCCACACGTCGTCCACCCGGGTGGCCGGCCCGAACAACTGCTCGGCCAGGTCCAGGAACAACTCGTCGCGGACCACCACGACCGCGCCGTTCCAGCGCGTCACCTCGGCCCGTACCGTGGCCCGGTCCTCCGCACTCACCGCCGGTGCCGCGCCCGCCTCGATCGTCAGGTGCACCAGCGCGGTGGCCCGGCTCCGCCGCGCCGGTCCCACGTGGCCCGCGCCGTCGACGTCCGGGCCGAGGAAGTAGCCCTCCGGCACGGCGTACTCGTGCCCGGCCCACGCGCTCCAGCTCAGCTGCTCACGGCCGGCCCAGTTGTCCGGCGGCGGCAGCGTGACCATCGTGGTGCCGTCCGGTACGTACGACCGCCAGGTCCCGGCCGTGATGAAGTGCGGCGGCAGCCGGTCCGGCATCGCGGGCAGCGGCTGCGGGATCAGCGGCACCAGCGCCAGCACGATCGCGGTCCGCACCACGCGGCCCGGCACCCGGTCCCAGGCCAGTGCCAGCAGCACTGCGAAGGCGCCGATCACCGCGTACGTCATCCGGCTCGGCATCGCCAGGTTCAGCACCGGGACCCCGTCGCCGAGCAGCGCCTGCGGGCCCGGGACGCCGGTCAGCGTGCCGCCGAGGCGCACCCGCGGGCCGAGCGACAGCAGCGCGGTCACGCCGATCACCGCGAGCGAGGTCCGGGCGATCGCGGTACGCCGCCACAGCATGACCAGGGCCACGGCCACGACCAGCACCAGCGGCCAGCCGAACCAGCTGTTCTGCTCGATCCGGCCCTGGGTCAGCTCCGCCGCGGGCGTTCCGGCGATCGTGTCCCGGGCGAACGTCACCCAGGTCACCGGGTCCTCGCCCCAGGTGTTGAACGCGGGCATGCCGTCGAACGCGCCCGGCCCGTGGAACTGGAACCAGATCGGGTACGCGCAGAGCAGCCCCGCGGTCAGCGCGGTCACGCCGAGCGCCGCGCCGAACGACCGCCACCGCCGCCGCGCCTCGTCCGGCCGGGACGCGGCCCAGGCGACCGTCATCACCGCGCACGCGATCGCGGTGACCAGCAGCACCTCCTCGTTGACGAACAGCTGCCAGGTGACCAGCGCGCCGAGCACCAGCCCGTCGCGCCGCCACCGGCCGCCGGCGCCGAGCCGGGCCACGGCCACCAGGATCAGCGGGATCAGCGCGCTGGACACGAAGTTCGGCTGGCCGTTCGCGTGGTGCACGACGCCGGGCGCGAATCCGGCGAACGCGCCACCGGCGAACGCGGCCGCGCCGCCGCGCACCAGATACCGCCGCAGCGCCCAGTACGCGGCCGTCGCGGTGCCCGCGCACGCGCCGACCATCCAGACCACGTACGCCACCCGCGGCCCGAACAGCATCGTGACCGGCGTCATCGGGATCGTCACGCCGAGCACCGACGTGTTCGCCATCATGTTCACGCCGTCCGGCGCGTTCTGGGCGGTCGAGAACAGCGGGTTCTCCAGGTGCCGCACCGCGTGCGCGCCGTGGCTGAGCAGCCACTGGAACCAGGTGTGATCCGCCGGAACGTGCGACGTCAGCGTCCCGTTCGGATCCGCCAGGTACCGCCCCATCACCACCAGGCCGAGCGCCAGGTAGACACCAACCGCGACCAGGTGCGGCCACCACGCGCCCGCGCACCGCACCCCCGCCGCCGGCTCCACCCGCCGCGCCGGCGCCGCTATCACTGCTGTACTCATGGCGGCCGAACGTACGGACGCACGGATAAGCGGCGGATAAGCAACCGCGCTACCCATTTGTCGCGCGGGGCGACGCCCCGCCGGCCGCACCCCTACGCTCGGCCGGTGTGGTGGCGAGCGCTGGCGGTCGTGACCGGTGCGGGGCTGTACGCGTGGGCGGTGATCGAGGGCCGCGCCTGGGAGTCCGCGGCCGGTCTGCTGCTGGCCTGCGGCGCGCTCGCCGCGCACGCGCTGCTCGGCGCCTCCGACCTCGAGCTCTACAGCCGCTTGCTGCTGGCCGCCGGACCGGCCTGCGCCGCGGTGGACCGGGTGGCCGCGTCCGTGGTGCGGCGGCACGACTACTCGTCGGGTAGCGGAATCGTGCACTCCGTTGACGAACAGGTGCTGTCCGTCGGCCTGCTGACCGTTCTCGCGGCCGTCGGGATCGTCGGTGCGGTGGCGACCATGCCGGGCGTCCGGCGCCGCCGGGTGTGGGTGCCGCTTGCCGCCGCCGGTGCCGGGGCCGTGGCCGCGGCGTGGACGGTACGCGTGGTTCCCGGTGTGTTCGGGCTCGACGCGGTGCCGGGTCCCGTTCCGCTACTGGTGGCCGTCGTGGGTGCGGCCGGCGTGCTGACCGTGGCCGGCCGCCGTGGACTGCGGCCCGCGCGGGACGCGGTGGTCCTGGCCGCGGGCGCGGTGCTGCTGGCCGGGCCGGACGTGGCGCACGCGGTAGTCCTGCACCGCGGGGAGGGCTACGGCGTCTTCTACAACGCACTGCCGGAACCCGGGCCGCTGCGGCTGGTGCCGGCCGGCGACGCGCCGGACTCGCTGCTGCATCTCGCCGGGCTGGTGCTGATCGTCGTGGCCGTGCTCGGTGTGCGCGGGCGGCGCACGCCGTACCCCTGATGGAGGCACGCCGGCGGATCTCCGCGGTTGACCCGATGCGAGATACGGGGACGCCCTGCGGAAGGATCGAGCCGGAACCCGTCAGCGGCGGGGAAACCTGACCGTGATACGCAGTCCGCCGGCCGGTCCGGGCTCCGCCGTGATCGTGCCGCCGTGTGCGGTCACCACCGCGCGCGCGATGGCCAGGCCGAGCCCGCTGCCGCCACTGTGGTCGATCCGGTCGGTGGCCAGCCGGGTGAACGGCTCGAACAGCCGGGTCACCTCCGCGGCCGGGATCGGCGGGCCGGTGTTCACCACGGTCAGCGCGGGCTCGTCACCGGTCGTCACGTGCACGGTGCCGCCCGGCATGTTGTAGGTGATCGCGTTGTGCACCAGGTTGCGGACCAGACGTTCCAGCAGCACCGCGTCGCCGTGGACGGTCCGCGGCCGGACGGACGGCACCAGCGTGACCTCGCGCTCCGCGGCCGGTCCCGCGTGCGCCGCGAGCACCGCCTTGATGATCGCGTCCAGCCGCTCCGGGTTCTGCCCGGCCAGGCCCTGGTCGGCCTGGCTGAGCACCAGCAGACCCTCGATCAGCCGCTCGTTGCGCGCGTTCGCGGCCAGCAGCTGGCTGGCCAGCAGCGCGGACTGCTCCGGCGTGAGCGCCGCGGCCATGCCCACCTCGACCAGCGTGCGCTGCAGGGCCAGCGGCGTGCGCAGCTCGTGCGACGCGTTCGCGGCGAACCGGCGCTGTCCCTCGTAGCCGGCCGCGATCCGGTCCATCATCGCGTCCAGCTCGCGGCCGAGCCGGGACAGCTCGTCCCAGCGGCGGCGCGGTGCGCGGATCCGGTGGCCGAGGTTCTGCGGGCCGATCTGCGCGATCGCCGGGATGACCGTGCGCAGCGGCAGCAGCACCCAGTACGCCAGCAGCGGATAGCACAGCGCGAAGATCACCAGCGTGCCGAGCAGCGGGCCGAGCGCGCGGAGCGGCGTGAACCGCTGAAGCTGGGCGCAGACGTTCGAGACGTCCTGGTACTCAAGGCTGTCGTGCCAGGTGTTGAGGCAGGTGTTCCACGAGTTGCCGTGCATGATCGCGGTCAGCAGAATCAGCCCGGCGCAGACCAGCACCAGCCGCCACCGGACGCTCACCGGCCGATCCGGTATCCGGCGCGCGGCACCGTGTGCAGGATCGCCGGCTCGCCCAGCTTGCGGCGCAGCGTCATCACCGCCACCCGGATCACGTTCGTGAACGGGTCGGTGTGCTCGTCCCACACCTGTTCCAGCAGGTCCTCCGTGGTGACGGTCTGGCCGCGGGCCCGCATCAGCGCGTGCAGCAGCCCGAACTCCTTCGTGGTCAGCCCCAGCGGCCGGCCGTCTCGGGTCGCGGTCCGGGACGCCACGTCGACCACGATCCCGTCCTGCTCCAGCACCGGAGGCAGCGCGGGTGCGGTACGTCTCGCCAGGGCCCGCACCCGCGCTACCAGCTCGGCGAACGCGAACGGCTTCGTCAGATAGTCGTCCGCGCCGAGTCCCAGCCCTTCCACCCGGTCGTAGACGCCGGCGGCCGCGGTGAGCAGCAGCAGCCGCGTCTCCGGCCGTTCCCGCGCGGCCCACCGGCAGAGATCGTCACCGGACCGTCCCGGCATGTCCCGGTCCAGCACGGCCACGTCGTAGCGGTGCACGGAGAGGCGCTCGTGCGCGCCGTCGCCGTCGTAGCAGACGTCCACCGCCATCGCCTCCCGCCGCAGCCCGAGCGCGATCGTGTCGGCGAGCAGGCGCTCGTCGTCGGCCACCAGAACCCGCACGTCGTCACTCCCGGTCACGTAGCACATCGATGATCAGAATGTCAGAGATCCAGTTGCCAGATCCACACGTCGTCGACGCGGCCCGGCCAGCATCATGACCGGCGCCAGCGGGATGGGCACACCGGGCGGCCCGCGCCGGCGCCTCGATCAGTGCGGTGGTCATGGCCGTCGAACCTACGGGCGCGCACATAAGCGGCGGATAAGCAAAATCCCATACCCCGGAAGAGGGAAGGCAAGCCCTTTCGGGACAAAAATCGGGACGAAACGGTGAGATGGGGGACGTCGTTCTGGAAGAAGGAAAGGCCGAAGCAGCGTGAGGCAGCCGTTCACCCTCCCCGAGTTCTACGTGCCGCATCCGGCGCGGCTCAATCCGCATCTGGAGGGCGCCCGCAGGCACTCCAAGGCATGGGCGCGTGAGATGGAGATGATCGAGGGCTCCGGCATCTGGGACGAGGCCGACTTCGACAACCATGACTACGCGCTGCTGTGCGCCTACACCCATCCGGACGCGGACGGGCCGGAGCTGGACCTGATCACCGACTGGTACGTCTGGGTGTTCTTCTTCGACGACCACTTCCTGGAGCTGTACAAGAAGACCCGGGACCAGGCCGGGGCGAAGGCCTATCTGGACCGGCTGCCCGCGTTCATGCCGATCGGCGATCCGTCCGCGATGCCGGAGCCGACGAACGCGATCGAGGCCGGCCTTGCGGACCTGTGGCGGCGCACGGTGCCGGCGATGTCCACCGACTGGCAGCGGCGGTTCCGGCAGAGCACCGAGCACCTGCTGGTCGAGTGCGTGTGGGAGCTGTCCAACATCTCCGACGGCCGGATCGCGAACCCGATCGAGTACGTCGAGATGCGCCGTAAGGTCGGCGGTGCACCCTGGTCCGCGGACCTGGTCGAGCACGCGGTGAACGCGGAGATCCCGGCGCGCGTGGCCGGCAGCCGGCCTCTGCGCGTCCTGAAGGACACGTTCTCCGACGCGGTGCACCTGCGCAACGACATCTTCTCGTACCAGCGCGAGACCGAGTCCGAGGGCGAGGTCAACAACTGCGTGCTGGTCTTCGAGCGGTTCTTCGGGACCACGCCGCAGGCCGCGGCGGACGCGGTGAACGACCTGCTCACCTCGCGTCTGCAGCAGTTCGAGAACACCGCGCTGACCGAGGTGCCGATGATCGCGGCCGAGCACGGGCTCACGCCGGCCGAGGCGCTGGCGGTCGCGCGCTACGCGAAGGGACTGCAGGACTGGCAGTCCGGCGGGCACGAGTGGCACCTGCGGTCCAGCCGCTACATGAACAAGGGGTCCCGGCCGGGGCTCGGCATGTCCGCGGCGCGGCGGTTCGGCGGTGCGGCCGGCGCCGGCCGGATCAAGCAGCACACGCACGCGCACTTCACCCCGGTCGGCGAGCTGCCGCTGCCGGACTTCGTCATGCCGTACCCGCTGCGTACCAGCCCGTACCTCGACCACTCCCGCGAGTCGACGGTGGAATGGTCGCGCGCGATGGGCTTCTTCGACCCGGTGGTGGGCGTGCCCGGCCCGCCGGTCTGGACCGAGGACCTGCTGCGCGGCTACGACTTCCCGCTCTGCGCCGCGCACATCAACTGGGACGCGTCCGCCGGGCAGCTGGACGTCTCCTCGCACTGGCTGACCTGGGGCACGTACGCCGACGACTATTTTCCGCTGGTGTTCAACCGCTCGCGGGACTACGCGGCCGCGAAGGCGCACGTGGAACGACTCAAGCAGTTCATGCCACTGCACGGGGACGCGCCCGCGCCCGCGCACCCGCTCGAGGCCGGGCTGGCCGACCTGTGGCCGCGCACGGCCGCGCCGATGAACCCGGACCAGCGCGCCCAGTTCCGGCACGCGGTCTCCGACATGCTGGACAGCTGGCTGTGGGAGCTGCAGAACCACCTCCAGCACCGGATCGCCGACCCGGTCGACTACGTGGAGATGAGGCGGCGTACGTTCGGCTCCGAACTGACCATGAGCCTGTGCCGGGTGAAGCACGGCGCGCTGCTGCCCCCGGAGATCTACCGCACCCGGACCCTGCGCGGGCTGGACAACTCCGCGGCCGACTACGCCTGCCTGGCCAACGACGTGTTCTCGTACCGCAAGGAGATCGAGTTCGAGGGCGAGCTGAACAACGGCGTCCTGGTCATCCAGCGCTTCCTGGAGATCACGCCGGCGGCGGCGATGCAGGTCGCGGCGGACCTGATGGCGGCCCGGCTCGAACAGTTCGAGCGGATCGCGCGCGACGAACTGCCGGTTCTCTACCGGGACTTCCACCTCGAACCCGACGGCATCTCCACCGTCCAACGGTACGTGCAGGAGCTGCGCGACTGGATGGCCGGCGTGCTCGGCTGGCACCGCGGCACCCACCGCTACGAGGAGGCCGACCTGCTCAAGCTGCCGCACTCGCCGCGCAACGCCGTAGGTCCCGCCGTCGTTCGGTCCGCGCCCGTCCGGTCCGCCGCGTCCCGGCTGCCGGGACCGGCCGGTGTGCCGGGCCGTGCCGCGCCCGCGCCTCGCGTTCCCGCCGCCGGAGTCTCCGGTGGCGCGGCTGCTGTCGGCGGCGGAGCCGGTGCGCCCGTGCCCGCGACCGTCCCCGCCGCGGGCGGCCTCCCCGCGCCCGCGGCGCCGGCGCTGACCATGACGCTGCCCGCTCCGTCCGGGCTCGGCACCGGGGCAGCGCGCCTGTTCGCCCGTACCCCCGCCGCGCACTGAAGCCGGTCCCCGGCCGGCGCGATCGCGCCGGCCGGGGACCCGGTCAGGCCGGTGCGCCGGTGGCCCGGCGGGTGCGCGCGTAGCGGACCGCGAGCGCGTTCAGCGCGACACCCCAGATCAGCGCGACGACCGT